>NZ_JBMDKA010000022.1:0-115712 GCF_057809475.1 Flavobacterium sp. FG19 | reverse complement strand
CCGAAAAGTTATATTTAAATAATAATAAAATATTCCAATACAAAAAATCCATCTGGTATTCACAGATGGATTTTTTTTGTATAAATTATCCCAATTACTTTTTACTCTTCCTTTAATTCATCAATTACTTTTTTAATCTCCTCAGCAAATTTTCCATAGAACTTATGAACCCACCATTCTAAAGAAATCCCCATAAACAGCACTACAAAAACTACTATTAAAAAGAATCCGATTAATTCACTATTGGAAAATTCCAAATCAAAAAATCCGCGGGTATTATAAAACCTGTAATAATAAAACCCTAACAAATACAGTACTAAAAATGGTGTTAAAGCAAAACCAAATGTTTTATACAGCTCCATGTTTAGCCGGATATCAAAATAGGTTTCGTAAAGACTGTCTTTGGTTCTTAAAGTTATATTATTTAATCTTTTATAAAAAAAATAAAGCTTTGTTAAATAATAAACACAAACAGCGGTAAACAAACTGAATAATAAATAATAAAAAAAAGTAATTTTAGGAGAAAAGCCAGGGAACAAAGGAACAATTCCAACAAAAACAATCGAAGATACCTGGTAAACAAATTCTTTCTTTAAATTTTTTCTAATCTTATCCAATGGAGTGTTGGCCAATTGTATTTTCTCCAAATTTACTGGCAGTGTAACATTTTCGGGCTTTTCGTTATCCCACGCATTTTGTATATCGTTAAAATCCATATCCTTGATTTTTAATAATTTCTTTTAATTTTTCTTTAGCTCTGTTTAATTTCACCCTTGCATTTCCTTCTGAAATCCCCAGATTTTCACCAATTTCTTTATGGGAAAATCCTTCTAGCTGGTAAAAAATGATCGCTTTATCTATTTTTTCAAGTTTTTGAACTGCTTTGTAAAAATGTTCAATCTGACTTTCTTTAATGTGCGAATCTCCTTCTTCCTGTCTGATATTATCCGAAATGACAGCATACTTATCTACTTTTCGCTTTTCCTTTTTCAGGAAAACAATTGCTGTATTTACAGCAACACGGTACATCCATGTTGAAAACTGACTTTCATTTCGAAACGAATCATACGATTTCCAAAGCTGACAAACAATTTCCTGAAATAGATCCTGCTGATCATCAGAATTGTCCATATACATTTTAGAAACTTTATACAAAATTCCTTTATGGCATTCTATCCGATCCAAAAACTCTTGTTCCTTTGCTTTCAAAACAGATTTAGTTCATTATGGGGTTTACGGTATATCCTTCTTTTCTCAGCAAATTAACAACTCCATACTCGCCTCCCAAATGTGCCGCTCCAATCGCAAAGAAAATTCCGTTTTGACTCATTAGTTCAGGCATAACTTTCACCCAGTTTAAATTTCTATTGTCCAGAATTTGCTTTTTAGTTTTCTCGCTGGTTACTTTTACATCCGTTGTCAATGCATACATCTCATTGATATTTTCAGTTTTATAAGTCTCTACCAAATCCGTTGTTTCCTCAGCGGTTGATTCTTCCAGAAGTTTTAAAATCTCATCATTTGAATACGCATTTTCAAGAATTTCAAATTGGGTCTTAACGGTTTCAAGACCAGAAACTGTACTATTTCTTTGTTTTGCCAATCCCGAAAATTCCATTTCATAAAACTTCAAATCTGTACAGCCAAAACTTTTCATAGAAATTAAACTCAAAACCGTTAAAAGACTAAAACTGTCTACTTGCTGCACAGTCATTCCTGCACTTCTTTTCAAAATAACATCTAATTTAGCCAGCTGTTCCGGACTTAATTTTTTACTAAGCGGCTCTTTCCCCATGGCCAGCTGCTGCATCTGACTCATTTCATTGGGATCCGTAAAATTGATTTCCAGAAATAATTTATCTGATAAACCGAATGCTTTTTTCGCCTTTTCCGACAAAAAATAATCTTTTGAACAAATCATATGAATGGTTCCGTATAAATAGGATGACTTTTTAAGCCCCTTTCCTGAAACTTCCCACAGAAGTGAATTTTCAAGTTTTAATGATTGCGACTGCCCTAAAATAACGGCAGTAAAAAAGAATAAAAAAACAGTTAAGATGGATTGAAAGGTTGTTTTGTTAGTTTTCATTTTTCTTGTTTTAAAATGAGCAATTGAAATTGTCTAAGTATCACTTAGTTTTATTGAATACAGTGCGTAAGTAATCAAATCACCAAAACGTTACAATACTCTTTATCTTTTTTTTAAATGCAGTAAAAACAAAACATCAAAGCATACTAAATTCGGAATTCTGCCTTACAACGATTGCATTGGTATCGATATTTAAGATAAAAAGGCATTAAAACAAAAAGCAATGAAAAAATAAATGCAAAAAGAGACTTTACATCTCTGACAGAAGTTATCATGTGAACTTCTTCTGCCCCGCAATCATATTTTTTTCGTCTAATGAATATTGACTAACGGCTGCCAGTATTTCTTCAGCTCTTTCAAAATCTTCACTTTTAACAAAAAGCTTTACTCCTCCTACTGCATTACTTTAAAGAGGGTTTGAATCTACAACATGATTATCTCTCAGATACACTTCAATTCCCTCCGATTCCAGTTTACCGCAAAATATTTGAGCTTCTGTAGAATACTGGTAACTTTTAATAAACTTAAAATCTTCTTCCATACTTAAAAAATAAAATCTCTGATCAATTCCAAAACCCTGTTAATTTCTTCGTGAGAATTATAACTATGAATACACAAACGCAGTCTTTCCTGACCTTCGGGAACCAAAGGCGGCAGAAGGGACTGTACATCAAAACCTTTTAACTGAAGTTTTATCTTCAATTCTTTTATATTTTCATAACCCGGTACAATAGCAGAATGAATCGCCGATTTACTGGGAACGAACATTGGTTTTAAACCCAATAAATTTTTCTGCTGATTAAAAAACACAATATTCTGACGAAGTTTTTTGACAGCTTCATTTTCAACTTTCAATTGCTGATAAGCTGTCAAAATTCCCGCCGTCAAATGTGAAGACAAAGCGGCACGTCGTATTAAATTTTCTGAGAAATTTACAAGATATTCTTTTTGTTCAGCTGAGACCAAAAACGCAAAACCGGAACATCCCAGCCCTTTCTCAAAATTCAAAATTCGGGCAAAAACGCTCTTAGATAACTGTAAATGCTGAACCAGACCTTCTCCTTTCTCTCCAAAAACTCCCAGTGCAGAAGATTCATCAACAATTAAATAACAACCATATTTTTCTGAAAGCAAAATTAATTCTTCCAGATTAGGACTATCTCCATCCAGAGAAAAAACACTTTCGGTAATAATATAAATATTTGAACCGGGAAATCTGAGGAGAAACTGCTCCAAATCTTCAACATCATTATGAATGAATTTAAATGATTTAGCTTTCGATTCTTCAATTCCGTTTTTTAACAAAACACAACATAATTCATCATACAAAATAACATCGTTTTCCTGCATTAGAGCGTCAAAAAAAACAGCATTGATATTCAAGTTCAAATCAACCATTAAAGCCGCTTCTGCGTTATGAAAATCTGCTATAAAATCCTCTGCGATTTCAACAAGTGAATCATTCTCCGAAATAAGTCCGGAAAATGCGGTCTCATTCTGGAAAAATCTATTTTCAAGAAGATTAGCAGATACCTTCCCTGATATAATTTCAGATTTTGAAAAACCAATGTAATCATCAGAAAAGAAATCAATCAGATTATTGAAAACCGGACGTTTTTGAAAAGAATTATTCTCTTTACAACTCTCCGGTTTCTGATTTAGGTTTTCAGGTAGTTCCATAAAGTAAAATTAAGAAATTGAAGCTGCAATAAAACAAACAGCGGATTGAATAATCCGCTGTTGTAAATTTACTTTTATAAATTACTGATAAAAGGAGATTGTCTGCTGTATTTAGATTCTGTCATTTCTTTAATCATAAACTTCGAAATGCCTAAAGCAGAGATTTTATCTCCTAAACAGTCTTCCAGATTTACCATTATCTCAGAACTATTGTCTGTAAACTCAATAAAAGGAACGCGAACTTGTGTCCAATTTGCATCGCTTTCTTCTAAAAGCCGATAGGCTTTTTGACGATCTTCCTGAATTATCGGAAAATTAGCTTTCATCCAATCTGTTGCCATAATCGTTTTTGCGCTTTTCTTATCAAAAGGAGTATCTATATTAAGTCCGGCGAGCAAAACATAACGCTCAATTCCGAATTCATTCATTGCCTTTAAAACATGATTTGTGACTTCAGCTGCAACCAAAGGCTCGTCCTTTCTTTGGCCGATAGTACTCAAAACAGCATGAGAATCTTTTAATAACGATTTTATGTTTTCAAAATGGAGAGCATCACCTTTGATGATTTCGATTCTATCACTCTTTATTTCGAATTTTTCAGGATTTCTAAGTAATAGTTTTAAACTAAATCCTTCTTTCAGTAACTGGTTTACCAGATAGTTTCCAGTTTTTCCGCCACCCCCGAGAACAGCGATTTTTGATATATTTTTCATAGGTATTCTTTATAAAATTTGACATAAAAATTTGTCGCTTAATCTTACAGAAAAAGCGAAAACATAAAGACTTACTAAATCTTTACAACAAAATCAATATTTTATAAAGAGATTCTAATGCTTCAAAAATAGGAAAATAAAAAAAGCCAGACAATAACTATCTGGCTTTTAACTTATTTTAAAATTGTCTTAGTCAACTAAAACAATTATCTTATTGTCTTTCATTTCAATTGTTCCGGACGTGATTGCTAATGTATAAGTCTGATCATTAACTCTCGTAAATTTATCAGCTACCTCTTTAGAAAAACTGAAGCCAGGAGCTGCAATTTTAATTATTCCTTTTTCTAAAATAGAAACAATCGGTGCGTGATGATTCAAAATCTGAAAGCTTCCATCAACTCCCGGTAAAGTAACCGAAGTAACTTCTCCTGAGAATAATTTAGCCTCTGGTGATACTATTTCTAAAATCATAACTTTTTTTTAAGTTCCAAATTATAAAATTCCAAATCCCAATTTTGGAATTTGGAATTTTTATTTTTTGATGTTTGTCAAGCTATGCTTGATTATGCTTCAGCTAACATTTTCTCTCCGGCTTCGATTGCATCCTGAATAGATCCTTTCAGGTTGAAAGCTGCTTCCGGAAGGTGATCTAACTCACCATCGATAATCATGTTAAATCCTTTGATAGTATCTTTAATATCAACTAATACACCCGGAATACCTGTAAATTGCTCTGCTACGTGGAATGGCTGAGACAAGAAACGCTGTACACGACGTGCTCTGGATACTGCAAGTTTATCTTCTTCAGATAACTCTTCCATACCTAAGATCGCGATGATATCTTGTAATTGTTTGTATTTTTGAAGAATTTCTTTAACTCTTTGTGCACAGTTGTAGTGCTCATCTCCTAAGATGTGTGGAGTCAAGATTCTTGAAGTAGAATCTAACGGGTCAACCGCAGGATAGATACCTAACTCAGCAATTTTACGAGACAATACAGTTGTAGCATCTAAGTGCGCGAAAGTTGTAGCCGGCGCCGGGTCAGTTAAGTCATCCGCAGGAACGTAAACCGCTTGTACAGATGTAATAGATCCTTTGTTTGTAGAGGTAATACGCTCTTGCATTGCCCCCATCTCAGTTGCTAATGTCGGCTGGTAACCTACCGCAGATGGCATACGTCCTAAAAGAGCTGATACCTCAGAACCTGCCTGAGTAAAACGGAAGATGTTATCAACGAAGAACAATACATCTTTCCCTTGGTCAGATCCAGCTCCATCACGGAAATACTCAGCGATAGATAATCCTGAAAGCGCCACACGCGCACGAGCTCCAGGCGGCTCATTCATTTGTCCGAAAACGAAAGTAGCTTTAGACTCTCTCATTCCCGGCATATCTACTTTAGACAAATCCCATCCTCCATTTTCCATAGAATGCATGAAATCATCACCGTATTTAATAATTCCTGACTCTAACATCTCACGAAGCAAGTCATTTCCTTCACGTGTTCTTTCACCTACTCCAGCGAATACTGAAAGTCCACCGTGACCTTTTGCAATATTGTTGATCAACTCCTGAATCAATACTGTTTTACCAACACCAGCACCACCGAACAATCCAATTTTTCCTCCTTTTGCATAAGGCTCAATCAAATCGATTACTTTGATACCTGTAAATAAAACTTCAGATGAAGTTGATAAATCTTCGAATTTAGGAGCTTGTCTGTGAATTGGCAGACCGTTTTCTCCAGTTTTTGGTAAATTACCTAAACCGTCAATGGCATCTCCAACAACATTAAATAATCTTCCGTATACATCCGGACCGATTGGCATTTGGATTGGATTACCAGTTCCAACTACTTCATAGCCTCTTGACAAACCGTCCGTAGAGTCCATAGAGATTGTACGAACAGTGTTTTCTCCAATATGAGATTGTACTTCTAGAACTAATAAAGTTCCGTCTTTTTTAGTGACTTCTAGTGAATCATAAATTTTTGGAAGTTCAACATCTTTACCGTTGAAAACTACGTCTACTACTGGTCCAATGATTTGAGCAACTTTTCCTATTACTTTTGACATTACTTATGTATTTATTAAATAGCTATTTAGGTTTATCGAAAATACCTCTTTTTTCAGAGCGCAAAGATAATTTTTTAAAATATAAAATCAATTTTTTTTTCATAAAAAATACCATGATTTTGTTTGATTCATAAAACTAGCTCAAAAAATAACCAAAACGGCATTTTTTTAATAAAAGAAAAAACCGCTTCATCTTAAACAGAAGCGGTTTTTTTCAAAAGTTAGAAATATCTTTAATTATAATTGCTTTGGGAACAGGACCTGATAATTACCAATATCCACACCTTTTAAATTAGAACCATATTTAGCATTAATTGCTTCGATAAATTTATTAGCAATAAAAGCATATCCCCTTGGAGAAGGATGAACGCCATCTAAAGAAAACATCCCTCCGGTAACAAATGTAGCTTTCAGCGTAAAGTTATTCATAGAAACTCCATTTGAAGTATTTAAATCATCCATAATCTTTTTAGCATCAACAATAGCCAGACCATTTGCCTCAGCCGCTGCATTAATTACTAAATTGTAAGCAGTAGTAGCTGTTTCAATTTCTGCCACTTCCGAAGGCAGTAAAACATATCTGTCCGGCAGAGGAAAAGTAACTCCCAATTGTGACAATAAAGGCGAAGGCGAAGCAACACCGTCAGCAGCAACACTCGGAACTTTACCAATTCTGGAAGAAGCACCTAAAACAATAAGATCAGTAGATTTTGCCTGTCTTGCTCTTCCAAAAATCTGCCCCATTACGGTAGCTGTAGTTGCATCTAATCCACCACCCATTAAAACTGCTTTTAAACTGGCCGACAAATCCGGTAGATTTTCATCTGTAATCAATAGCGGATTATTACCTGTTGCAGACAAAAGCTGAATTCTGTCTCCCTGACCCAAATAAGCCAACGCATTATGAAGCGGACTATACAACTGAGCATTTAAAGCACCAACCAGACTAACTCCGTTAACAGTCAAATTAGACTGCTTTAACTGATTATAAGCGATCACGTGAAAATGAGGAAGTGTCGTAATATTAGGAAGATTCGCAATAACCCCTTTTCTGCCGCCGGAAGCCAGCTGAGCAACCAGGCCTTTATAAGCTGCTTCAAAAGTTGCGGGAGGTGTTAACGGATTTACTGTTGGATCTCCACCGGCAGTCGCATAACCTAATTCATCATTACCTCCAATCCATAAAGAGAAAAAGGTAGGATTCTGACTCAAGGCATCAGCCAGAACTGTGGTTGTAGCACTGGATGCAAAACGGGCAAAATACGGATTTGCCGTTCCTGTCGCAACTCCCGCAGCATTTCCATAACCAGGCGCTAACAAATGAAAACTTTTAGCACCGGGAACCCCTAAATTATTAAAAGTCCCTGACAAATGAGCCGTAACTTCTGTAGTTGGTGTTCCGGCTACCGGATCAACTGTTGATTCAGGATGATCAGCCGTTACAGTAGTATTAAAATAATAACGAGGACCAGAAATAACATTTCCTCCCAGCAGCAAACCTCCAATATTATCATTTGCAAAAGGTGTTTTAAACTCTCCTCCTCCAACTAAAGCAAACTGCTGCGACAGAATATTAGGATATGCCCCTTCCTGTCCTTTTATAAACAAGGCATTATCACTGAAACCAGCCGCAAAGGAATCCCCTAACGCGACGTATTTTGAAAAATCAGCAGACCCGGAAGTCAGAGGCTGCCCATCAGATGAGTCAACAGCAGCCGTTGTCTCATCGTCACTATTACAAGCCATAAAGGTTAACGAAACCAATACAAGCCATTTGAAATTTTTTATCATGATGCTATATTTTTAAATTATTCTTTTCAAAAGTTCATTTTAAGAAAAGCAAATAACCATTATTTAATTGGTCAAAGATTATGATTACGGATTAATAGTCCACGAAGCGAAATACTGCTGACCTATCAATCCGGCTCCAATAACCTGATAGTACTCTTTTCCACCAATATTAGCAGCTCCTAATTTTACTACTGATTTTAATTTTGGAATTCCATAATTGATCTGAGCATCAATTACAGTTGCTGATTTTATGGTTCCATCCGCAAAGCTGGACTCCCACTCATATTCACTGTTCCATCTTCCGCTGACATTGAAACCGAAATTTTTAAATAATTTCTCATTACCAAGAGAAACTTTAACCCTGTGTTTCGGAGTATTAAATCCTGCTTCAAAACTAGGGTCTTTTGACTGATCAAAATCAAACTGAGCATAGTTATAATTCACCCCTAACTCAAAATCAGCGATTACTTTCTTAGACAGCCCTACTCCAAATCCCAGCGAATGTATTTCTACCTCGGAGTTAGTATACAACTGATACACTCTGTACTCACCATTCTGAATAGCACGTATAGACTGTACACCAGGATCAGCAGTGCCTGCCAGAACATTTGGGTTATCCTGTGCTGTTCCGTAATAAGGAGAAATTACATTTAAGTTTCCAATAAAATTATTATAGATATTATAATAACCGTTAAGATCTATCGAGAATCCTTCGAAAACAGAGCGATATCCTAATTCAAAAGCTTTCACTTCTTCCGGCTTTACATAATTGGCTCTTGATTTCTTTAACAATGCCGCTGCGGCTACCGGATTAGTTCCCGCCATTGCAGAAAAAGCGCTCACAGAACTTGCCAGATAAGAATTTCCATAGGCATCTTCTCCATTCATATTTTTAGTAGCGCTTCCTGTATACAACTGACCTTCTGCACTCAGATTAAAAGTTTCATTAAATCGGGTCAGGTTGTCTGGTGCAGAACCAAGCAATACGGCATTTCCAATATTAAACCCAATATACTGATCCTGAGTTGACGGATTTCTGAAACCGGTTTGAAAAGACCCTCTGAAATTATGATTTTTCTTTTCTCCTGCAGAATACACCAAAGACAAACGCGGCGAAACATTTCCATCAAAATTTTTAGACTTATCATAACGAATCGAACCTGTAAACTTCAATCTGTCATCTATAAATTTTTTCATCACTTGTGTATAAGCTCCGTACTCATTGTAATTAATAGGACCATCTGCATCTGTATAAATTCTTCCATGAGAGTTCAGCTCATACAATCTGAAAGAACCTCCCACCTGAATTTCGGCAAACTTAATTTCATCTTTAAAATTATAATTGGCATCTGAATGATAAATTCTTGAATTATCCACCAATTTTGAACCAGACAGGACATCTTCTTCATTTATAACCTGATTAAAGGCTTTACTAAACTGAGAGGTACCCGGTAAAAAACGACCTGTATCTGCTGTAGCTCTTCCCGCTGCGTGAGCCTGCTGCGGACTCATACCTGCCAGAGTACCCTGAATGTAAGCTCCTGCATACTGTCCGAACCAGGTATTATCATCTTTCCATTTTCTATTTACATTAATACCTGTAAAAACCATATCATAAGAATGACCACCATCTTCAGAAGTAGTATACCCTCTTAAGAAAAAGTTTTTTCCTTTAAACTCTAATTTATGCTGCTGCATAAAAAAGTCATTCAGATAATATCTGTTAGCTCCCTGATACACTGCATTACCTGTACCAAATTTACTCTGCCAGATAATCTCCAGTCTTTCGTCACCAAAAGGCCGTCCGTGAAAAGAGAAGTCAATCTTTTTATTTGAGGCTTTATTATTCGTAAGATCTATTTCATTATAACCCGTTCTACTGACAGTTGTATTTGGCAGAAGATTAGATGCGCCCGCAGGAATCAATCCCATCGCTTCTAATTTTTGTCCTACACCTTTAATGTTTGTCGAAGCTTCATCACCGTACACGTTAATACCGTCATACCCCGGATCTGTTCTGTCAATACCTGCTCGGGTTTTATCATCATAGTTCGTTGCATACCAGTCTGTAGCCTGCATGTAAGTAAAGTTTGCTTTGGCTGCAAAATACTTATTAAAAGCGTGCGCAAAACGGATACCGAAATCATAATACCCATTTGTACCTGCAGCCTCCTGTGAAGTTACTCCGTATTTAAAATAAGTCGAAATTCCCTGATTGGTAAAAGGACTTTTACTGGTCATAAACAATATACCATTAAATGCATTGGCTCCATATAAAGCCGAAGAAGCTCCGGGAAGAAGCTCCACACTCTGAACATCAACTTCAGAAACCCCGATCATGTTTCCTAAAACAAAGTTCAATAACGGAGATGAATTATCCATACCATCTACCAGCTGCATAAAACGAGTATTAGCCACCGTAGCAAATCCCCTTGTATTGATAGACTTGAATGACATACTACTGGTATTCATCTGTACCTCTTTCATATTTTCCAGACCATCATAAAAAGAAGGCGAAGCTGTCTTTTTGATATCCTGAATCCCCATTCGTTCAATAGTTACCGGTGACTCCAGAACTCTTTCAGGGGTTCTTGATGCCGAAACCACAATCTCATCCAGTTTCGTTTCTTCATCTGCCAAAACCACATTTACTTTTTGATTAGCAGCTGTAATACTGATGGTTTTAGTTTCAAATCCCACTGCAGAAACCTTTATGGAAAAAGGCAGTTTAGCACTAGTGGTTAATTTGAACGTTCCGTCAAAATCGGTTGATACACCGCTGCTGCTTCCTGACACAACAACATTAGCACCAGGAATAGACTGTTTGTTACTGTCGGTAACAGAACCTGTAATTGTATTCTGCGCAAAAGAAATTCCGCTGAAAAACAACATAATTAGCAAATAGACTCTCATTAGGGTTAATTTTTTGGTTAGTTCTTTATTAGTTTCTATAGCCAAAATACAAATATTTTTGATATTAATAAAAAAACGTTAAAAAAAACCAACATTATACACTTTTATTAAAACAATTTTAACTATTTCATAATTAAATTTATTGGATTAAAATCAAAATAGTATTAACTTATTCACAACAATACTATGCATACATATAATTTTTGTCAGTTTTTTTAAATATTTAATAAAAATACACTGGTCAGAAAAAAAATTTGATAATAAAAAAAGCAAGATCCTAAATCTTGCTTTTTTAACATTACTCCTGCCTATACTTACTTACCGGATTCTATTTTATCCAGACGTACTTTCAGCTTATTCATTTCTTTGTTTTGCTCAATGATATACAAAGCCATTTCCTCTATTTTCTGCAGCAGTTTTGCATTCATTTCTCCCAGATTAATACCATCCTGTAATACCTCTTTTTCACTTGGAATATCTTTTAAATGCCCATTTTCTTTGATGTGCTGTTCTACTTCATCAAGTGTCGGCAGCTCATATTCTTTCTTAAAAACAAAATCGGACCAGCCTGAAGCCAGCACTTTTACTTCACGCGCAGCTATGGACCCCTCGACAGCCAGTTTATGAGTACCCGTAGTTGTGGTTCCGATACCTAAACTGCCATTGGCGTTTAATATCATTTTTTTGGCTCCATAAGATTCCCAGGAAAACAATGGTCTTGTGGCAACCGATATATCACTAAGTCTGGAATCAAATGTCATTACCGGAACTGTGCCATTGTCATTTGCCGAATCAATCAGCCCGGCAAAATGGAGCGCTGCCTTGTTGTCACTAACATGATATCCCTGTAAACTGGGCGTAAACTGCCCGTCGACGGTAGTAAGATTAACAATTTTGAAATAATCTTCCGGAGCGTCACTTACATTTAGTCTTAACAGGTTTTCGGAACCGGTTTTTGCCGTACTGTATAAATCAAGCTTCGCAGCAGGTGTCGCTGTACCAATACCTACATTTCCATTGGTAATCTGCATAACATTTTTACCCGTTCGGTCTCCAAAACGTATCCCTCCCCACCATTGTAATTCTAAACCCGATGAACCTGTAACAGGGAAGATTCCTATTGTATAATGAGCAGGATCATTAAAACCTACAATAGGCAGACTCTGACCATAAAACATCCCCGAACAAAGCAGCCCCATAATCGCAAAACAATTCTTAAATTCTTTTCTTTTCATTTTGATAAGTATATTTTTTTTTAATATATAAAAAACAGATTATTCTTGTAAATATACCTTTATAACCTTATTTATTCAAAAAAACAGATTATTTATGGAAAAAAGATTGTATAATACCAAAACTTCTTAAAATACACAATAAACTGATTCGACATCTCTTACTCACTTACTGAAAAAACCAGTAATGCAAGTTGTTCTTCAAAGATTATTATAACATTTCGGAAGTATAACCCCTAAAAGTTTTAGTTTAACAACTAAAAGACAGTAAAATGATTTCTATACACTAAAAAAAACAGCTTATAAAGCTGTTTTTTCTAGTCTCTTTTATTATTACTCCAGAAATTTTCATCTGAAAAACCAGGCTTAAACAATAAACATTGTAAAAACCTATATCAAACCAGATCTTTATCACAAAACTCATAAATACAAACTTTTAGGATTATGATTTTTATAATTCCATATCCTTTTTGAAACCTATAAATCTACAAAGAGAGTTCAATTATCAGTAATGACACGTGAAAGGATTTATGCGAAAAGAGTTTTACGTACCTATGCAGACCATTATAGATCCACAAACCTACAAACAAAAAAAGCGGAACCTAAGTTCCGCTTTATCAATATATTATATATTCTGTTTTTTTATTCTACTGTAACCGATTTAGCCAGATTACGGGGCTGATCGACATTACATCCTCTCATAACCGCAATATAGTACGAAAGTAACTGTAACGGAATTGTAGTAATAAGCGGCGATAAAGCATCAGAAGTTTCCGGTATCTCGATTACATAATCGGCCAGTTCACGAACCTGAATATCTCCTTTGGTCACTACAGCAATAATTTTACCGCTGCGCGATTTAATTTCCTGTATATTACTTACAATTTTATCGTAATGTCCTTGTTTAGGTGCAATCACGATAACCGGCATCTGCTCATCAATTAAAGCAATCGGGCCGTGTTTCATTTCTGCCGCAGGATAGCCTTCAGCATGAATATAGGATATTTCCTTTAATTTTAAAGCTCCTTCTAAAGCTACCGGGAAATTGTACCCTCTTCCTAAATACAAACAGTTGGGAGCATCTTTAAACGCAGCTGCAATTTCTTTTGCCCTGTCATTGGTTTCTAACGCTTCTGTAACTTTCTCCGGTATAATTTCCAGTTCCTGTAAATAGGTATGGAAATCTGTATTGGACAAAGTTCCTTTTGCTTTTCCTAAACGCAGTGCAATCATGGTAAGAACTGTAATCTGCGTAGTAAAAGCTTTAGTAGAAGCCACTCCAATTTCGGGTCCTGCATGTGTATACGCTCCTGCATGACTTTCTCTGGAAATAGAAGAACCTACTACATTACAAACACCAAAAACAAAAGCGCCGTTTTCTTTAGCCAGTTTTATAGCTGCCATGGTATCTGCAGTTTCACCTGATTGTGAAATAGCAATGACCACATCGTTTTTATTGATAATCGGGTTTCGGTATCTAAACTCCGAAGCATATTCTACTTCAACCGGAATACGGGTAAACTCTTCAAAAATATACTCTGCCACCAAACCTGCATGCCACGAAGTACCACAGGCTACAATCAGGATTCGGTTTGCGTTTAGGAATTTTTCGATATTATCCTCAACACCGGCCATCTGAACAATCCCTTCATTCGCATGAAGTCGTCCTCTGTAAGTATCTTTAATTACGGTTGGCTGCTCATAGATTTCCTTAAGCATAAAGTGGTCGTAACCGCCTTTTTCAATCTGCTCCAGGTTCATCTGAAGTTCCTGAATATAAGGATCTACTAAAGAGTCGTCTTTAATTTTTCTTATTTTGATAGGTTTATGCAGTCTGATATTCGCCATTTCGCCGTCTTCCAGATACACTGCATTAGAAGTATATTCGATAAACGGAGATGCATCTGAAGCGATGAAATATTCTCCTTCACCTACACCTATTGCCAGCGGACTTCCTAATCTGGCCGCTACAATTTCGTTCGGGTTCTTTTTATCAAAAACAGCGATCGCATAAGCTCCCACTACCTGATTTAAGGCTACCTGAACGGCTTTACCCAATTTCAGGTTTTCTTTTTTCTGAACTTCTTCAATCAGATTCACTAAAACTTCAGTATCTGTATCTGATTTAAAAGTATATCCTCTCTTGATCAGCTCTTCTTTTAAAGGAGCATAATTCTCGATAATTCCGTTATGAATGATTACTAAATCACCGGAATTAGAAAGATGCGGATGAGAGTTAACATCATTTGGAACACCATGGGTTGCCCAGCGTGTGTGCCCAATACCAATATTTCCGTTTGTTGTAAAACCTTCCTGCGCTTTAACTTCAAGGTCTGAAACTTTACCTTTTGTTTTGCATAGTTTTACGCCCGATCCGTCGTCATATAACATAACGCCGGCGCTATCATATCCTCTGTACTCAAGCCGCTTTAGTCCTTTGATAACAATAGGATAAGCCTCTCTGTGACCGATATATCCAACAATTCCACACATATATAAATTATTAATTTGGTTTCGTATAGTAAACCTCGAGCCTTAATCGTTTATCATAATTAGTCTTATCTGTTGAAGGGATGTTATTACCAAACAATACAGTTCCTAACGGATTCATAACTGATGCTCTTGGTACGTCTGAAAAATATTCATTTGGATTAGCCGGATCATTATCGATCAGCACTCTCTTTTTCAGTTTATTTGATGTTATAATGCTAATATTGTCTGTAACCACCAGTCCTAGTTTTACATTGGCTGCCGTAGCAGTTTTTATAAGATTACGAACATGATTGGTTATTCTTACTTTGTAAGTAGACCCTCTTTTAGTGGTTCCGTCTACTGTAAGGATACCTCCAAAAATAACTTTCGACAATCTTGAATCAGTTGTACTGCTTGAACTGCCATCAGTTGAATAATCGACAAGTGGAATATTATCTGTTAAGTTATAGAGATAAACCCTGATAGGTTCCTGTGTCGCCAGGTTATCTGCATTTTTTGCCGCCATTTTATCTGCATCTACATGAAACACCAAATTAGCTTCATTTACACGCCAGTTTTTATAGGTATAGTTATGTCTGATCTCATCTAAAGCATCCGGCACTTTATTAGCACCTTCTTTTCTTAAACCTTCTTCATCATACCCATACAAATCTGTATTCCCAAAAAGCTCAATTATAGCAACAGACCCCTGTCCTCCTTTTAAATATAAAGAAGGATCGCCATTTGTTTTATCCGGCGATTTTATGGCTGTTTCGTAATTAGAGTCTTTAGCATCATTAAGTAAATTTACATTGTTACCCGTTAGACTGATTTCTATCGTTTTATCTTCTTTGGTACTTTCACTGTCTGTCGTGATAGCCGTTTTAGCTTTGTATTTTATGGTAATTTTACCCTGGGCAAAATTCAGCAGCGCCATATTACTCTTGGATGTACTTGAAGATTTTTCAACCATAAAATACAGTCCTCTGAAATACTCCTGAAAAACATCCGCTGAAACCAGTTTTGCAGTTGGAGCATTTAATATTTTTTCCTGAAAAAAGTCCTTATTCAGATTTAAACGCATCTGCGGCGCCACCAGGGTTATTACTTCTTTACCGTCACTGTCCTTTGTTTTATCTGTTATCTCTCCCGCATCAAAAAAGAACTCGTCATTTTGAGCTTTCGCCGCATCATCATTTAACCGCCCCTTAGAACCATAAGGTTTTTTAACACTAAAAAAGTCTGTATTCTGATCTGTATAATACAACTGCGTTAATTGCGCACCATTATCTACATAATTGCTGCGCATTTGGTAACCGGATTCATATACGCTTAAATTAAGCTTTCCTTCAGGAGCTCCATAAATAGAATCGAGTGCGTAGGTATGCGTTCCGTCAGATTTGGTTTCTGTTATACGGCTGAAATACGGAATGCTCAATACTACACTTTCAATAACGGGTTCTTCTCCTATAGTAGGATCATAAGACGTAAGAGCCACCTGTGTATTGTAATTTGCCGTGGTGGTTCCAAAAACCGGGCTATCGTAAATACCTAAAGCATTAAGTGTTAAAGAATTGGACTGAACAGCTTTTACTTCCTGATTATAAGCCAGAACATCATACTTTTCAGATTCTAATCCAAAATTATCATCCCCAATCAAATCATCACCCAGTGCATTAAAATCTTTGTCACAAGAACAGAAAAGAACAACTGTAACAGCTAATAGAATTTTCTTAATAAAAGAAGTATTGTACATATTAATAATAAAAGTTAATTTTTAAAGACCAAACGTTCTGTAGAAATTTGTATACGCATCAGCGAACCCATCTTTCCCGGCGAAAGGTAAAAAAGGTTTTCCTGAAGATTCTATAAATTTTGTTAAACTTGAAGAAACATTCGGAGATGCTATAATTACTCCATCAGAATGTAATATACTGGCTTTTAAAATATTCTCATAATTTGGAGTCTCCAGATCAGCAACAGATTCGTGCGGTACACCGTCAAACTTCACTTTATTGATCATCTCCATATCTAAATTTTCGTCGAACGACTGACCGTAAACCGAGGTAATAATTTTCGTATCATTAAACAAAGCTTCATTTTTATAATAATGCTTCATATAAATAGGCAGCATCGCAGCCAGCCACCCGTGTACGTGAATAATATCCGGGACCCAGTTTAGTTTTTTAACGGTTTCAACTACACCTTTTGCAAAAAATATAGAACGTTCATCGTTATCCGGATACAAGGCTCCTTCTTCATCTGCAAAAGTGGCTTTACGTTTAAAATATTCGTCATTATCAATAAAATATACCTGGATTCTTTCTTTTGGAATCGAAGCTACTTTGATAATCAACGGCATATCTAAATCATTCACTACCAAATTCATCCCTGAAAGTCTGATTACTTCATGCAGTTGGTGCCTTCTTTCATTGATATTCCCATATCTTGGCATGAAAATTCTTATCTGACCTCCCTGATCATTAATCATTTTAGGAACGTCATAAGACATTAAAGAAACCTCATTTTCAGCCAGATATGGCACGACTTCAGATGATACGTATAATATCCTCTTATCTTTCATAATAGTATTTTACTTAATTTTTGGTAATAAAAACGTCGCAAAATTACAAAATTTTATGCAGTTTATAACTAATATATTATGTTTGCACTAAATTTTAATAATACCGCCATGCATATTTTCTACGGTAAAGTAGCTCTGATAGCCTATTTAAAAACTATCAAAACCGCAAATTCAACTATCGGATTTGTACCCACTATGGGAGCTTTACACCAGGGACATCTGGCTTTAATGCAGCGTTCATTAAAAGAAAATGACGATACCGTTGTAAGCATTTTTGTAAATCCGACCCAGTTTAACAATCCTGAAGATCTTGAAAAATACCCTCGTACTCTTGAAGAAGATGTCAGGAAAATGAGAGGATTAAGTGATAAAATCATTTTGTACGCCCCATCGGTTGAGGATATTTACGAAGGAAATACCATCTCACAGTCTTTTGACTTTGACGGCCTCGAAAATCAGATGGAAGGGAAATTCAGACCCGGTCATTTTAACGGAGTCGGAACCATCGTAAAACGTTTGTTCGAAATCGTCAGACCAACCAATGCTTATTTTGGCGAAAAAGATTTCCAGCAGCTTCAGATTGTTAAAAAAATGGTCGAGAAAAACGATCTGCCGGTAAATATTGTCGGCTGTCCAATTTTTCGGGAAGACAATCAGTTGGCCATGAGTTCTCGTAACGAACGCCTTACTCCCGAAGAAAGAAAAGAGGCCTCTATAATCTATAAAGTCCTGACAGAAGCCCGGGAATTATTCCAAAACAGTACGCCCGAAGCCACTATTCAGTTTGTCGAAGAAGCCTTTAAAGACAATCCGGTATTTGACCTCGAATATTTTGTAATTGCTGACGAATCCACATTATTACCCATAGATAACAAAATAAAAGACAAAAACTACCGCGCATTTATAGCGGTATTTGTTAATTCTATAAGGTTAATTGACACCATTTCATTAAATTAAATTACCTTTGCTGCATGCAAATTCAAGTTATAAAATCAAAAATTCATCGTGTTAAAGTAACCGGTGCCGATTTAAATTATATTGGCAGTATTACTATTGATGAAACTTTACTGGAAGCTTCCAATATTATTGAAGGCGAAAAAGTATCTATTGTTAATATTAATAATGGAGAGCGTTTTGAAACTTACGCCATTAAAGGAGAAAAAAACTCAGGTGAAATCACCCTGAACGGTCCTGCGGCCAGAAAGGTTCAAAAAGACGATATTATTATTATCATTTCGTATGCAACCCTGGATTTTGAGGAAGCCAAAACTTTCAAACCCTGGATTATATTTCCAAATGAAAACGACAATTCGTTAACCTAGATTTATTCCCACTTTTACTTTACAATACCGCTTTGGCAAAATACTTTTGTACAAACAGTTATCCTTTTGTCTTAATCCGAATCTCTCTGCGTAAGAAATCATTGCTTTTTTGATACCCCGTTAACCAAAAAGCAAATTAAAGTATTATATTGCCTACTATTTTCAATACTTTTTAATTCACTGAAATGCCACAAATCATGAAAAAAGTTTACCTGCTGATAACTCTGTTTTCCGCTTCTGTTTTTGCCCAGAAAAAATTTGACAACATTCAATCGGAAAAATTAGGGGAAGAAAGAAGAATAACCATTGGATTACCTGCCTCTTACGATGCGAAATCAGATAAAAAATATCCGGTATTGTATCTTTTAGACGGAGATTATCTGTTTGATCCTTTTTCGGGAGCTGTAAGTTATGGGACTTACTGGGACGATATTCCGGAAATGATTATCATAGGGGTACACCAAAATAAAGACGAGGAACGATATGATGATACCACCATCGATCAAAATGAAGGTTTACCTTTTGAAAAAGGAGCTAAATTTTTCGAATTTATAGCTTCAGAACTCATTCCGTATGTAGAGAAAAAATACCGTACCTCACCGTTCAGAATTATTGCCGGGCACGATGTTACAGCAAGTTTTGCTAATTTTTACCTGTATAAAGAAAATCCGATTTTTGATGCCTACATTTGTTTAAGCCCTGAACTGGCACCAAAAATGGAAGTTCGTATAGCCGAAAAATTTGCCAAAATACAAAAGCCGGTCTTCTATTACCTTTCTGCCGGAGAAGGTGATATAAAAAAAATAAAAGAGCCGATTGAAAAATTAGCCGGTAATATTAAAATTGCCAATAATCCGTTAGTTAATTATAAATACGAAGTTTTTAAGAATGCAACACATTATACTGAAGTTTTACATTCTATTCCAAGTGCTTTATATCAGATTTTTGAAGTTTACCGACCAATAAATTCTGCCGAATACAACGATAAAATTGCTGTTCTTGAAACGGGTTATGCTGACTATCTGGAAAAAAAATACAATATGATGTCTGAAGTCCTCGGCGTTCAGATTCCGGTTAGAATGAGTGATTTTAAAGTAATTGAAAATATTATCCTTAAAAAAAATGCCTACGATGAATTAGGAAAAATGGCTGAAATTGGAAATGTAAATTACCCAAAAGCCATGCTCGGAGAATACGAACTGGGGTTGATGTATGAAAAAATGGGAGATCCTAAACATGCTGCCAAAAAATACCAGAATGCTTCCCAGATGGAACCTATTGGAGATTTAAACAAGGACCTGATGTATGAGAAAATTGACCAGATGAACAGCCTTGCTAAAAAAACAAAATAATGTCAAAAGTTAAAACTTCCTTTTTCTGTCAGAACTGCGGTACCCAATATGCCAAATGGCAGGGCCAGTGCAATGCCTGCAAAGAATGGAATACCATTGCCGAAGAAATCATCCAGAAACAGGAAAAAACAGCCTGGAAAAGTGAACCCTCTACCAGCAGCAGGGCTCCAAAACCTTTAAAAATAAACGAAATCGATTCGACTCAGGAAATTCGGATGAATACTACTGACGGAGAATTAAATCGTGTTTTGGGAGGCGGAATTGTTCCGGGATCTTTAACACTTTTAGGCGGTGAACCGGGAATTGGAAAGAGTACACTTTTACTTCAAATTTCATTAAAATTACCTTATAAAACCCTGTATGTTTCAGGCGAGGAAAGTCAGAAACAAATCAAAATGCGTGCGGAACGAATTACGCCAAACAGCGATAATTGTTATATACTCACTGAAACCAAAACACAGAATATTTTCAAACAGATTGAAGCCATTCAGCCTGAAATTGTCATTATTGATTCTATTCAGACCTTACATACCGATTATATCGAATCAACAGCCGGAAGTATTTCGCAAATCAGGGAAACTACTGCCGAACTGATCAAATTTGCTAAAGAAACCAGTATTCCCGTTATTTTAATTGGTCATATTACCAAAGACGGAAATATAGCCGGACCCAAAATCCTGGAACATATGGTCGATACTGTTCTTCAGTTTGAGGGCGACCGAAATCATATTTACCGGATTTTACGTTCTCTGAAAAACCGTTTTGGATCTACTTCCGAACTTGGAATTTACGAAATGCTGGGAAGCGGTTTACGCGAAGTAAGCAATCCGTCTGAAATTCTCATTTCACACAAAGACGAAGAATTATCCGGTACCGCGATTGCCACCACACTCGAAGGCATGCGTCCGCTGATGATCGAGATCCAGTCACTGGTAAGCACTGCCGTTTACGGAACACCACAGAGAAGTACAACAGGATACAATGCTAAACGTTTAAACATGATTCTGGCTGTTCTCGAAAAAAGGGCCGGTTTTCGTTTAGGAGCCAAAGACGTTTTCCTCAATGTCACAGGCGGAATTTCAGTAGACGATCCTGCTATTGATCTGGCCGTTGTGGCCGCTATTCTCTCTTCAAACGAAGACATTCCGGTTGGAAAAGGCTTTTGTTTTGCGGGAGAAGTAGGACTTTCGGGCGAAATACGTCCGGTAAACCGTGTTGACCAGCGTATTCAGGAAGCCGAAAAATTAGGTTTCGACACTATCTTTGTTTCCAAATACAATAAAATAGCCTTAAAAAATACCGGAATCAAAATTGAACTGGTTGCTAAAATTGAAGATGTAGCCAGTATTCTTTTTGGTTGATTTCTGATAAAAATACCACTATGAATTTTCCTAAACAAAAAATATACAAAGCACTAAAAATACTAGGAATAGTAATACTTGTACTTTGCATCGGACTATACTATTTCCGTAATTCTCTTTTAAAACAGGCCATTGCCAAAGTGACCCACAAAATGGCTGTTACCTATAACAGTGATTTTTCGATTAAAGAAGCTTCTTTTGACGGATTATCAACTATTAAACTAACAGATGTTGTGCTGGTTCCTAAAAACGCCGACACTCTTTTAAAAATCAATACTATTGAAACCAGTGTCAGTTTAAGCAATTTACTCATTGGCGATGTTCAGGTAGGAACTTTAAAAGTCAACAAAGGCTATATTCAATTAGTAAAAAAAGGGAAGATCCGCAATTTCGATGCTTTCCTAAAAAGAAACCGTGACGAGGATTCTGAAAGTAATGAAAAAAGAAAATACGGTGCTTTTGCTTATCGTATCATTTCCAAACTCCTGAATCTGGTTCCAACCGATATGAATCTGGAAAACTTTCAGTTTAAAATTGACGACAATGGAAAAAAAACCAATGTAGCTATAAATAAACTTGTTTTAAGCAACAAACAGCTCGAAACCAACATTCACGTTGTCAGCAAAGATTTTGACCAGCGATGGAACCTGAAAGGCTTTGCCGATCCGAGAAATCAGAAAGCCGATATCCGCTTCTTTAATTTAGACACCGGAGCCATTCGCGTTCCTTACCTCGATGAACGCTATAATTTAAAAGCAAGCTTTGATTCCATTCGTTTAAATATTGAAAACATTGATAAAAGCGGCAGCGAATTTCATCTTGACGGCTTTACCTCTATTGCAAACTTAAAAATCAATCATCCTAAAATTGCAAGCAAAGATGTTGTTATAAAAAATGCCCGCTTTGATTACCGCTTTTTACTGGGCGACGATTTTATTTCGATTGACAGTACCTCAACTATGACGCTTAATAAAATCAAACTGCGTCCGTATATTTCTTATAACACCGAAAAAGATACTGTTTACACTTTAAAAGTCGACATCCCGAAAATGAAGGCACAAGATTTCATTGTATCACTTCCTGATGGTTTGTTTACGCATTTTCAGGGCATGCAGGCTACCGGAAATTTTGATTACAAACTGGACTTTAAATTCAATAAAAACAAACCCAATACTCTGGTTTTTGACAGTAAACTCAATAAAGAAGATTTACGAATTACCAAATATGGCGAAGCCGATTTAAATAAACTAAACAGCGAATTTGTCTATCGCGCTATTATTCAGAATGTACTTCAAAGACCTGTTCTGGTTGGAAATGCCAATCCGAATTACACGCCATTAGATCAGATTTCTCCTTATCTGAGAAAATGTGTTTTAACCACAGAAGACCCGTCTTTCTTCTCTCATCGCGGATTCATTAATGAAGCCTTCAAACAATCGATTCTAAAAAACATCCGAACGAAAAAATTCTCCCGTGGTGCCAGCACGATCAGCATGCAGCTTATAAAAAATGTCTTCCTGACCAGAGAAAAGACACTTTCGAGAAAACTGGAAGAAATTCTTTTAGTGTATATCTTAGAAAACAACCGTATTGTAAGTAAAGAAAGAATGTTGGAAGTCTATTTCAACATTATCGAATGGGGACCTAATGTATACGGAATTGGAGAAGCAAGTCACTTTTATTTCCAGAAAAGTCCTTCGGCTTTAAATGTTGATGAATGTTTGTACTTAGCCACGATTATTCCGAAACCGAGAAAATTCATGTATCAGTTTAACGATGAAGGTAATCTGAAAGATTTCGCTCTGAAAAACCAAAAATTCTTAAAAAATCTGATGTTCCGCCGTGGTCTTTTAATTCCTGAAGATACCATTGGACAGCTGCCTTTTTACATTTCAGGAAATGCCCGTTCATTAATACGAATCAAGGCTCCGGATTCTACAGCTGTACAAAATGATTCTCTGGCCGTTGATGATGAATTTGATTTGTAGTTTTTTTTGCCACGAAGGCGCTAAGACACAAAGGTTTTCTTTTAATCTCGCAAAGTCGCAGAGTCGCAAAGTGTACTGTATTAAATTCAATAACGTTCAGCTTTAGCTGGATGAAAATATAAACACAGAGAAAAGGGCTTTAGCCAAACTTTAAGGTTTGGCTAAAGCCCTTTTGATATCAACTTCAATTCCCTAGCTAAAGCTAGGGGCTATTAAAAAACTTTGCGACTCTGCGTCTTTGCGAGCAAATTCCACAAGCTTAAAAAAACTTTGTGTCTTAGCGCCTTCGTGGCAAACCCACTATTTAAAGTTCTTCAAGAACTCTTCCTTATACGTTGGGGAAACCTCAATTTCAGCGCCATCATTAAGGGTAACAATTCCGCCTTTGTTATACGATTTCACGCAATTGATATTGATAATATGCGATTTATGAACCCGGATAAAAGGCAGGGGCAGAATTTCTGAAAAATGTTTCAGGAAACGGCAGACCATTTTTTTACTTCCGCTGCTCAGATACAAATCGGTAAAGTTTCCGTTACCGCGCAGGCGTACAATTTCTTCCATCCTGACCACTTCAAAACCTTCGAGTGTTGGCAGAATCACCTGTTGTTTTTCAGGCTTCTGTTCATGAAAATTTGCTACAATTATTTTATTTCTGTTGAAGATTTCATGATTCATGATCTGATGCTGCACTTTATTGACTGCCACAATCAGTTCTTCAATACTAATGGGTTTTAAAAGATAATACGCGGCACTCTGATTCAGGGCACGAAGTGAATATTCAGAAAAAGCGGTAACAAATATGGTTTCAAAATGTAAATCTTTACAGGCTTCCAAAACGTCAAAAGCATTCCCAAAAGGCATTTCGACATCCAGAAAAACCAATTGCGGCTGAAGTTCATGGAGCAGCGGAACGGCTTCTTTGATATTTTGCGCTTCACCGATAACCTCAACCTGCGGACAGTATTTGCTCAGATAATTTTTGAGTACTTCCCGTGCCGCCAATTCGTCTTCTACAATTACACTTTTTATCTTTTGGATCGTCATCATATTTTATCGATTAAAGGAAAAACAATCTGAACAATGGTACCGGATTCCAGTCCTTCTTTTTCTACAATTGCAAATGTAATTTGCTTTTTATACAATTCGTTCAAAAGTGCAATGCGCTCTTTGGTATTATTCAAACCACGGGATTCGTATATCTTCTGATTCGTGGTTTTGAGCTCACGGCTTTTGGTCAGCCCGATTCCGTTGTCTTCAATAGTCACGATTATTTTTCCGTTTTTCACATCAAATCGTAATGACAAAAAACCTTTTTGATCCAGATAACGCAGTCCGTGCCAGATCGCATTTTCGAGATGAGGCTGTAAAATCATATTCGGCACAAAAACCCTTTCCGGGTCCAGCGAATCGTCTACTGTAATTTCAAAATCAAATTTATCTTCAAAACGCAGATGTTCTAAATCCAGGTATTTTTTCAGCTGTTCTGTTTCTTTGTCCAGGGAAATAAAATCTTTATTAGAACTCTCCATCATATTCCGCATTAAATTCGAATAAGATGTTAGATATTTATTGGCTTCCAGTTCTTTATTTTCCGAAATAAACTGATTAACACTATTCAGGCTGTTGAAAATAAAATGCGGATTCATCTCCCGGCGTAATGACTGCAGTGCAATTTCTTTATTTTTAATTTTAATGGAATACAGGGCTTTCACAATAAATAAAAACAGCAGCAGCAGCAAAATAACCGAACCAATCAGAAAATAATTAAAAGTATTTTTCTTCGAAATCAGTTCGTCTTTCAGCGTTTTTTCTTTTTCCAGCTGACGGATTTTTTCCTCTGTAATCTGAAAAGTCTTCGCATCAATCAGTGTCGTATCCGAATGAATCAGTCTGTCGAAATTTTCTAAAAACTGCTCATACAAAACCATACTTTCTTTATCCTGACCTTTGGTTTTGTAATATTTAACCAAAGAAGACAAACTGTTTTTGGCTTCGGCCGAATTTCCTTTCTGAAAAGATAAATCATACGCTTTTTTTAATGATGAAATCGCCTTTTCCGGTTCTTTTTTTTCAAAATAAAGAGACGATAAGGACTGAAGCTGTTTTATTTCGGCAGTAAAATCTTTGTTCTTTATGGCTTCCGCTAATAATTTTTCACTGATATCTACCGCTTTATCAAACTGATTGGCTTCGGCATACACCTTCGCAATTTCGTTCTTAATTTTGATAACTTCTTCGGGTTTATCTTTGGCATACACTATTGCTTTTTTATAACTCTCAATCGCAACTTCTTTATCTTTAAGCTGTAATGAGTTCTGCGCTTTCTGTACATAGGCATCCGTAACTTCCGCGGTTTTATTTTCTTTTTTCAGCAAATCGATATTCGAATTGACATAATTGGTCTGACTGGCCGGATTCGCCTGGTTTCTTAACCGGTTTGCATCATTTAAATTGATTTTTTCCTCTGTGGCATCTTTTGTTAAAGCCCCTGCCGCTTCATAGTTTTTGATGGCCGATCCAAAATTCTTCTGATCTTCCTGTACTTTGGCCAGACTTCTGGTTACGCGGGTTTTGTCTTCTGTAAGCTTTAATTTGGTATAACTGTTCAAAGCTCTTTTAAAATATTCTTCTGCTTTGGCATTATCTGCTTTGTTTAAAAATTCATTTGCGAGTTTTTCATAATTCTGTGCAATCAGCCCTTCATCATTTACTTCGAGCGCTTTCTTTAAATCTTTAGTCACCGATTTCATTTTGGCTGCCGGCATGGCTTTTTTTTTAGAAACAGAATCCTGTGCCGTCATTCCCAAAGGAAGCAACAGTAAAAAGAATAAGAAAATCTTAAATTTTGACAATAAAAGTCTCATACACAATACTATTAAAACAAGGTTAATTCCATAAACCTGCTGTTTTGTTTTGAGAATCCAACACTAAGATTCTCTGAACTTCAAAAGCTTTATAAAACATAATGTAAAGTAAAGTATTTTATAATCCCTGCACAAACCGTTTTACCAAGTCAAAGACCCGTTTCACCCTTTGTCCGAAAAACAGGTCTTTTTTGTTTCTAAGTTTGGTCTGTAATCATCAATAAAACTAAAAATCATGAAATCAACTCTTTTTATCACAGCATTATTTGCAGTAACATTTTCGATAACCAGCTGTTATTCTTCCAATGCTAATCCGAAACCAAAAAATGAAATCGAAAAACCGGCAGATTCCAATACTAAAATACAGGTTGCCCTTTTACTGGATACGTCGAGCAGCATGGACGGTTTAATCGATCAGGCCAAATCAAGATTATGGAATATTGTAAATACTCTGACCACCTTAAAATACGAAGGAAAAACACCTGACATCGAAATTGCTTTATACGAATATGGCAATGACGGCCTTTCTGCAAAATCAAATTACATCCGACAGGTGACACCGCTTTCAACGGATTTGGATTTGATTTCCGAAAAACTATTTGCACTCAGAACCAACGGAGGAAGCGAATACTGCGGAGCTGTTATTCAGGATGCTGCAAAGGAGTTGAAATGGACCGCAGAAAAAAACAGTATGAAACTGATTTATATTGCAGGAAACGAAGAATTCAATCAGGGCAGAATCAGTTACAAAGAAGCTATCAGCAATGCTTTAAAAAATGATATCTATGTGAATACCATTTTCTGCGGTAATAAAACCGAAGGCATTAACACGTTTTGGAAAGACGGCGCCGACAGAGGCAAAGGAAAATATTTCAATATTGATTCTGACAGGACTGTGGAATACATTGCCACACCTTATGATGACGAAATTGCCAAATGCGATGAAAAAATAAACAAAACTTACATCAATTACGGAGCAAAAGGAGCTGAGAAAAAAATGAATCAGGTCATGCAGGATCAAAATGCTAAAAAAGTTTCCCACGCCAATTATACAGATCGCGCCGTAAGCAAATCAAAAGCGGTTTATAAAAACGAAAGCTGGGATCTGGTGGACAAGGTAAAAGACGATGCAGGAGCCATTTCAAAAATCAAAAAAGAAGAATTACCCGCTGAACTGCAAAACAAATCGACTGCAGAACTGCAGAAAATAGTAACTGAAAAAACAAAAGAACGAGAAAACATTCAAAAAGAAATCAGCGTACTGGCCAAAAAGCGTCAGGAATACATAGATACTGAAGCTAAAAAAAGTAAAAAACAGGATGATCTGGGTAACACCATCAATTCCTCCATAGTGTCTTTCGCCAAAGTAAAAGGCTATACCGTTGAAAAATAAATACTGAAATGAAAAGAAAAATTTTCTTTCTGTGTCTGTTTAGTGTTTTCTTCACTGCTTTTGCATGCCGCAATAAAGAAGAAAAACCAATAGTGCGTAAAAATTCAAAACCGGTTTATTCCTATGAAGAGAAACTAAGAAGTAAGATAACAGAAATCCGGAGCTTTTTGGGGAAATCTCCTAAATACAATTCAGATGTTGCTTTCTTTTTAGACATGAGGATAGAATCTGGAAGAAACCGGTTTTTTATTTACGATTTAAAAAAGAACAAACTACTGGATAAAGGTTTGGTTGGACATGGTTCTGGCTCCGAAACCGGTGTTTACGGTGAACTGAAATTTAGCAATACTAAAAACTCCAATTGCAGTTCACTGGGTAAATATACTGTTGGCGGTTCTTATTCAGGAAGATTTGGAAAAGCGTATAAATTGTATGGTTTAGACACAACCAACAGCAATGCTTTTGACCGAAATATTGTGCTTCATAAATATGCCGATGTTCCTTTTGAAGAGCAGCCTTATCCAATCTGCAACAGTCTGGGCTGTCCGATGGTAAATGAAAAATTCTTTAATACCCTCGAAAAACTCATTGATAATTCTAAGAAGAAAATTATCCTGATCATGTATTATTGAATACATTTGGTATTAAAATTTTTATACCATTAAAAGTCATTTCATAACTAAAAAAATATCTTTATGATTAAAAAATTCATCACTATCCTCCTGCTGTTCCTTTATTCACTGGTGTTTTCGCAAAAACCTGTTTTTGTAACCGCTAAAGTAAAAGCCGCGACAGTATATTTTAATGCTGCTGAAATATCACAAACCGCAAATGCTGTTTTACCAGCAGGAAACTCTGAAATTGTAATTAAAAATGTGGCTGTAAACTTAAACGAAAGTTCTGTACAAATTGGAACACTGGCAAATGTAACAGTACTTTCGGTTCAGTTCAGCAGCAATTATATTTCAGAATATGACACCGATTTACAATCACCTTTATTAAAAAAAGTGAGAGACAGTATTATTCTGGTTCAGAAGGAAATTCAAAAAGTAAATAACACAATCCATTCCGAAACCAAAACCATTGAGTTATTAGATAAAAACCAGCAGATTTCAGGTACTAATTCCGGATTGAATGTAACCGAATTAATGAAAATGGTGGAATATTATAAAAACAAACAAACTGAACTGGCCAACAATATTAACAACCTGACCGAAAGAAAGCAAAAACTGGATGGAATACTTCAAAAACTAAACAACAAACTGGAAGTTGACAGCAGTAAAGAAGAAAAAAACTCATCAGGAAAATTAATTGTTCAGGTTATGAGCAATGCTGCCGGCCCGGTTCCCTTAGAGATATCTTATTTAACTAATGATGCTTCCTGGTCGCCTTTTTATGATTTAAGAACCGAAAGTGTTAATGCGCCTATAAATATGGTATACAAAGCACAAGTTGTTCAAAATACAGGAATTGACTGGAAAAAAGTAAAACTGACTTTATCCAGCGGTTATCCGAATCAAAATAATCAGGCTCCGGTTTTAAGTTCATGGTTTTTAAGAAACAATGTTAATTACGGCTATAACCAAAGAGCGGTAATGAATCAGCTGCAAAGTGCCCGCGGCGATATGAAGGCTAAAAAAGAAAGCAGTGATCTTAATTATGCCGCTGCTCCGGTTATGGCAGAGTCTACGATTTCTGATTTTACAACAGTTTCTGAAAATCAGCTGAATGTTTCTTTTGATATCGATATTCCCTACGATATTCTGTCAAATGGAAAAATTCACAGTGTTTCTTTAAAAGAGATAAAACTTCCGGCTGTATATAAATATTATGCCGTTCCAAAAGTCGAAAACGAAGCTTTTCTTCTGGCCGAAATTGCAGATTACAGTAAGTATAACCTGCTTCAGGGAGAAGCCAATATTATTTTTGAAGGTATGTATACCGGTAAGACTTTTATTCAGCCCAGCCAAACTGGCGATACTTTAAATTTAAGTATGGGACGTGACAAAAAAGTATCCATTAAACGGGAGAAAGCTGCAGACAAATCGGGCACCAAATTTTTATCTTCCAAAAAAGAGCAGGTCTTTACCTATGACATTACAGTACGAAACAACAAAAAAGAAGTTATTGAGCTGCTGCTGAAAGATCAGTACCCATTGACAACCAATAAGGAAATCGAAGTGGAGTTACTACAGAGTGATTCGGCTAAAGTAAATGCCGAAACCGGAATACTGACCTGGCAGCTGGCTTTAAAACCCAATGAAACTAAAAAAATCAGGATCAGCTATAAAGTGCGTTATCCAAAAGATCAGATTTTAAATCTATAGAGACTCTGAAAAAAAATCCCGATAATTAATTTATCGGGATTTTTGTTTTAAGGCGCCGGATCAGGAATAATCGCCTGAACCGCATCAATTTCAGCCAGAATTTCTTTAGAAAGAACTACATCAATCGTATCAATATTTTCTTTTAACTGTTCCAATGTGGTTGCGCCGATAATAGCACTTGTCAAAAATGGCTGCTGCAGCACAAATCCCATTGCCAGTTCGGTTAACGTTAAACCATGTTTTTTAGCGATTTCCAGATACAATTTGGCTGCTTGTGTACTTTGATCGCTATTGTAGCGTTTGTATTGCGGAAAAAGATTTATTCTCGCTTTAGGATGACTTTCTCCGGTCAGGAATTTTCCGGTCAGAACCCCAAAAGCTAATGGAGAATATCCTAACAGACCTACGTTTTCATACTTAGAAACTTCGGCCGAGTTTACTTCAAACAAACGGTTCAGCAGCGAATACGGATTTTGAACAGTTTTGATTCTTGGCAGGTTGTGGTACTTGCTTTCCTCCAAAAGACGCATCATTCCCCAGGCATTTTCATTAGAAACTCCAAGGTGTTTGATTTTACCTTCTTTGATCAATGCGTCGAAAGTTTCTAAAATTTCTCTAAAGTTATCTTCCCAAGCATCATTATGCCCGTGAAAAGCGCGCTGTCCGAAATTATTCGTTTTTCTTTCCGGCCAGTGCATTTGATACAAATCGATATAATCAGTCTGAAGTCTTTTTAAACTTTGCTCAACAGCAAATTTGATACTTGCCGGAGAAAAATCCAGTTTCTCACGCATATACCCAAAATTAGGGTTGGGTCCTGCAATTTTAGAGGCCAAAACTACTTTATCGCGGTTTCCTGATTTTTTAAACCAGGTTCCAATAATTTTCTCTGTGCTGCCGTAAGTGGCTTCACTTGCCGGAACCGAATACATTTCGGCGGTATCAAAAAAATTAACCCCTCTGTCAAGTGCATAATCCATTTGGGCATGGCCTTCGGCTTCTGTATTCTGCTGTCCGAAAGTCATCGTTCCCAGATTGATTTTACTAACTTTTATATCGGTATTGGGTAATGTAGTGTATTTCATTCTTTTTAATAGGTTCAAAGTTGCAAAGAAGCAAAGGTACAAAGGGATTTTCCAAATCAAGATTTGAAAAAGGTTAAAAAAAGTACAAGATTCTTTTTTAAGTTACTAAGTAGCTAAGGTCTGAGATTCTAAGATTTTCTTATTGAAAACCAAAAGGGTTCAAAGTTTTACTTTGAACCCTTTTGGTAAATCTTAGAATTTCAGAACCATAATATCTTCTTTTACCTATTTCAAACTTTTTAATGTATTTTGAAATGTGTTAAAAATCCTAATTACAAAAATCGAGTCATTTTTAATCTGATATAAAACTTTGTAATTTCGAACCACAATTCTACGACAATCAATTCTATAATCATCAATTTGAAATTGCTCAGGAAAAATAATCTTATCAGTAGACTGATATAATTCTTCTCTAATTTTTAAAGCCGTTTCTTTAGAATACCTTTCTTTTAAATACAAGTAAATATCTTTCAGATCCAATTTAGCACTTTCACTCCAGAAGACTTCTAATTTACTCATTATCCCAACCTTCCATTTCTTTCAACAAATCATCTTTTGAAATCATTCGATTGTATTTAATATCATCAAGACCTTCTTCAACTTTATTATGATACTCTGATAATGTTAATGGATTTCCTTTGGCATCGTACGAAACAACTTCATTCAAATAATTGTCAAAAACAGAAGAAACAATTCTTAAAACCCTTTCATCTGCCAATTCTAATTGATTTTTTATCTTTTCTTTTAATTCAGGAAGTCCCATAATTTTTAATTTATACAAATCAAAGTTACAAATAATAAAGAATAGAAATTCCAAATTTTCAAATTCCAAGACGAGATAGTAATAAAAAGGGTTCAAAGCAAAACTTTGAACCCTTTTTGTAAATCTTACTATCTCAGTCCCGATAGCTATCGGGATAGCGCCTTAATTAATACTATTCAGCATCTCCGCAATCTCATCGAGTCTTGGAGTCAGGATGATTTCAATTCTTCGGTTTTTTGCTTTTCCTTCCGGAGTAGCATTGCTTGCCAAAGGAGAGAATTCACTGCGTCCTGCTGCTGTTAATTTTTGTTTATTGATTTTTGGGTTTTCAGTTAAAATAGCCACAATTGCTGTTGCTCTTTTAGTAGATAAATCCCAGTTGTTAGCAATAGGTCCTGAACCTGCATACGGATCATCGTCTGTATGTCCTTCAATCAGTACCGAAAGATCCGGATTATCACCCAAAACTTTTCCAAGTTCTACTACGGCTTTTCTTCCTTCTGAACCAACTGCCCAGCTTCCTGAGTTAAAAAGTAATTTGTTTTCCATAGAAACATATACTTTACCGTTTTTGTGTTCTACTGTCAGACCTTTACCTTCAAAACCCGTTAAGGCTTTCGATAAGGTTTCTTTTAATTTACGCATCGCTTCTTCTTTAGCTGCGATCATATCTTCCAGTTCTTTTAAACGATTGGCCGTTTTATCCAGACGGGCCTGTTCGTCTGCAAGCGCTTTACCTTTTGCTTCTAACTGTGCCAGTAATTCACGGTTTTTCGCCATGTTTTTCTCTAGGGCATCGTTGCTGTTTTTCTCTAAGGCATTGTAAGAATCCTGCAATACACTGTATTTCTTTTGTTCGGCAGCTAAATCGGCTTTTTGTTTGGCCAGCTCGTCTTTTGTTGCTGCTAAATCCTTAGTCAGTTTATCACGATCCAGTTCTAACTGGTTCTTTGCTTTTTTCAAATCGGCATTTTCATCTGCAATAGAACGATTTTCTTTTTTCAGATCTGAATACTTGGTTTCAAGATCATTGTAAATCTTTTTGGACACACAAGAAGTTGCAGACAAAGCTAAAACTACTAATCCGATGGAGGCTTTTTTAATCATGTTACTTTTGGTTTATATTCGGGGCTATTACTATTCTAAACAGCTGTTCTCTCAACAAGAACAATACCAAACTTTAATCAATTTCAACTAAAACCGGGCAATGGTCTGAATGCACGGCATCCGGAAGAATAACAGCACGCTTTAAACGATGTTCCATTACATTGCTTACCAAATTGTAATCGATACGCCAGCCTTTATTATTTCCCCTTGCTCCTGCACGGTAACTCCACCAGGAATAGTGATGCGGTTCCTTGTTAAAATGACGGAAACTGTCAATAAACCCCGATTTCATAAAAGCGTCCAGCCATGCACGTTCTTCCGGTAAAAATCCCGAAACTGTTTTATTACGAACCGGGTCATGTATATCAATTGCCTCATGACAGATGTTATAGTCCCCGCAGATAATCAGATTAGGAATCGTGAGTTTCAGCTCATTAATATAAACCTGAAAATCATCCATGAACATAAACTTATGATCCAGCCTTTCAATATTGGTCCCCGATGGCAGGTACAGACTCATTACCGAAACGTCTTCAAAATCTACACGAAGGTTTCGCCCTTCAAAATCCATATGATGAATTCCGGTTCCGTACACTACTGCTTTAGGTTCTGTTTTTGATAGTATGGCTACTCCGCTATATCCTTTTTTTGTAGCCGGGTAATAATATTGATAGGGATAACCGGCTGCCGTTATAGCTTCTACAGGGATTTGATCCTTAGTAGCTTTGATCTCCTGAAGGCAGATAACATCCGGGTTTGCAGCCTCCAGCCATTCGATAAAACCTTTAGTAATGGCAGCACGTATTCCGTTTACATTATAAGAAATAATTTTCATCAGATTGTCTTTTTTAGGATTCCAAATGTAATAAAAAAGTGCAAAGTTTATCTTGGAAACAACGAAAAGTAGAGTTTTTTGTTATCTTTGTTCGCTGTTCTAATAAATTAAAAATAGTACATGGGTTTAGTTACCGCGAAAGAAGTTGCAAAGGCAATAAATGTTGAAAAGTACGGGGTTTTCGGTACCTTTTCCGGCTGGATTCTTATGAAGGTTCTTAAGATCTCTACCCTCAATAAAATTTACGACCGTAATAAACACCTGGAAGACCTTGCGTTTTTGAACGGAATTTTGGATGAAATGGAAATCAAATTCGAAATCCCGGAAGAAGACTTAAAACGTCTGCCAAAAGACGGGGCCTATATTACGATCTCCAATCATCCGCTTGGTGGAATTGACGGTATTTTGCTTTTGAAACTAATGCTTGAAAGAGAGCCTAATTTCAAAATAATTGCCAACTTCTTACTGCACAGAATTGTTCCGATGAAAAAATACATTATGCCGGTTAATCCTTTTGAGAATCACAAGGATGCCAAATCGAGCGTAATTGGTATTAAGGAAACACTGCGCCATTTAAGTGACGGAAAACCGCTGGGAATTTTCCCTGCCGGAGAAGTTTCCACTTATAAAGACGGAAAATTAGTAGTAGACAGACCGTGGGAAGAAGGAGCTATTAAGCTGATCCGAAAAGCAAAAGTTCCGGTTGTACCCATTTATTTCCATGCCAAAAACAGCAAATTGTTTTACTGGCTCTCCAAAATTGACGATACCTTACGTACGGCAAAACTGCCATCGGAACTACTTACACAAAAAGACCGTGTGATTAAAGTTCGTATTGGAAAACCAATTTCAGTAAGTGAACAAAACGAAATTGAATCTTTTGAAGAATATTCAGAATTCTTAAGAAAGAAAACCTATATGCTGGCCAATCCTTTTGAGAAAGATACCAAATTGATTGACACGGCAAGCCTTAAAATCCCTAAAGCACCTAAAAAAATTGTTACACCGGCCAACGAATCAAAACTAATTGATGAAGTTCAGGCTTTAAGAGACAGTGACTCCAGGTTTTTACAAAGCAAAAACTATGAGGTTTTCTTTGCAAGTGCCAAACAAATTCCGAACATTTTGCATGAAATAGGCCGTCTTCGTGAAATTACTTTCCGTGAAGTGGGTGAAGGAACCAATGAATCTATCGATTTAGACGAATACGATCAGTATTATCACCATATGTTTTTATGGGATGATGAAACCAAAAAAATTGCCGGAGCTTACCGTATGGGATTAGGCTCTGAGATTTATCCCAAATACGGGATCGAAGGTTTTTACCTGACGGATCTTTTCCGCTTTGAACCGGAACTTCATGATATGATGCACAAATCGATCGAAATGGGACGCGCTTTTATCGTAAAAGAATACCAGCAGAAACCAATGCCATTATTCCTGTTATGGAAAGGAATTATCCATACTACACTGCGCAATCCCGAACATAAGTATCTGGTGGGCGGAGTCAGCATCAGCAACCAGTTTTCTGATTTCTCGAAATCACTTATGATCGAGTTCATGAAATCGAATTATTATGATCCTTATATTGCCCAGTATATCCATCCTAAAAAGGCATATAAAGTAAAACTGAAAGATGCCGACAAAGACTTTATTTTTGATGAAGCCGAGTCTGATTTAAATAAGTTTGATAAAATTATTGATGAACTGGAACCAGGCAATTTACGTCTGCCGGTTTTAATTAAAAAATACATCAAACAAAATGCACGAGTAGTTGCTTTTAACGTCGATCCTTTGTTTAATAATGCTATAGACGGCCTAATGTACATTAGAATCGCAGATATTCCGGAAAGTACTATGAAACCCGTTATTGAAGAATTTCAAATCGAATTAGAAAAGAAACTATCCGAGAAAGAAGATTAAAAAATCAATCCTAAAAAAAAGAAAACTCATAAACATAAATTTATGAGTTTTCTTTTTTTATACTACTATCCTTAGACAACTTCCTCTCGTTCCAAACTAAATATTTCTTCACCAATAGTATCAAGTTTATCCAGTATCATCTGAGAACCAGATTCTTTCATTACCTTCCATTCTTTATCTGAAACAGGTACGATCCATAAAAAATTAGTCTGCGAATCCCCAAAAGCGGGTACATTCATTTGAGGCAGAAGTTTTAATTTATTAGTCAGCACCGCATACTTAAATTTATTACTAACAATGTTCTGAAATTCTACTGTATGTCCTTCTGCTAAAAAAGTAATATAGTCCCAGGGTATTGTTGTAATGCCGCTTATCAGACCTGCCACATTATTTATTTGATCATTTGTTAATCCTGACTTCAAAATAATTCCGAGTTCAATCTTGTTTACATTAGCGGAGTCTTCAAAATACATTTCAATTTTTGGCTGTGGTCGTAATGATACCGCTACAGTTGCAAAAACAATCTTTTCTTGTCCTTCGTATAAATAAAGACCTTTTGGAGGCCATTCTGAATTATCAATAGCATAATACTTCTCGCTTTTTCCAAACAGACTTTCATAGTAGTTCAGAACTTTTGGCTGTAAAGTTCGAAAAGGATTCATTTCTTCATCCCATGCTTTACTAAAAGAAACGGCATTTTTTATCCGTTTTCTCATCTCATTATCTTCGGAAAGTTCCCAGGCAAAATCCCCCTCTCCTCTGCAATCACGGGCATATCCGTAAAATCCTCCATCTCCTCCCCAGCTTGGAATTACACATAAAACTGATCCATTTTCCAACAATGCTGCTCCATCTCCTTCTTCTAACCATACAATTTCAAGGTCCTTAGCATTCAGCGCATTCTGGCCTTCCGGAAACTTACAAAACTCTTTGGTTAACATAGGGGGCACACCTTTTTCCATCAATTTTAGTTCTGTTTCCTCTGGCGCTTTACTTAAATTTCTAATCCAGCAGCTTTTAACACCAAAATCTTCATTATCGCCAAACAAATAAAAATAGGCTGTTCTGTTATCCTGTTCGACAATAGCCGTTATTGGGCAGCTTGGACTCCTTAATTCAAGAATCACTTTGGGCTTTTGAATCTTATTATTTCTACTAAATAATCCCATATTTCTTTCTTATTTTTCAGATCTGAAGTACCAATTTATACTAAAAAACATATTTTGAAATAAAAAAATCCCGTTTTAATCACCATAAATTACTTCAAATCAAAAGTCCCACCTGCCATGACAGGTGGGACTTTTTAATTACAATTTTTATTTAAAACCAGGGTTTCTTTCCAACCTGATAGGTCTCATAAAACTCATCATCCGATTTTATCAAATAAATAATGCCTTCGACAAAACCAATCATACCTCCCAGGCCGCAGGTAACAATACTTACAATAAGCTGGATGATACCTTCTTTATTATATCCCAGATAAAATTTATGGGCACCAAATGAGCCTAATAAAATCCCTAAGATCCCAGCCACAACTTTTTTGTTTTCCGGCTTTGTGTTTTCTGAATCTAATCCTGTAGTTTCCATGTTTTTCTAAATAATTAATTTATAGATTATTAGTTTTTTATACGTTGTTATTTTTACAACATGTGCAATATTAGACACTTACAGCCAGATCAATAATCCACTAAAGGTTTTTATTATATTAAATAAAGTTACCTGCCCCCAACTTCTTATTTATAAAAAATCCCATTCGCTGCGAAATGGGATTTGTATGATTTAGAACCAGCCTTTCTGACCTACCTGATAAGTCTGGTAGAATTCCTCGTCTGATTTCGTCAGGTAGATAATTCCTTCAATAAGTCCGATTATACCGCCAATACCGCATAAAAGCCCTAAAATAAGCTGAATAACGCCTTCTTTACTATATCCTAAATAAAACTTATGGATTCCTAGTGCTCCTAACAAAATAGCCAGAATTCCGGCAGTAACTTTTTTATTTTCCTGTGTGCTCATGTATCTTAAAAATTTAATATTTACTCCATTAGTGATAAAAAAAATCCCATCTGTAAACAAATGGGATTCTGTATATATTTAGAACCAGCCTTTTTTACCTGCCTGGTAAGTCTGATAGAATTCTTCGTCTGTTTTCGTAAGGTAAATAATCCCTTCAATAAGTCCGATTATACTTGCGAATCCACAGGTAACGATTGTAATAACTATTTGGATTATCCCTTCCTGAGTGTATCCCAAGATAAATTTATGAATTCCAAATCCTCCTAATAAGATGGCAAGAATTCCGGCAACAACTTTTTTGTTTTCCTGTCTTGGTTCAGATGGGGTATTCCATGCTTCTGGTTTTGTAGTCTCCATTTTTATATATTTAGTTAATTATTATTGCAATTCAACATTACCGATTTCATTGATTTCTTCCACCACATTTTTAGGATCCGACCCGTATTGATTTGGACCGTAATCGCCGTCTGTACATAACAAAATCAGCATCCAGATTCCGCCAACAAAAGGAATAAGCGCAACAAAATAGTACCAGCCGCTTTTTCCACTGTCATGCAGACGTCTTACAGCGACCCCCAAAGTAGGCACAAAAGTGGCAAAAGAGTAAAGCACAAAAAGTCCATATCCCACCAAAAATCCTGCAAGTACGTTATCAAATAATGCTCCTATAATAGCTCCCAGAACTACTACTGTAATAAGAATTATAAGCTGCATTAAAGTAAAATACCAGTATTCACTTCTTCTTGCACGACCAGTAAAGTTTGCATAGTTTTCAAAAACTACCTTTTTGTACCACTCAATCATGATTTAATTAAATTAATTCGTTACCCCTACTCTTTTTGGATTTTCGGCTTCTCCTTTTTTTAAAATTTTGTTAAAAATCGGAAACAATATTAAAAAAAAAATATTTCAAAAACTAATAATACAAGTTACTTTTACAGAAATACCTTGTTATTAAATTTTAATTTGGATTTCTCAAAATCAAGAGCCGGTTTAATTCTTAATTCTGTAATTTACTGATTATAAACCGCTTTTATTTTATCTACAATAACCTGAGCCAGACGTTCGTGACTTTCAAAAGTCCATCCGGCTATGTGCGGCGTTAACAGCGCATTCTTTGCTTCAAGCAGATACTGAAATGCTTCGGGAGTATTTTTATCCTGAAACAGGGTTTCAAAAGATAATTTCTCATATTCCAGAACATCCAGTCCGGCTCCGAGTATTTTTTTAGTTTTCATGGCTTCAGTCAAATCTGCCGTCACGATATTTTTTCCGCGTGAAGTATTGATAATCCAGAATGGTTTTGAAAAAGCGGCGATAAAAGCAGCATCCACCATTTTATCAGTCTGCGGTGTCCATGGCAGGTGCAGGCTTAGAACATCTGTTTTCTGCTGTAATTCCTCCAGCGAAACCTGTTTGGCATTATCATCGCCCACCTTATCGAGAATATCATAACACAGCACCTCAACATCAAAACCGCGAAGTTTTTTAGCAAAAGCTTTTCCCATATTTCCATAACCAATAATCCCCACCGTTTTTCCGTCTAATTCATGACCTCTGTTGCTTTCACGGTTCCACTGCCCTGCTTTTACTTCAGCATCAGCTTTATTCAGATTATTAAACAGTGATAAAATTACTCCCAGCGAATGTTCCGCAACAGCATTTCGGTTGCCTTCCGGGGCCGCAATTAAATGAATTCCTTTCGTTTCGGCATAATCACAGTCAATGCTTTCCAGACCTGCCCCAACCCTTGCAATAAACTGCAGATTTACGGCTTTATCTAAAAACGTCTGGTCAATTTTAAAACGGCTGCGGATTACCACTCCGTTATATTCCTGAATTTTAGTTTCGATTTCCTCTTTAGAAGATTTAAAATCGGCGTGGTTTTCAAAACCCGCTTCTTCCAGCTGGTTCCAGAGAACCGGATGATTACTATCGATATGAAGAATTTTTACACTCATTTTTATTGAATTTAATATTAAGCAAAAATAAGAGTAATTCTCTAAGATTGCTTACTCTAACGAATAAGATAAGGAGCGAAAAACATGGGGATATTCCCAGTCTCCGTTTACATAATTGGCATCATAGGAAATAAAGCCCGCAATCAGTCTGCCGTCAGATTCTTTCATTTCAAAATCAGTCAGACCAAAATAAGCCGGGGTTTCAAACTGACGGATCAGGTGCCCTTCTTTATTAAAAACAAAAATGGCCATACTCAGCACACCGTTTTTCACAGATTCATTACGTAAAAACAAAGAAAAAATGAAATCCCCGTTTGTCCTTTTAAATCCCTGTGAACTGTTAGGAAAAGGTACTTCATAGTTTTTAGGAAATATAAATTTAACCTGCCAGACAGCTGTACTGTCCTGACTTTTGTTTTTCCCAAATACAATTTCACCTGAATTAATCTCTTTTTCTTTAAGACTGTAATAATAATTTTCGAAGTTATCGGAATGAAAAACAATCGTATTTTCCTTTTCTTTCACTTCCTCCTGAGGTTTGGTTTCACTTTCTGTTATCCCGGTATCCTCTTCAGAAACTTCTTCTTCAATATCCGGTGCCGACGGTCCTCTGTAAAAAGAGGAAAAAGGCTTCTTATCTGATTTGTCTTTGAGCAGCTGCAAATCATCATTCATTGTAAATCTTTTATAAGTAGAAGAATAGGTTCCGTCTGCTGCTGAATCTTCAATTCCTTCAACATAAAAAGTACCATCAGGATTCGGGCTTATCGCATTAATATCCGTTTGCGGATAGCCCTCAAAACTATTCAGTTTTAATAATTTCAGGTTCTTATCGAGTACCGCAATAAACGGAATTTCACTTTGATCCGGTTTAGCTGCAGTGCCGCTTACAAAGATTTTTCCTTTTACATAATAGAGAGAAAAATCAGATTTTCTTATGTAAGTGAATCCTCTTTCTTCAAAAGCTTTAAGAAAAATAGCTTTCATTGATTTTGTTTCCGGTTTATAAGGCGAGTTTACATTTTTATAAGCCATTTTCTCAATCTGCCAGCCTGCTAAAACATGCTGCATTTTTTCATTGTCACCGCCTGCGGATGCGTTTACAGATTTTATTTCTTTCTTCACAAACAAGGTAAAGCCTCCGTTATGCTCATCGCATATCAATACATTGTATGCGTTATACTTCGAAACACGGTCTCCCGTTTTTTGCCAGAGCTTCTGTTTTCCGGCTTTGTCAAGAATCAGAATATAAGGCGTAAAATTATACTTTCCATCACCTTCTTCTATAAAACAAACTAAATCTCCGTTAGTCAGCCGGCCAAAATTCCGAAGAGCCCCCTGATTGATTTCTTTCTCATAATGCCATAATTCAGGCGAACTAAATCTGCCTGAAAAATGAATAACCGATTTTACTTCCAGCTTTTCATTGTCCGCTTGATCTTCGTCTGTCTGATAGTCATTACTAATGGGAGCAGAAACAGACCTGCTTAGGTTTTGTGTTATTTCCTCATTATTAATACTGGTTTCTTTTTTACAGGAAATCTGAATTAAGATCAAAGAAAGACTTACGGCGCGAAAAAAAATAGTTTTATAATTCATAACATATCATTTTATAAAAACAAAAATATACTTATTTGTCTAAGTTTTTTCCTAAAAAAATATTTTGCTCTTTTTTAACCAAAATCGCCGGGACTTTCAGGCCGGCCTTTTTTATTGCCGCTTTTTTTTTAACTTTGACTATATCCCCAAAAGAAATCCCATCTTTTATAAATGATTACAATCTCTTCATAATGAAATTAACCAAGACTTTTAAAGCCTTTTTTGAAAACGAAAAATCGGGAGGATTACTCTTGTTATTTGTCACCCTCATTTCTTTGTATGTGGCTAATTCGTCTTATTCTGCTGCATATATTGCTTTTTGGGAAAGAGATCTGGGCGGTCATTCCCTTACACACTGGATCAATGATGGTTTAATGAGCATTTTCTTTTTATTGATTGGTTTAGAACTGGAACGCGAAATATATCATGGTGAATTATCAAACATAAAGAATGCCTCGCTGCCTATTATGGGCGCACTGGGCGGCATGCTGATACCAGCCGCTATTTTTCTCGCCTTAAATTTTGGTACCTCCACACAAAACGGTGCAGGAATCCCAATGGCGACCGATATTGCTTTTGCAATTGGGATTTTATCACTTCTGGGCAATAAAGTTCCGGCTTCACTAAAAGTTTTCTTAACAGCACTGGCAGTTATAGACGATTTAGGAGCAATTATCGTAATTGCTGTTTTTTATACCAAAACAATCGTATTTGTAAATCTGGGAATTGCTTTAGGAATCTGGGGCGTTTTATTTGTTCTGAACCGAATGAAGGTTTACAGCCTGATTCCCTATCTCATTGGAGGAGCAGCAATGTGGTATTTTATGCTTAATTCCGGGATTCATGCCACGATTACAGGCGTAATCCTGGCTTTTGTAATTCCGTTTGGCGATGGCAGCGAGCAGTCTACTTCGTACAAACTGCAGCATTTCCTGCATCAGCCTGTCGCTTTTATTATCCTGCCTTTATTTGCTGTTGCCAATACCTGCATTGCCATTAATTCAGACTGGCACAGCGGACTAAATCATCCCAATGCTTTTGGAATTATTTTAGGACTGGTAATTGGAAAACCATTGGGAATCGCACTCTTTTCTTCTATTGGCGTAAGCGCCGGATTATGTGCACTGCCCAAAAGTTTAAAATGGGCGCATATTCTGGGTGCCGGAATGCTGGGCGGCATTGGCTTTACTATGTCTATTTTTATTACTTTACTGGCCTTTAACGATCCGGATATTATTCTGTATTCCAAAATATCGATTCTGATTGCTTCTGTACTTTCCGGAGCTCTCGGATATGCTTATCTGAAATTCATCCTGACTCAGGACAAAGCTCCCGACGGTAATTAAAACTCTGGATATGAAATCAACCCATACCTCCCTGTTTCTGTTTTTTGGTCTTTTACTGCTATCGTCGTGCACTGATAAAAAAACAGCTGTGACACCTCAGGAGAGCATTCCTGAAGTTACTCCTGTTCCTACAATTATTACTAAAGAAAAAGCAATTGAAGGAATTTACGAAACCCGATCAGAAGAAAACGACTCGGGAGAATGCAGCCTTTTATTAGAGATAAGTAAAACCAAAGAGGGTTATTCCTATCTCATGACAACCAAACTCCGAAAACTAAAAGGAAAAGCTTCTTTTACATCTGATACTTCCGGAGCAGAATATCTGGTTCTGGAAGGCATTAAATGGGACGAATATGAAGGAGACATCAGCGGCGATGAAGAAAGTCCTGCCGATTCTGAAGAACCGGAAATCCCAGTTGGAATTGAAGCGCTTTATACCAAAGATACCCTAACCATTCAAAATTCCGGTAATGCCATGAATTACTACACCAAAATTTCAGAATGTGACAGGAAGTACATACAGCTGATTAAAAAATAAGAATTCAATATTTAAATTTCAGATCCCAACCGAAGTTTTTTGGAATCTCTTCTGCCAGGCTTTGTTCCTGAGCACGACAAAACACATTATCTTATCGGATATTTTTCAGGATTCTGTGAAGTGTGGAAAACAGCATTTAAAAACACTGTTTTTGATAATTCATCTACAATGAAAAACGCAACATAGGGAAACTTTTTAAACGGCAGATAGCGATAACTGTTATCGTATAATTGATAAAAAGGATTTATCTGCAAAGCTTTATAAACCTTTTCGTAATCATTCAGAAAATCTAATGCTGTTTTTTTGCTGACTTTTAAAACATAATACGAAACGGCTTCCTCAATATTTTTTAAGGCAATTGGAGAAACAATAATCTTATAGTTCATACTTCTTTTTTAACTCTGCATAAACTGATTCTGCATCTGTATAAAGACTTTTGTCTGAATTTAATTGACTGTTTAAGATTTCCTGCTGTTTCTCAGATAGCTCATAGGGTTTTACATTTGCTATCTCAAATTTAATTTTTAGTGATTCCATAAAAGCTTTTACAGCTTCTATTTGAGAGGCATCTTCTGTATATGCTGTAATATTAATTGCTTTCATGAGATTGATTTACTAAAATTAAAAAACAAAGTTAAGACAAAAGCCTGATTTCCATGTTAATTTTTAACAAAACAAAATTCCAGCATTTAAATTCTCCTGTTCACTGACAGTTCAATTGAACTGCTTTCCTGAACCTTTTATTTGATACTTCATTTCTTCGCATAGTAAAACGCACGTTATTATTTAAAAACAAAAAATTCCAAACCTCAATAAAATTTGGAATTTGGAATTTCTACTATTGTAATTTTATAACTTTTATTTTAACAACCCTTTAATCTGCTTTAAAGAAGTTTTAATTCCTTTAATTAAAGACGAACTGAAACCATTATGTTCCATCTCGTTCAGCCCTACAATGGTACAGCCCTGAGGTGTGGTTACACGATCGATTAACTGTTCCGGGTGCACTCTTTCTTCTAACAGCATTTTAGCCGCTCCTTTTACCGTTTGAGCAGCAATGGCAAGTGCTGTATTAGAATCGAATCCAATTTCGATTCCGGCCTGCATAGAGGCACGAATATAACGTAAAGCATAAGCAGTACCACAGGCCCCTAAAACTGTCGCTGCATCCATCAATTTTTCATCAATAACAGGTGCTGTTCCCAGATCGTGAAACAGATCTACAATTGGCAGTGCTTTTTCTCGGTCTTTTTCGGGAAATGAGATACAGGTTGCTGACTCCCCAAACTGCGCCGCAATATTTGGCATAATGCGTACCACAGGATATTCATTACCGGTTTTTGACTGAAGCATATCCAGAGACAAACCACTTACCGCCGAAGCTATCGTTTTGTTTTGAATTACCGGAAGGATCTCCGCCAAAACCGTATCTACCTGATAAGGTTTTATAGTCAGGATTACTACATCGGCTTCCTGGATATTATGTTTATTGTCGTTAGAAACTGTAATGCCATATTCTGCTAAATACTGAATAGAAGCAGTGTTTCTTCTGGTAACGGTTATCTCGTTGTTTTTAGAAAATTTTGCAATTCCCAGGGCAATAGAAACCCCAAGGTTTCCGCCTCCTATAATATGTACTTTCATCCTGCTTGGTTTTAATTTATTTCTGGCTGGCTAATAGCTGATTTTTCGGCCTGTAAATTACGCCAATTTTACAGATTTTAAATCACTGCAAAAGGTCAATTTGTGGCAAAAATCTAAAAGCCCAGAATCATTTTGGCTACTCCAAAATAGAGCATAATCCCAAAAACGTCATTAGTAGTAGTAATAAACGGTCCCGTTGCAATAGCAGGATCTATTTTATTTTTATGAAGAAAAAGCGGCACCAGGGTTCCCAGTGTTGCGGCAAACATAATCACCACAATCATAGAAATTGAAATGGCCAATCCCACTAAATACTGCTGATACATTAGAGAATGATATCCCAGTAAAAGCAGCGAAATGATACTTCCGGAAATCATCGATACGGTAATCTCTTTGCTAAAATAACTTTTGCTGAATTCTTTTAACGTTCCGTTTGCCAGACCCTGTACTACGATCGCCGATGCCTGAACACCAATATTTCCTGCTGTTGCCGAAAGCAGAGGCACAAAAATAATTAAAGTCGAATATTTCTGGAATGCCGTTTCATTGTCTTTCAGGACAAAAGAAGCTACAATTTCAATTACCATCCCTATTAAAAGCCACGGCAGACGCGCTTTGGTTAATTCGTAAACGCTGTCATTAGATTCAACGTCCTGCGTAATACCCGCTGCCAGCTGGTAATCTTTATCGGCTTCTTCCTTGATTACGTCTACGATGTCGTCGATGGTAATTCTTCCTACCAGACGTCCGAGTTCATCTACAACCGGAATAGCCTCAAGGTCATATTTCTGCATGATACGGGCCACTTCGACATCTTCTGTGTCTACTCTTACAAAATTTAATTTTCGGATATAAACATCTCCAATCTGGGTTTTGGTAGAAGAAGTCAGTAAATCTTTGAGTGATAAACGGCCTTTTAAGCGGTTTTCATCATCGACCACATAAATCGAATGCACTCTTGAAACATTTTCGGCCTGGATGCGCATTTCTTTTACACAGGTCAGAACGTTCCAGTTTTCATTAACTTTCACCAGCTCCTTTCCCATCAGACCACCCGCTGTATTTTCGTCATAGCGTAATAACTCGACAATATCTTTGGCGTGTTCCACATCGACCATTTCCGAGATAACTTCCGCTTTGATTTCCTGCGAAAGTTCGGCTATAATATCCGCTGCGTCATTGGTTTCAAGCTCATCAAGCTCTTCCGCAATCTCTTTTGGCGAAAGTCGGCTTAAGATATTCTCACGCAGATCTTCTTCCAGTTCCAGAAGGATCTCTGCTGTTTTGTCACTATCTAAAACTTTGAAAATATAGGTGGCTTCGTCAAAATCTAATTCATCAAGAATTTCAGCGATATCAGCATGGTGAAGATCGTTAAGTAAAATTTCAAGTTCGTTGTCATCTTTCTTAACGATTAGTTCTTCTAATTGGTGGATAAATTCTCTGCTAACTTTGAACTCCATCGGCTTCTATTTTTTGAGTCAAAACAATAAATTCGTCTACACTAAGCTGTTCCGGACGTTTATCAAAGATAGTGTCTTCACGCAGATTATCAGATAAATTTAATGTTTTCAAACTGTTACGTAATGTTTTTCGTCTTTGCTGAAAAGCCGTTTTTACAACTGTAAAAAATAGCTTTTCGCTGCACGGAAGACTGTAGTCTTCCTTTCGGGTCATTCTCATCACACCCGATTTTACCTTGGGCGGAGGAATAAAAACGTTTTCATTAACCGTAAACAGATACTCTGTATCATAGAAAGCCTGAGCTAAAACTGATAGTATTCCGTAGGTTTTCGAGCCTTTCTTTTCGCAGATACGCTCGGCTACTTCTTTCTGGAACATTCCCGAAAACTCAGGAATCTGGTCTCTAAGCTCTAATGTCCTAAAAACAATCTGGGAAGAAATATTATACGGAAAGTTGCCAATTATGGCGAACTGTTTATTTGAATAAACTTCATTTATATTATACTTCAGGAAATCCTGAGAGATAATTTTATCTTTTAGTTTTGGATATTTAGCATCCAGATACGCTACAGATTCTGTATCGATCTCAATAACGTGAGTATTGACTGGCTTTTCAAGTAAATATTTAGTAAGCACACCCATCCCCGGTCCTATTTCTAAAACCTCCTCATATCCTTTAAGACTTAAAGTATCGGCAATAGCTTTGGCTACGCTTTCATCTTTAAGAAAATGCTGTCCTAAATGTTTTTTAGCTTTTACTTTTTCCATATTCGTTATTTGTTTCCTGCTTTGTTAATGTATTAACGCAATATCTTAATGAGCAGATCCCATAATCGTATTCATGAACATATATTGAAAATGAACAATTTCAAACTGAATTTTTTCTAAACCCGTCAGCAGTCCGATATTGGCTTTACAGCCAAACTTAAAGTTTAAAAAATCTACCTTTTTACCTTCTTTATTTACAAAGGTCTTACTGGTATTGAATATTTCATTATCTTCTTCAAAACCGGCATACCGCTTTGAAGAGGATATAATTACTTTATTTTGTTTATAAAAAAGGGCTATCTTCTTTTTTAAAACAGCATATTTTTGTTTTACAAATGCATCATAAAGTGCTGTGTCGTTTGTAACGAAAAAATCTTCTTCAGGGATTCCTGATTTGATCTCATCGATATAATCATTAATTTCGTTCCCAACGGAGTAAATTTGTGCTGCAGACCCCATCATTTCTCCATATACTTCAGGCTGCTCCTCGTTTCTCATCTTTAGCACTTCATACTTAGACGACGCAATATGTTTTAAGATTTCTTTAGAAGTCTCTCCAATTTTTCTAAATTCATTAAGCTGCAAAATAACAGCTGTCGATGTTTCTTTTTCAGCTTGCGGTTCTGGTTGTCCTTCTTTGCTTTGACAGCAGACATTCAGACTTAGCAGTAAAAACAAAACAAATTTAGCTTGCAGGTATTTCATAAACAAACTGAGTGAACAAGCACCGTTTTTAATTGGCAATTAATTTTTTGCAAATATACTCCTTTTAGACATTAAGAGAAAAGGCCTGTTTGTTTTAATCTGCGATATCATTTTGATCCCGCAGACAGAACAATCCTAATCCTTATTTAATTAAAAACGAAATCAATGTTCTGAAATAACCTCTAATTCTGTTCTGAAAGAAAGCATTTTATCTGCAAACAGCTCCAAAGCTTCTCTGTCAAACCGGGGCTGGTCTTCCAGATAGTATTTTTCTAAAGTATCTTTACTGTCTGTAGTATACTGAACGGAGTAAGTAACTCCTCCCATTTCTTCCTCTACCAGCACTTTTACAATTCGTGCCGAAGAAAATTTTTGTGTCGCCAGAATCTCCGGTATATGCTTTTCCTGCATCCATTTTAACCATTGATCATGTGCACTTTCGTGTATATTGGTAGTAACGTTGAAAATAATCATTTTTTTAAATTTCTGAGATGCTGTCCTGATAGCTATGGGGACTAAGATTCTAAATTTTTTACTTTTTAGACTCTTTAACTACATCATCCTGTTAGTAATTCATTTTTGGAATTTGACATTTACACTATTGAAAACTACAAATTCTTGTCTCCCCTTAACTCACGGTATTTTTTTCGGGCATCAACAAAGTAAATACTGTCCTGATGGTTAAAAATTACCTTTTCATACAAAGGTCTCGCCTTCTCCGTATCCCTTAATTCGTCATTGTAAATTTCTGCCGAAAAAAACAAAGCTTCGTCTACATAAATTCCGTCACTGTGATTGTCGATAATCTGCTGATACTGACTTAAAGCCGAAACAAAATCTTTCTGGTTTTCATAAATCTTTCCTAAACGAAGCAGTGTTACTGCCTCAATTTCCTGACCTTTAAAATTCTTCAGTATGTTCTGGAACTGCGTAACAGCATCCTGTTTTTTATTCTGATACAATAAAAAGTCGCCTTTGGCAAATTGTTTTAAGGCTGTCTGCGTCGAATCGGCAGCTGTATTATCGTTTATCAGTAAGAAATATTCTAACGCATCGTTGGCAATCAATTGGGTATTGGCCGATTTTAGTTCTTTAAACTGTTTTAATGCCCATTCAAAATCACCCTTATAATAACTGGTTTTGGCAGCTTTCAAACTGGCTTCATGAGCCATGACATCATTTTTTAAATCCAGCTGAATCTGCGAATAGTATATTAGTGCCTGATTGTATTTTTCTTCTAACAGCAGAATATCGGCGAGCTCCATTTTGGCATCTGCCTGCTGGTACGCATTCAGGTTTAGTGTTAAAGCTTTTTTTACTACTTCCTTAGCTTCTTCTGTCTTTTTTAAATTAAACGCCAGAAAATGCGCCTGAATTAACTGCAGGGACATTGTGAATGGATTTATTTCATAAGTAACGAGTAACTGCTGCAGTTCTGCGGCAATGGCCGGATAATCTTTGTCCTGTGCTTTGTCAATTTTGATCTGCATTAAACTCGCATTGGTTTTAATGAGCAGATCAGTATCTTTTGTGTTTAAAAGAATAAAATTCAGGATTTCAGCGGCCGTTTCAGTATCGTCTTCATTGAGCGCAAACTGACTTAAATTAACAATACTAATCAGCGATTCGGGTTCGCGTTTATAAATGGCTTTTTCCTGAATAAAGGCTTTTCCAAATTCTTTCTGCTGTACATAAAACCAGCTTAAATAATGATTCCAGAATACATCCTGATCTTTTTGGGTTTTTAAAATCAGTGCTTTTCGCATGGCGTCTTTAAAAGCCGTATTGTCTGTTTCACCATTCATAAAACGGGACAATTGCGTTTGAATTAAATTGGCATTCTGCTGATTATTGTAAGATTCCGTCAGCAAAAGATCGATCATCAAATCGGTTTTTCCTAACTGGCCGTACAGCATTCCAATCTGAAAGTTGAAATTATAATTGGGCTGCACCTGCATGGCTGTCTGATAGGCTTTGAGCGCATACTCCAGCAGCACTTTTTTCTCAAAAGCATTGCCTACGCCATACACATCATTAGGATTGGTTTTTATTTTCTCGATGGCCTGTTCGTAGTAATTTCTGGCCTTTGATTCATTTTTCTGTAATTGGTAATTATACCCCAATTCTACCAGAAAAATCCCCTGTTTATAACGGTTATAACGTTCCTGAATTGTTTTTTCGGCAATATCAAACTGCTGCAGCTGCTGATAACAGTCAACCGTTCTTAAAAAATACTGAGTATTGGATGGGGAACTTCTCAGAAGGTCTTCATAAATGATTTTCGCTTTTTCAAAATCACCCTTATCGTAGTAATTGTTCGCTAACTGTTCGTTTTGCGAAAACACAAGACCTGACCACAACAAAACGATATAGATAAAGATGTTTTTCATATTTCTGTTCTTTTTAGCCGCGGTTTACTGTCACAGTTTTCAGTCGCGGTTTTCAGTCACAGTCGCAGTAATGTTTCTTCTAAAAACGGAAAACTGCGACTGCGACTGCGACTGTAAACTAATACTACTAAGTTAATCAATTATATCAAATCCGCAGTAAGGACGTAAAACTTCTGGTATTACAATTCCTTCCGGTGTCTGGTAATTTTCTATAATTCCGGCTAAAACTCTTGGCAGTGCCAATGAACTTCCGTTAAGCGTATGAGCGAGCTGGTTCTTGCCATCTTTATCTTTGAAACGTAATTTCAAACGGTTAGCCTGGAAAGTCTCAAAGTTAGAAACAGAACTGATTTCTAACCAGCGGTCCTGAGCTGTAGAGAACACTTCAAAATCATAAGTCAAAGCAGAGGTGAACCCCATATCGCCGCCGCATAAACGTAAAATTCGGTATGGTAATTTCAGTTCCTGCAGAATGTTTTTCACATGTTCTACCATTCCGTCAAGCGCTTCGTATGATTTCTCGGGATGTTCGATTCTAACAATTTCCACTTTATCAAACTGGTGTAAACGATTTAAACCTCTTACATGTGCTCCGTATGAACCTGCTTCACGACGGAAACATGGCGTATAAGCCGTTTGTAAAACCGGCAGTTCGCTTTCGTTTAAAATAACATCACGAAACAAATTCGTAACCGGAACCTCAGCCGTTGGTATTAAGTACAAATCATCTAGTCCGGCATGGTACATCTGTCCTTCTTTATCCGGCAGTTGTCCTGTTCCGTAACCTGAAGCTTCGTTTACCAAATGCGGCACCTGCACTTCATTATAACCAGCAGCGGTATTTTTATCTAAAAAGTAGTTGATTAAAGCTCGCTGTAAACGGGCTCCTTTTCCTTTGTAAACAGGAAAACCGGCTCCTGTGATTTTTACCCCTAACTCAAAATCAATAATATCGTATTTTTTTACCAGTTCCCAGTGAGGCTGTGCACCTTCGTGTAAAACCGGGATATCACCTTCCTGAAAAACATTCAGGTTATCATCGGCTGTTTTCCCTTCTGGTACAATATCAGCAGGGAGGTTGGGTAAAGTATATAATTTATTGGTTAACTCAACGGCAAGCGCTTCAGCTTTTTCACCAAGTTCTTTACTTTTTTCTTTTAAGACAGCGGTTTTTTCTTTTAAGACAGCAGCTTTGGCTTTCTCGCCGGCTTTCATTAATTCACCAATGTCTTTGGACAATTTATTAGATTCAGACAGCGTATTGTCCAGCTCCACTTGTGCAGCACGACGATTCTCGTCTAATTTCACCACCTCTTCAACAACGCTCTTAGCATCGATATTTCGTTTTGCTAAAGCCTTGATTACTTTCTCCTGATTTTCTCTAATAAATGCAATTTGTAACATAGCTTGATTTTTATAACTATTGTATTTTTTTATAACGGAAGCAAATTTAAGGAAATGTTTGCTAAGATTGCGTACAAAGTTGGATCTAAAGTTTTTTAGTCCAAACGTATAAACGAAAACAGGCGTTTTCTTTATATACGGAAAGATAAGCAGAGAAAATACAAGGTTTTTAAACAAAATATACCAATTGATATATACTGTATTTGTAACCCGTTAACAAAATGATTATTAAAGTTTTATTCTTTTATCAGTTTAAAAATTGCCCCCTTATCACCTGCAGTAACTTTTAAAAAGTAAAACCCCGGATGTAATCTTAAAATATTTATGGTTCCGTCGTTCGACTTTCCCTTTAAAACCGATTTGGATTCATAATTAAAGAACTCAAAATCAAAATTAAAAGCTGCAAAATTCTGAACCGAAACAGTATCTGCAGCGGGATTTGGAGAAATAGCAGGTTCGTTTTCGATTTCTTTTGGCAGCTTCTCCTTATTACAGGCAATCTGTATCAATGGTTCCAGATCATTTTCATCATACAGGAAATCATAATTGAGTTCTTTGGCTTTTTGAAAAAGTGCACAGGCCTCTTTATCCTTTTTTTGGTCGAGATAAATCATTCCGAGATTTCTCATAGCATAAGAATTGTTTTTATCAGCCTCTAAAGCGGCTTTCAAATCAGCAATTCCTTTTCGGGATTCTCCTGATTTATGATAAAGCAGTCCCCGAATAGTCTTTAAATTCTTTCCATCGTAAAAGACTGTTTTAGCAATTTCACTTTCGTGTTTCTGAATAATTTCAAATGCTTTTTTATACTCGCCCGTATCGGTCAATAATCTGGTAAGCGGCCAGTATACCTGAGAATAGCCCGGATTTTCGGCCGCAATTTTTTCTAAATAGTAACGTGCCGGACCGTATATTTTTCTTTTTTGCAACAATGTTGCAAAATTATATAAAGTACGGAAATCGCCCGGATTGTTCTGAATGGCTTTGCAATAGTAATGAAAAGCAAAACCTTCCATTTCCAGAGAAGCATATACACTTGCCATTCGGTCATACAGTTTGCTTCTAAAAACAGCTGTCTTTTTTTGAGCAGAATCTGATAGTACTATTTTTTTATTTTCCGGATCTTTATCAACCGCAAACTCAACTTTTTTTAAATCTTCAATTGCCAGTGTATTATTCCCAAGACTTACTTCCAATACGCCCCGATTATACAAATCGTTAACACTAACCGGATTAAAATGGGTTTTATTATTGAGATCTGTGAGTAATTTTAGTGCTTTGCCTGCACTTTCTTCCCGCTCCTTTCCAAAAGGAAGTTTATGGTCTGTTCTTCCCGTCATTTTACCATGCGAGAAATTCCAGGTAACCAGTTTTTCGCCCTGACTATTATACTGAAAAGCATCACCGTCTTTCAGACCGTCTTTATCAAAATAAAAAACTTCATTTAATTTACCGTTTTGATAATAGGTTTTAGAACTATCCGGTTTTTTATCTTCTCCGTACCAAATAGCAACCGAAACAGATTTATCATCATAGAAATAACGGGTAACATTATCAGATGCTGTTTGGGGTTTTTCCTGAGCCGGCAGGAAAACAGGCCAGATCAGCAAAATAAAAAGGGTCTTTTTACACATTTTTCAGGTTCAGTTAAATGCGAAATTACAAAAACCGGTTCCGATTGTCTTTTTTAAACGAATAGACTTTCCCGTTAAACTTTAGTTTTTGAAATTCTTTTTTGACTTGCAAATCACTTTTTTTCTGGATATCATTTTCTAAATCTTCTTCGGCGGCATCTTCATAGGTAAAGATTTTAGAGACCAGCAGATCGTAAAAGCCTTCGGTCTGACTGTCCGAAATACTGATTCCGGTTTCCAAAGTTTCGATTTGATAAGTTCCGGCCCCGTTTGAATCACCATTGGCGGAACGTATTGGATATTCGTATAAAACTTTCCTGATTCTGCGTCCGTCAAAAGTCACGATTGTAAACTTTTCTTCAGAAAACATCACCACACGACTGTTCGAATAGACTTCTGTACTAAAAGCAATTCCCCGGGTTTTATCATTTAACGGCAGTAAATCTTTAAGGATATAAGTCTTAGCGGTTCTGAGTCCTTCATTTTCATAATATCCCAGATTCGGATCCGTTTCCTGTGCCAGAATTTTTCCATCTTCATTATTTACAAAAACATATTTTCTTTCGTAATAATTTCCAAAATCTTCGCCGCCTGATCCGGCTTTATGGTCTTTTCTAATAATACAGATCACAAAAAAAGTGGTTTTATCATTGTACGATATCGAACTGACATCTTCAATTTTGATACTGGAATAAGTGATGTTAAGGTTATCCGCCGCTTTTTTGAGCAGGTTTAGATTCAGTTCATCAGAAGCGACAATGTCTTCAGTTTTCTTAAAAATTAGCTTTTCGACTGCTTTAGGGCTCTCAGACTGAACGGCTAATGAGGGGGCGTTTTCTTCAATACGCTGCTTTTCATTCTTCCCGCAGGAGAATAAAAACAGAAAAGCGCCGCTGAGAATTAAGTAGGTTTTAATTTTCATTGGTTTTGATTTTAAAATTAAGGGCTATCAAATATAAAATATTCTGACTAAGCTTTTTAAATAAAATCAAAAAAATACACTTATTAATTTTGAGATTCGCAAAAACAATGTCGCATCATCTTTCTAAAAGCGGTAAACATTTACTACTTTATTCCAATACTGCCTTTGTAAAAACTACGCCCTTTTGATTTCATGCCCGGTAAATTCCTCCAAAACCGCAAATATCTCCTCGACCGGAAGCGCTTCAAAATCGGGATGACTTTTCAGGAAACCTGCATTTAGTTCAACCAGATTTTCATCCAGTTCAAAAAAGCTATTGTTGTTAAGCAGATCCCTTACAGGATTAACACCCTCAAGTTTTCCTTTTAAAAATTTACCAATTTTAACCGAACTGAGCAGTTTTACTCTTTTAGACTGGGCCTGAAACAATTCTAAATGTTTCTCTGCTCCTATTAAAGCCAGACCTTCCTCAATTAGTTCATTGAGTTCTTTATTCCAGCCTGAATTATATACAAACTGTGAAAAATTACCTGCAGTATACTGAGAGGTATAATAATCTAAATAATAACTCAGCAGAGCATCTTCATGAATCAAATCGTCGCTCACTTTTTCCTCTCGCATCAGATTGATTATTGAAATATTAGAGTTGATAATATCCTGCGGGTTTTCGCTTTGTGCTGCTGTTTCTGAAACTAATATTCTGCCGAATTCCTCCATCTTTATTTGTTTTGAGATTTTTTACTGCAAAGTTGAGGGAAAAAACAATATGATGAGTACTATTTTAAATATTTGATCCCTGATCTGATCTGCGAAGGAGCTATTTAGTAAAACCTTCAGATAATGTATGTCATCAAAACGTCAATTAGACTATTTCAACGCAACCATTTAAAAAAATCATATCTGTTTAATAAATAGGATTTTATATCCAAACACAATTAACCCAAAACCAAAACTATGAAACAGATTATTTTTATGTTCAGTCTTTTATTAGTCTTTACAGGCTGCAGCAGCGACGAATCGGAACCATCAGAAATGGCTTTTACCCAAGTCTATTATGGTGATCATTTCAATGGCGATTATACAACCCCGAAAGCGAATCTTGTTATAAAAACCGAGGCCGAATGGAACAGTTTAACTGCCAGAATGAAGTTTGTTCCTTCTCCTTATGCCAACGGTGTAGAACCAACAGTCGATTTTAAGAAATATCAGGTTATTGCCGTTATTGATCAGGTGCGAAATTATGGCGGCTATTCTATCGACATTACTCAGATTACCCAGACAAACAACCGTATATTTGTTAAAGTAGAACAATTACGTCCCGGAGGCATAACCACTGTAATCACACAGCCTTATCATGTGGTACAAATACCGAAAAGCAATAAAAAAGTGGTTTTTGAATAAAAGCGGCAATCCCTGCTTTGCTTTTTTATTATTTATCCTATTTTTATAGATAATTAATAAATTTTCAAACTTCACATAATCAGTCTTAAACTATAATGGCGCCGACTTTCTTTTCAACACAGGAAAAATTCAGAGAATGGCTGGAAAATAATCACCAGAAAGAAACCGAATTAATTGTTGGCTACTATAAAGTAAGTACACAAAAACCATCTATGTCCTGGTCAGAATCTGTTGACCAGGCATTGTGTTTTGGCTGGATCGACGGCATTCGCAAAACCATAGACCACGAAAGTTATTCCATCAGGTTTACACCCAGAAAAAAATCGAGCATCTGGAGTGCCATAAACATCAAAAAAATAGAACAATTGACAAAAGCCGGACTCATGAAAGAACCCGGAATTAAAGCTTTCGAATACAGATCGGAGGAAAGATCTAAAATCTATTCACATGAAAATGAAGCTTATGTTCTTGATCCCGAATTCGAAAAACAGTTTAAAGCCAATAAAACAGCCTGGTACTATTTCAACAATCAGGCACCATCGTACAAAAAAGTAATAATTCATGTAATTATGAGCGCCAAGCAGGAAAAAACCAGACTTGCAAGATTGGAAAAAGCAATACAATTTAGTGCTGAAGGAAAACGAATGCTGTAAATAACATGGAGCCAAGAGGACCAATTTATCAGGACAATACTTTTACGTTTACAGAATTTGATAATCTTAAATTACAGAAACTTATAGTCTGTGAAAAACCAGACACACAAGAACCTGTTGTTGTTTATATAAAAGTTGAAAACAACAAGTGGCATCAGTATTTTCTTGATGCCGGTTTAGGTTTTTGGCAAAACTGGGATGAAATTGACGATGATGATGATTACCATTATAGTGATAAAACAAATGAGTTTGGGATTTTTGAAAAAGTGATTGTAAAGATTTGGTGTGAACCCCGGCAAAATAACAGTCAGATCATTATTCTTTTTGAAAATAATGAAAAACTTATTCTTAGAACAATACATCCCGAAATTTTTGATTCAGAAAGCGAGCTCATACTAATAAAATAAGTATAAAACGGGTATTTATTCTGTAGGGGAATTACAATAATAAAACGTAATTTTATTCCGTCTGAAAAAGTTTAGTTAAAAAGAAGAAGGAATGGAAGGAAGAAAGGCATTAGAATATTACGTTTTAGATGTGTTTTCAAACGAAAGTTATAAAGGCAATCCGCTGTCTGTTGTTTTTACTGACGGCAATTTACCATTAGAGACCTATCAGGATATCTCCAAAGAGTTTGGTTATTCTGAAACCTCATTTGTTTATTATTCAACAAGGGAAAAAGCACTCATGGTACGCTCCTTTACCCCCACAGGAATTGAAATCGACGGTGCAGGGCATAATTTATTAGGTGCAGTCTGCGGTGCACTGTTAAAAGGCATGCCCATTTTTGATGAGCAGAACGAAAGCGAACCTTTTGTAATTATGAAACATTCGGCTATACCTTTAACCGTAAGTTTTGATCCGGTTACTTTTTATCCTGTTGTAAAAATGCATCAAAAATCGGCTGTTATCAAACAGGAAATCCCGACTTACAGAATTGCCGTGGCACTTGGTTTAAAAATTGAAGATTTAGACGTCAATGCTTTTGTTCCCACTATTGTAAAAACAGAAGTCAGCCATACAATGGTTCCTATAAAAAACAGTCTGTTACTCAATAATTGTGTTCCCGACAACCAACTGTTAATTGAAATTTCAAAAGAATATAATTTTGAAGGTTTTTATTGTTTTACCATTGCCGATGAAAATCAGGAGCATATTGTTGAAACCCGGTTTTTTAACCCGATAATCGGTATAAACGAAGATCCCGCAACAGGAACAGCTGCCGGCTCTCTGATTGGTTTTTTAACGCAAAAAAAATTCACTAAACCGGATAAGGAGTATAAAATTCTTCAGGGAGTAAAACTAAAACAGGCCTCGATGATCGAAGTTATGAACTGTGAAGAAGATATTCTGGTAGGCGGTTCTTCTATTATTACCATGAAAGGAGAATTGTATTTATAAAAGCAGGATACTTTTTTATGGATAAGAAAAAACATAAAGAAATAATCCGTCAGCTTACTAAAGAAAAACCAGCTGAATGATATTCTTTAAACGCAAAAAGGCGGCATTTTACTACCACCTTTTTTATATGAAATTCGACAACCCGATTTTTTAGTTCGTTTTCATCGGAGGTAAATCAAATGCTTTTGAATCATGCTCAAAGTTGTTTCTGTGTCCGCCGTCACAAAATGGTTTGTTTGCCGATAATCCGCAGCGGCAAAGTCCAAGTGCTGATCTTCCCTGTAATCCGTAAAGTGTTCCTTCCGGGTCCATAATTTCGAAATCACCCTCAATCTTGATTGATCCGTTTTTATTGATGATTAATTTTGTCTTGCTCATAAACTTGTTTTTTTGTTTTTTTTCGGGTGCAAAGATTGCGAAATATATTCTGAAGATTTTGCTTGTAAAGCTAGTTTAAACTGGTTCTATTTTAATGGGAGTTCTGCCGCAAAGGCACTAAGACACAAAGCTTATTGATGTAAGCTGAAAAATAATCTCGCAAACCCACAGAGTCGCAGTTTTTTTAGCCACAGATTAAAGGATTAAAATGATTTTTAAAATTAATTGCCGGAATCTGCTTGAAATTAAAAGCTTTGTGCCTCTTCGTCTTTACGGGATTCGAAAAATGAAAAATCTTAGCGAATCTCTGGGGAATAACGAAATCTCAATTCTATTGCTTATTTTTGCACTCAATAAAATTGAAATATGATACAAAATCCAAAAAGATATACTATTACAGCTGCATTGCCTTACACTAACGGCCCTATTCATATTGGGCACTTAGCAGGCGTTTATGTGCCTGCCGATATCTATTCGAGATACCTGCGTCTGCAGGGAAAAGATGTTGCCTTTATCTGCGGAAGCGATGAACATGGAGTTGCCATTTCGATGAAAGCCAAAAAAGAAGGAGTTACACCGCAGGAAGTGATTGACAAATATGACGGAATCATTCGTAAATCGTTTGCCGATTTCGGAATTTCATTCAACAATTACTCCAGAACTTCGGCTAAAATCCATCATGATACCGCCTCGGAATTCTTCAGGACTTTGTATGATAAAGGAGATTTTATTGAAGAAGTTACCGAACAGTTGTACGATGCAAAAGCGGATCAGTTTCTTGCTGACCGTTTCGTTATCGGAACCTGTCCAAAATGTGCTAATCCCGAAGCATACGGAGATCAGTGCGAAAAATGCGGGTCTTCTTTAAATGCAACTGATCTGATCGATCCAAAATCGACCATTACCGGAGAAACTCCAATTTTAAAAGAAACGAAACACTGGTTTTTACCTCTTAACCGTTACGATGCTTTTTTACGTGAATGGATTTTGGAAGGCCACAAAAACGACTGGAAAACGAATGTTTATGGACAGGTAAAATCCTGGATCGATGCCGGATTAGAGCCGCGTGCCGTAACCCGTGACTTAGATTGGGGAATTGACGTTCCGGTTGAAGGTGCCGAAGGCAAAAAACTATATGTTTGGTTTGATGCGCCTATTGGTTATATTTCTTCTACCAAAGAATGGGCTGCCCGTGAAGGAAAAGAATGGGAACCGTATTGGAAAGATCAGGACACTAAACTGGTTCACTTTATCGGGAAAGACAATATTGTTTTTCACTGTATCATTTTCCCGGCTATGCTTAAGGCCGAGGGAAGTTATATTTTACCGGACAACGTTCCGGCCAATGAGTTTTTAAATCTGGAAGGAAACAAACTTTCCACTTCTAAAAACTGGGCAGTCTGGCTGCATGAATATCTGGAAGAGTTTCCGGACAAACAGGATGTTTTACGTTATGCCTTAACATCAAATGCACCCGAAACAAAAGACAACGATTTTACCTGGAAAGATTTCCAGGCAAGAAATAATAATGAATTAGTAAACATTTTTGGAAACTTCGTAAATCGTGTTGCCGTTTTAATTAACAAAAACTACGATGGTATAATTCCCGTACCAAATGAATTTACAGAGGTTGACGAAGCTGCTTTAACCGAATTAAAAGCCTATCCGGCTGTAATTGCAAGTTCAATTGAGCGTTACAGATTCCGTGAAGCTTTAGGCGAGCTGATGAATGTAGCCCGTTTAGGAAATAAATATTTAGCAGACGAAGAGCCCTGGAAAGTAATCAAAGAAAATCCGGAGCGTGTGAAAACACAACTGTATGTAGCCTCCCAAATCGCTGCTGCTTTGAGCATTTTATCTGAACCGTTCTTACCGTTTACTGCTGGAAAATTATCGAAAATTCTAAAAAATGAAGGCAGCCTGAAATGGGCTGATGTTGCAGATAATTCAGAATTAATAGCGTCCGGACATCAGATCGGGCAGAACGAATTACTTTTCGCCAAAATAGAAGACGCAGAAATACAAAAACAAATAGATAAATTGGAAGCGACAAAAACCGCAAATCTTGCAGAAAGCAAACAAGCTGAACCTCAAAAAGACGTAATTCAGTTTGATGATTTTACTAAAATGGACATTCGTATAGGAACTATCCTTGAAGCCGAAAAAACGCCAAAAACCAAGAAGCTTTTAACTCTTAAAGTAGATACCGGAATTGATGTACGTACTATTGTTTCGGGAATTGCCGAAAGCTTTTCTCCGGAAGAAATCATCGGAAAACGCGTTTCTGTTTTAGTCAACTTAGCGCCAAGAGAAATCGCTAAAGTTGAAAGTCAGGGAATGATTTTAATGACTTCCAATGCTGAAGGAAAACTGGTTTTCGTAAATCCGGATGCCGATGCGCCAAACGGAGCTACTGTAAACTAAAGTTTTACCATTATATCAATCACAACGCAAATCGATTATTCTTTTAATTGATTTGCGTTTTTTCTTTCTACAAACTATATAACACCGATTTTTAACCGAAATTAGTTTTCTTACAAAAAAAATAAGATATTAGCGCCAAAAGTTATTCGAAAAACTGAAAATTATGGAGCTATTAGACAGTTTACCTACGTTGCTTAAATCTTTTTGGTACATCGCGATTCCAACAAGTTTAATTTTTCTTATTCAAACCGTTATTACCTTTTCGGGTCTTGATGTGGCAGACGGTTTCGATACCGATTTTGATGCAGATGTTCACGATGGAGGTGATTTTCAGCTTTTCTCATTAAGAAACTTAATTAACTTTTTGCTGGGTTTCAGCTGGACAGGAATCTCTTTCTATGCCGTTATGGGCGAAAAGCCCGTGTTTCTTATTATCACTTCTTTTGTGGTTGGGGTTTTCTTTGTGCTTTTGTTTTTCTTCGTGATCAAACAAGTGCAAAAACTAGCCGAAGACAACTCTTTTAAAATAACCAATACACTTGATAAGACGGCCGAAGTTTATCTCACCATTCCGGAAAAGAAAAGCGGAAAAGGCAAAATCATGATCAGTGTAAACGGTGCATTTCATGAACTCGAAGCCATGACCGAAAATGAACGGATTCCGTCAGGAAGTTCAGTAAAAGTTGTTAAAATAGAAAACAACAACCTCTTAATCGTAGAAACCATATAACATAAATTATAATGATCAACCCAATTATTTTGATTGCAGTTGCAGCAATCGTTCTGTTCGTAACCATTTCAGCATTAATCTCAAGGTACAAGCGCTGTCCTTCAGATAAAATTTTAGTAATCTACGGGCGCACTGGCGGAACCTCAGCACGATGTGTACACGGTGGAGGTGCTTTTATCTGGCCGGTAATTCAGGATTACTCATTTCTGGATTTAAAACCGCTTTCTATCGAAGCCAATCTGACAAATGCCTTAAGCCGTCAGAACATCAGGGTCGATGTTCCCTGCCGATTTACCATTGCCATTTCTACAGAATCGGACAGTATGAATACAGCTGCTGAAAGATTATTAGGTTTATCTTCAGAACAGGTTCAGGAGCTTGCAAAAGATATTTTATTTGGTCAGTTACGTCTGGTTATCGCAACGATGACTATTGAAGAAATCAACTCCGACCGTGATAAATTCCTGGACAACATTTCTAAAAACGTTGACAGTGAATTAAAGAAAATCGGTTTAAAATTAATCAACGTAAACGTTACGGATATTCGTGACGAGTCCGGTTATATCGAAGCTTTAGGAAAAGAAGCCGCTGCAAAAGCGATCAACGAAGCTAAAATCAGTGTGGCTGAGCAGGAAAAAATCGGGGAAACCGGTAAAGCTCTTGCTGACAGAGAAAAAGATACTCAAATTGCAGAAACGCACAGAGATCGTGACGTAAAAATTGCGATTACTCAAAAAGACCGTGAAATTAGTATTGCAACAGCTGCTAAAGACGAAACGATTGGTAAAGCTGAAGCTGAAAGAGATACAAGGGTAAAAACTTCTGAAGCTAACGCGATTGCGATTCAGGGAGAAAACGAGGCAAAAATTGCCATTGCGAATTCTGAAGCTATTCGTAGAGAAAAAGAAGCAGAATCGTTACGTATTGCAATTGCTGCCGAAAAAGTACAACAGGCAAAAGCATTGGAAGAATCGTATCTTGCAGAGCAAAAAGCCGAGTTGGCGCGTTCTGAAAGAGAACGTTCTACACAAATTGCAAACATTGTAGTTCCTGCCGAAATTGCCAAACAAAGAGCGATTATCGAAGCACAGGCCGCCGCAGAAACCATCAGGGAAAATGCAAAAGGAGAAGCGGATGCGATTTTCGCTAAAATGGAAGCTGAAGCAAAAGGTTTATTTGAAATCTTAACCAAACAAGCCGAAGGTTACAAAGATGTTGTAGCTGCTGCAGGCGGAGATCCAAGCAAAGCATTCCAGCTTTTATTATTGGAGAAACTTCCTGAATTGGTTAAAACTCAGGTTGAAGCTGTTAAGAATATCAAGATTGATAAAATCACGGTTTGGGATTCTGGAAATGGTCAGGGTGAAAATGGTTCAACTGCCAATTTTGTTTCCGGAATGATGAAAACAGTGCCGCCGTTAAATGATTTATTCAACATGGCCGGATTAAATCTACCGACTTATTTAAAAGGTGAAGATATGCCAACATCAGAGACTCCTCCAACCATACAAGTTGAAGAGACGAAAGAATAAAGATCAATTTTAAAATAAAAAAGTGAATCGGTTAAGATACTGACTGATTCACTTTTTATCATTTCAATAGAGATTTAACCAATTACATTTCCAAAAAAACCATGGTTGTATCCACTAAAAAAACTAAAACATTAGCCCAAAAAGTCTTTGAGGGTATTTGTCAGAATTGCAAAACTGAAAATTCTGTCAATATTTTTATAACAGTAAATTATACAGCTGTTTATAATATTATTCCCGTTTTTCCAAGCAAAAAATCAGGTACTACAATTTGCTCACATTGCATTAAAACGTATGGCATCGATGACAGTATGGACGAAGAACTGTGTGCTTCTTTTCAAGAAATCTATAACGAAACAAAGGTTCCGCATTGGATGCATATCGGGACTGTATTAATATTCCTTATCATCATTTATGCACTAATTGAAAAAATAATATGACAGAAAATCCAGCCCCAGTAAATTCTAGAATCGATTTAAAATATTCTTATCGTCCAAAATCAAGTATTTTTAGAATGCTAGTCGGATTACTTTTCGGATCAGGTGGTATTTATGTAATTATTACCCATACAAGTACTATATGCTTTCTAAAAGGAGTTTTTTGTATAGATCCGCCCGTATCTACTATTTTATTTCTTATTGGTGCCTTAGCATTATTATATGAATCTTTTAAAGAGTTTAAAATTTATAAAGCAAGTAAAAGAGATCAATTTATTCGAATTACCAACTCGAATCTTTATTATCCAGAAAACACTTTGGAACCAAGTGAAACCGCAATTAACTTTGATTTAATAACAAATATCTCTCTTAATCCGTTAACAGGCGATAACAGAAAAATGGAAATTCAGTTTGACAATAAGAAAGTTATAATTGAAGAAAAATTACTTGAATATGTAGGTGAATTTGAAGAAATTTGGAAAACCGTAAATTCAAATATTCAAAATGATAAAAACGATTTTTCAAAAATTTGAAAAATATATTGTTTAAAAAACACACATTTTAAATCTGAAAATAATTAAAAAGCGTGAACCGATTATAGTTTTTAATTGATTCACGCTTTTTGCTTTCAAAATATTCCTTTTCTAAACTATCTTTGAAAAAAAATATCAAAGAATAAATACACTTAATGAAACTTACCAAACCAAGATTAGCTTTAATCTGCGGTATCCTTTGCATCTCAATTTTCCCGATATTAGTGAAATTACGTTTAACACCAGGATTAATTTCTGCTTTTTACCGAATGTTTTTTGCTGTTTTACTTTTACTGCCTTATGTTATTTTCAGCGGAAATTTTAAGCTTCCAAAACTAAAATTTGCACTTTTGGCTGTGCTTTGTGGTGTTTTGTTTTCTTCTGATGTTGCGGTTTGGAATATCGCCATTCAGGAATCGAGCGCTACACAGGCCTCTTTATTGACCAATTTATCTCCTGTTTGGGTTGGTGTTGGTTCTTTCTTTTTTCTAAAAGCAAAACCTGCCACAAATTTCTGGACAGGAACATTAGTCGCTTTATTCGGAATGGTAACTTTAGTCGGCTTTGAGTTTTTTATTGATTTAAACTTCGATAAAGCATTTCTATTTGCTGTTTTATCTGGAATTCTGTATTCGATTTATCTTTTGGTCAGCAAAAATGTATTATCAGAAGTCGATGTTCTTTCGTTTATGACCATTAGTTTATTTGCTTCGAGCATCTATTTAGGAATTCTTTGCTATTCGTTAGGCGAACCTTTTACTGGATTTTCAAATGCAGGCTGGTTTGTTCTCGTTCTTCAAGCAGTAATTTGTCAATTGTGTGCATGGCTTTCGATCAGTTATGCGACACAACACATGCGTGCTACCAGAGTTTCGCTAAGTTTATTAAGTCAGGCTGTAATTACCTCCATTTTGGCTTGGTTGTTTTTGGAAGAACAAATAACTTTACAGATGGTTTTCGGTGGAATCATTCTTCTTTTCGGAATCCGAATCACTTTTTACGATAAAACTATTTCTTTGAAAAGTTTTTTTTCTAAATAAAGTTAGCCCACGGATTTTATACAGATTCAAAGGGTTGACACAGATTATTAGTTAATTTTAGAAAAGTTCTCCCGCAGATTCGACAGATTAAGCAGATTTATTTTAAAAAAATCCTTTTAATCCAAATAATCTGTGGCTAAAAAATTAATATAATTCGTCAAATTGGTGGCTAAAGAAATTTCACGCAGATTTGGCAGATTTTAGCAGATATTTTTAAAAAATCTTTTTAATCCAAATAATCTGTGGCTAAAAAACCTGAAACAAAGAAAACCTAAAACTTGAAACAAAAAACTTATGTTACATAAAACTAAAATACCAAACCTTAAAGTAATCGCATTTGATGCCGATGATACTTTGTTTGTAAACGAACCTTATTTCCAGGAAACCGAACATAAGTTTTGTGCTTTGATGGAAGATTATCTTTCACATCAGGGCATTTCGCAGGAATTATTTAAAATCGAAATTGCCAATCTGCCTTTATACGGTTACGGAATCAAAGGATATATTTTATCGATGATCGAAGCGGCGATGAATATTTCGAACAAAACCATTCCGGTTGAAGTCATTGAAAAGATTATTCAATACGGAAAAGAACTGCTTGAAAAGCCAATCGAACTGCTGGACGGCATCGAAGAAACACTTCAGGCCCTTCATGGAAAATACAAACTGGTTGTAGCTACCAAAGGCGATCTAAAAGACCAGCACAGTAAACTGCACCGTTCCGGACTGGGACACTACTTTCACCATATCGAAGTAATGTCAGACAAACAGGAAATTGATTATCAGAAACTGCTTGGCCGCCTGGATATTCAGGCACATGAATTTTTGATGATCGGAAATTCATTAAAATCAGATGTTCTTCCGGTTTTAGGAATTGGCGGTTACGCCGTTCATATTCCGTTTCATACCACCTGGGAACACGAAAAAATTAATCATAAAGTAGAACACAAACATTTCAGCTCCTTCGAAAAGATTACCGAAGTAGTCCGCAATTTAGTATAATGAAAACACTTTTAGACTTAGAAAACTGGAACAGAAAAGAGCATTTTGAACATTTCAGCAAAATGGAAGAACCGTTTTTTGGTGCTGTGGTCGAAATTGACTGCACTCAGGCATATCAAACAGCCAGGGAATTACATACTTCTTTTTTTATTTTCTATTTACACAAAACACTTGCGGCAGTAAACGCTGTAGAAAACTTCAGATACAGAATTTCAGAAGGCAGAATATTCATTAACGATCGTATCGATGCTTCAGCCACTATTGGACGGGAAGACGGTACTTTTGGCTTTTCTCTCATTGAATATCATCCCGATTTTGAAACTTTTAAACAGAATACTTTAACCGAAATTGAGCGCATTCAAAATACAACAGGACTTTTTACAAGATCTTTTGATGAGGATAACCTGATTCATTTTTCGGCAATTCCGTGGTTAAACTTTACTTCTCTTTCACATGCCAGAAGTTTTACTTTTCCGGACAGCTGTCCTAAAATTTCGTTTGGAAAGATGATGACTTCCGATTCCGGAAGACGAACAATGGCTCTTTCGGTTCATGTACATCATGGTTTAATGGACGGATGGCATGTTGGACAATTCGTAGATACTTTTCAAAAACTGATGAATCAATAACTTAGTATCGCCAAAATCGTTATTAAAGCTTATTTTAATACTTTCAAAACTTTTAATGGACTAGAATTCTTACAATAAATCGTTGGTTTGGGGAAAATTTTAAAACTCAAAATACAATGAAAAAAGTTGTCATTACTCTTGCGTTTGCTTTATGCCTAATGCATGTAAATGCACAAACGGAAACGAAAGCTCCGGACAATTATAATAAATGGTCCATCGAGCTGGGTGCTGGTTTAAACAAACCTCAGCGTCCTATGAGTTCCGGTTATTTTACCAGTACACCGAGTCCATGGGTTGGTGATTTAGGAGTTCGTTACATGTTTAATAACAAATTTGGTTTGAAAGCTGATTTTGGATACAACAGTTTTACCGGTAAAAGCAACTCCATCGATTTTGATTCAAAATACTATCGAGTAGATTTACAAGGGGTTGCTAATCTTGGACGAATTATGAATTTTGAAACCTGGACCAATACTTTTGGTTTACTGGGACATGCTGGTTTTGGACTTGCCCGTTTAGACAGTAAAGAATTAAATGCGAAGGACAGAATGGGTAATTTTATTGCCGGTGTAACCGGACAGGTAAGATTATCAAACAGAGTAGCCTTAACCGGAGATTTCTCAACTATTCTGAATGCCTCTCAGGATCTTACTTTTGACGGTCAGAAAAAGATTGATAACCGCGGATTCGCAGGTATCCTTTTTAACGGAACTGTAGGATTAAATGTGTATTTAGGTAAAAACACGAAACATGCTGACTGGACTGTGCTTTCAGAAAATGCCGATGTTGCTGCTCTTGAAAACAAAATAGCAGAACTTGAAAACCGTGTGAACAAAATTCCTGAAAAACAAGTGATTGTTGAAAAACCGGTAAATAACAATGTAGTAGCCGATAATACTCCTAAAGACACGAACAGAGATGTTGTGAAGGATATGATCAATGATAAATACTACAATGTATATTTTGCATTCAACAAATCTACGCCAATAGAAAATTCTACAGCTGCTATTGATGTTATTTTATCTTACCTAAGAAAAAATCCATCTGCTTCTCTGGATATTATTGGATATGCAGATCAGGTAGGAAGTGCAGCTTATAACACGAAATTATCAAAAGCAAGAGCTAACAGCGTAAAAAGAATTCTTGAAAATGCTGGTGTTGCTTCTTCAAGATTAAATGTTATTGCAGGCGGAGCGGATACCTCTATCAAAAAACATCCTGCAGAAGGAAGAAGATTAGCAAGAAGAGTTACTTTCACTGTAAAATAATCTGCCTCTTTTTTAAAGATTAAATCTAAAGCCCGGGAGCAACTGCTTTTGGGCTTTTTTATTTTCAGGGACAGCTGCAGCAAATCCGTTTGTTTATTTCATTACATTTGGAATAGTATTTGCCCGTAAAAACTCATGAAAAAAACACTGCTCTTTCTTCTTTTACTTTGCCAGTCAGTATTACCAGGTCAGACAATACTGAACTCTTTTCCATTGGATTTAAATAACCCTTCGGTAAACGGTCAAATTTTAAGCGCCGAAGATGCAAAAACACATGATATAGTAGTCTTTGCAGCAGATAACAAAAACATCACTATTTTAAAATACAGCAAATCACTTTTCCTCACTTCTCAATTTACAGATTCTATCCGTTATGCCGAAAATAAAACCTTAATCGGTCACAGTATCAGTGAAGACGGGAATCCCTTGTTATACTGGAAATCCGAAAACTCTAAAAGCTTACGACTCATTAAATATTTTTTAGAGACAAAAACTTCCCGGGCTCTAAATTTTGATTTCCCTGAAGTGAATGAATATATCATTACTACTTTTCAAAAGGACAATATTTTTTATATGCTGGGAAAAGAAAAAAAACAGCCGCACCTGCTTTTATACCAGTTTCAAAACGGAAAATGCGAAATAAAAATGTTTGATTTCTCGGGTTTCACTTTTCAGAACGAAAGAGGCCAAAACTACTCTTTTAATGCTTTGATCCGAAATTATCCTGTTCAGAAAATAGAAACCGATGATTTCAATTCTCTGGACAAAACAGCAGGCATAAATAAAATATATGTACTAAACGGAAATCACCTTCTTTTAACAGTAGATTATAACACACAAAAAACGCAGGTTTTTGATCTTAATATCGAAACTTCAGAAGTCGAAGAAAAAATCTTTAATCAGCCCGTTTTGCAAAAAAATTCCAGAAGCTCCAATTCCTTTTACAGCAATGGCAGACTATTCCAAATCAGAACCGGCAGCGATGAGTTTGCATACGATATAAAAGATTTTGATTCCGGAACATCCTTAAAAAGCGGTTCTGTTTCAAAAAACGATACCATCCGTTTTAAAACCTCCCCTTTGTTTTACCAGACCAACAATGACAGGCCTTTAGAATTAAAAAACACAGCCCGTTTTCTTAAAAACTTATCCGGTTTAAGAGCGGGTATTTCCGTCTTCCAAAACCAAAAAAACAACTACGTCACCTTTGGCGGATTTGCGGAATATCTTATGACAAATTTTGATTATGGACAAGGTGATTTTTTTAATGATTTTAACAGCGGACGAGCATCTTATTATTCACAAACCAAAATGGTGTTTTTTGACTCTGTACTGGACTCTAATCTGAATTTTGTAAACGACAGACAGCCAGATCCGCTTGCCATTGATAACCTTTATTACTATTTGGGAACCAATAAAAATGTGGTACTTCAAAACCTATTAAAACTCAACGATTATTATCTTTTAAGCTATTATGATGCGTCGTTAAAACAACTCATCCTGCGAAAATTTACCGATGGTTTTATCCGGGAAGACAGCGGGAATCCAATTATGAATAAAGCTGTTTTTTCAAGACCCGCTGTATTTGGGGAAATTAAATCACATTAAATTTATCGCGAATTAATTCAAATACACCCTATTTTCCGGCTTTGCCAAAAATGGTTTGGATTATTTTTTTTAATTTTACAAAAAAGACATCATTATGCTATCAAAAAATATTGAATCAGCCTTAAACAAGCAAATCCGCATAGAAGCAGAATCTTCTCAAACGTATCTTTCTATGGCCTGCTGGGCAGAAGTACAAGGATTAGAGGGAATTGCTCAATTTATGTACACACAGTCAGATGAAGAACGTGCACACATGCTTAAATTGGTTAAGTATGTAAACGAACGCGGCGGTCATGCTCAGGTAACAGATTTAAAAGCACCTAAAATAACCTATTCAACTTTTAAAGAAATGTTTGAGGAGCTTTACAATCATGAACTTTTTGTATCAAAATCGATCAACGAATTGGTACACATCACTTTTGAAGAGAAAGATTATGCAACCCATAATTTCTTACAATGGTATGTTTCTGAACAAATCGAAGAAGAAGCTACAGCTAAATCTATTTTGGATAAAATCAATTTAATTGGTGAAGACAAAGGCGGACTTTACTTGTTTGATCGTGATATTCAGCAATTAACAGTTACGAGTTCGATTGCTATCAATCCAAAATAAAAAAAGTTAAAGTTTATTTAGAATATTTAAAAATTACTTTTTTCGTTTATATTTGTCTCTGTTTTTATAATACAGAGGAAAATTGGGCAAGAAAGAAAAAGACAAGGAGAAGAAAAAGGATAAAAAGAAAAAGAAAAAATCTGAGATCCTTGATAAGATTAAGAAGATGGAAAATTGTAAATCTTCTTGCTGTGAGAAATATAAAAAGAGCGAAAAAAAGCGCTGTTCCCGCTGTCCTATGTTTGATTTATTCAAAAAAACGGCTTAACAAGATATAGAAAAACCCATTAGATTTCTCTAATGGGTTTTTTAGTTTTAAATTGCAGTCAATCTCTCTGATTTTTAAATTCAATTATGGAAAACTACATCACTATACCTCAATCAAGCCTTGACTTTCTGGTCCAGCTCAAAGAAAACAATAACAAACCCTGGTTTGACGATCATAAATCTGAATATTTAACCGAATTAGAACACATCCAAAACTTTGCAGATGCTTTACTAAAAGAACTTTCTAAAACCGATGTTCTGGAAAATACTTCAGGTAAAAAAAGCGTTTACAGAATCTATCGGGACATTCGTTTCTCTAAAGACAAAACGCCTTTTAAACATTATTGGGGCGGAAGTTACACGCGTGCTACGGCGGCAAGACGAGGCGGTTATTATTTTCATCTGGAAAAAGGAAACAGCTTTTTCGCCGGCGGTTTTTGGGGGCCCAATGCAGCTGATTTAAAACGCATCAGAACTGAATTTGGATTTAACTCTGAAGCTTTCCGGGAAATCCTGAACTCCAAATCTTTCAAAGATACCTTTGGAACACTGCAAGGCGAACAATTGAAAACCGCTCCAAAAGGTTTTGATGCCAATCATGAAGCCATTGATTTACTGCGCTACAAACAATTTTTAATCATCAAACGTTTTACAGATGAGGAAGTATTGAGCCCGGCATTTTTAGAACAGGCTTTAGACACTTTCAAAAAAATGAGACCTTTTTTTGATTATATGAGCGAGGTATTAACAACAGATAGTAATGGAGTTTCGATTTTATAAACATACTTCTTTATAAAAGTTAAACCCGACAGGTTTTAAAACTGTCGGGTTTATTCTGCCATACCAAAATTACCTGATATTGCTGTTGATTTCTCTGGCTCTAATCAAAGACTGATTGTTAAAGCAATAAAATTTCGTTTACAATTACTTCGGTGATATACTTTTTTTCACCGTTTTTGTCCTCATAACTTCTGTGAGTCAATTTACCTTCAATGGCGACTTCTTTTCCTTTTACCACATACTTCTCGATAATTTCAGCGGTTTTTCCCCAGGCAGTTAATCGATGCCATTCTGTTTGTTCTACTTTTTCGCCTTTATCATTTCTATAGATATCATTTGTGGCGATGGTAAAGTGGGCTAATTTTCTCCCGTTTTCTAAAGTTTTGATTTCAGGATCGTTTCCTGCGTTACCAATTAACTGTACTCTGTTTTTCATTGCATTCATGGCTTATACTATTTAAATGTTCATATAAAAAATTCGTTGATCAGATTCAACAAGGCAAAGTTGCATCAGTCTGTCTAAAATATTCGGTTACAAACTATTTACTTTCGGTTGTAATTATTTGTAAGCGTTTGTAAATGGATTTTATTTTTGCTATATTTGAGATAAATCGTACAATATATGCAGACAGAAATCAAAAAAGTAGAGTTACGAAACCTGGCATTTGAAGATTACAAACAATTGAAAAATTCAATGGTCGAATCTTATCCCGAAATGGCCAATTCGTACTGGAGATCAAGCGACATAAAAAAATTACTCTCTATATTTCCCGAAGGACAATTGGTAATACTGGTAGACGGCATCGTAGTAGGTTCTGCTTTATCGCTCATTGTTGATGAAAAACTGGTTGACAAAAGACACAATTACCGTCAGATTGTAGGTGATTACACTTTTTCGACCCATAATCCGGATGGTGAAATCCTGTACGGAATTGATGTTTTTATACACCCGAGTTATCGCGGACTACGCTTAGGCCGCAGGCTTTATGATGCCCGTAAAGAACTTTGCGAACAATTAAACTTAAAAGCCATTGTTTTTGCAGGCAGAATTCCCAATTACAATCAATATGCAAAAAAGCTTTCTCCCAGAAATTATATCGAAAAAGTAAAAGACAAAGAACTTCACGATCCGGTGCTTTCGTTTCAGTTAAGCAATGATTTTCATGTGCTTCGTATTATGAGGAATTACCTCGAAGGCGATGAAGAATCAAAAGAATTTGCTGTTTTACTCGAATGGAATAATGTCTATTATGATGAAAGTCCAAAACTGATTAATTCTGAAAAGAGTATTATCCGTCTCGGGCTGATTCAATGGCAGATGCGTCAGCTCAACAATGTGGAAGCCCTTTTTGAACAGGCTGAATTTTTTATTGATGTCGTTTCGGGTTACGGAAGTGACTTTGCTTTATTCCCCGAACTTTTCACGGCACCTCTTATGGCCGATTTCAATCATTTATCCGAAGCCGAGGCCATCCGTGAACTGGCGAGACATTCAGATCCTATCAGAAAGCGTTTTCAGGAATTTGCCATTTCCTACAACATCAACATTATAACCGGAAGTATGCCGCATCTTGAAAACGGAATCCTTTACAATGTTGGTTTTTTATGCAAAAGAGACGGAACCTCTGAGATGTATTATAAAATTCATATCACCCCAAATGAAGTCCATCACTGGGGAATGAAAGGCGGATCTGAATTTAAAACTTACGATACCGACTGTGGTAAAATCGGAATTCTGATCTGCTATGATGTCGAATTCCCTGAACTTTCAAGACTACTTGCCGACGAGGGAATGAATATCCTTTTTGTTCCTTTCCTGACCGATACCCAAAATGCTTATACCCGTGTCAAACACTGCTCACAGGCACGAGCTATAGAAAATGAATGTTATGTGGCTATTGCAGGCTGTGTAGGCAACCTGCCAAAAGTAAACAATATGGACATTCAGTATGCTCAGGCATCTGTTTTCACCCCTTCGGATTTTGCTTTTCCAAGTAATGGAATTAAAGCCGAAGCCACCCCAAATACCGAAATGACACTGATTGTTGATGTCGATCTAAACTTACTGAAAAACCTGCACGAACACGGAAGTGTCCGAATTCTAAAAGACAGAAGAAAAGATTTATATCAAATTAACAAGTCTAACAAATGAGAACATGTCTGGAATGCTCTGAGAAACTGGTAGGCCGGGAAGATAAGAAATTCTGCTCAGACAGCTGCCGCAATGCCTACAACAATAAAATAAACAAAGACAGTACTAATTTCATGCGTAATGTAAATAATAAATTACGAAAAAATTACCGTATTTTGTCAGAGCTTAATGTGGATGGAAAATCAAAAGCAACGAGGGAGAAAATGATTAATAAAGGTTTTGATTTTGATTTCTTTACTAATATCTTGCACACCAAAACAGGCAATACCTACTATTTCCTGTATGACCAGGGATATCGGTCTTTGGACAATGATTATTATATGCTTGTTAAAAAAGAAATTTAGATGTATTTACCATGAGAAAAAACCCCACCTCGATTCTCGCAATAGTCTGTATACTGGCATTGCTGGCAATTATTTATACCACAATGATGCCGCAGTACATTTCAAAAAACGATGAAGCTCTTGCTGATTTTTCGACTGAAAGAGCCTTAAATCAGGTTGAAATTATAGCCCAAAAACCACACTATGTAGGCTCAACCAATCACGAACTGGTAGCCAATTATCTTAAATTGGAGCTTAACAGAATTGGATTAGAGACGAGTATTCAGGAAGGATATACACTTAACGACAGGGGGCTTTTAGTAAAATCTAAAAATATACTGGCCCGGATTAAGGGAACAAACAATACAAAAGCTCTTTTATTACTTTCTCATTATGACAGTGCGCCGCATTCTTTTTCAAAAGGTGCAAGCGACGATGCATCGGGTGTTGCTACCATACTCGAAGGAATCAGAGCCTTTTTATATGCCAAAGAACCTCAAAAAAATGATATCATTATTCTGTTCTCCGATGCAGAAGAATTAGGTTTAAACGGCGCCGCACTTTTTGTAAACAAACATCCGTGGGCAAAAGATGTAGGTCTGGTATTAAACTTTGAAGCAAGGGGAACTTCAGGGCCAAGCTACATGCTTCTGGAAACCAATCAGGGCAATCAAAAACTTATACAGGAATTTAGCAGTGCCAAACCTTCTTATCCGGTATCTAATTCTCTCATGTACAGCATTTACAAAATGCTTCCTAACGATACCGACTTAACTGTTTTTAGAGAACAGGGGAATGTTCCAGGCTTTAATTTTGCTTTTATCGACGGACACTACAATTACCACACCCAGCAGGACGACGTTCAGCATTTAAACAAAACCACGCTGGCACATCAGGGTTCTTATCTGATGCCGTTACTAAAATACTTCGCCAATACAGACTTAAACCAGACCACTTCTACCGAAGATTATGTCTATTTTAATGCTCCTTTCACTTTTATCAGTTACCCGTTTTCATGGGTGATGCCAATGACACTTATTGCTTTTGGACTATTAGTCATTTTCATGTTTATTGGAAAAGCCAAAAGAATGATTACGCTCAGAGAAATATTCAAAGGTTTTGTTCCGCTTTTGGGTTCTCTCATCATTGCAGGTTTAGTGACCTTTTTGGGATGGAAAATTATTCTGGAAATCTACCCTCAGTACTCTGATCTGTTAAACGGATTCACTTATAACGGCCATGCCTACATTGGGGCTTTTGTAACCTTAAGTATCGCGATCTGCTTTGCTTTTTACCACCATTTTTCGGATGCCAAAATAACCATGAACCATTTTGTAGCGCCTTTGCTGCTTTGGATCATCATAAACGGATTTCTGGCAAACAGTTTAACAGGAGCCGGCTTCTTAATTATTCCGGTATATTTTGGAATCCTTTTGTTCGGAATATTTGTTTTTACCCAGCATTACAGTTTAGGAGTGAATTTACTTTTCAGTATTCCGGCTCTGGCTGTCATTGCACCTTTTATAGTCATGTTTCCCATTGGTTTAGGATTGAAAATCCTTTTTGGAAGTGCAGTACTAACCGTTCTTCTTTTCGGATTATTGCTTCCGATATTCAATACTTTTGCTAAAAAAGGAGCCTGGATTATGGTTTTCTTTGCGGTATCCATTGGGTTTTTCGTCTATGCCGGATACCATTCTGGATACGAACACGGAAAAGCAAAATCAAACAGCTTGTTGTATATCTACAACGCCAATACCAATTCTGCCGTCTGGGCCACTTATGATATCAATCTTGATGAATGGACTAAATCGTATCTGGGAGAAAAAAACCAAAAAGCCCCGGGTTTAAACAGTCTCCCTATTGCCAGTAAATACAATACAACGTTCACGCACAGTGCAATTGCACCGGTTATCGATATTCCAAAACCAACAATTGCATTTCTGAAAGACAGCGTTGTGGGCAGTAACCGTTACTTAAAGATTAAAATCACGCCAAACCGAAAAGTAAACCGTTACGATATCTACGCCAATCCAAAAATGACGTTTTATAACTTTAAAGCAAACGGTGTTTCAACTGCTGGTGAAAAAGGAAACCGTTTACAGCGTGAAGACAGTAAAATTTTATGTTATTACGTGGTAGGAAACGAACCGCTCGTAATGGAATTCTATATTAACAAATCGTCTGTTTTTGATATGGATTTAATCGAAAGTTCCTTCGATCTGATGACAAATCCGGAATTAAAAGTTAAACCAAGGAGCGACTGGATGATGCCGACACCTTTTGTTTTAAACGATGCCATAATGATTCAGCAGAAAATAAAAAGATATACCGCTCCGGTAACTCCTCCAATACAGCCCGCTCCGGTTAAAGACAGCGCTGTAATTGTAAAGGACAGTTTGAAACCTGTTATTCCGCAATAAATGAACTTCAAATAAAAAAGCAGACTTTCGAAACAAAGTCTGCTTTTTTGTTTTTAGCACGCACATTCTACTTTTAAACCTTCCTTCACCCCTTTTGTCCCTTCGGTTGAAAAACCGTCGATTTTCCACCATTCCAGACCACCTATAAGTTCTTTGACCTTAAATCCCAGTTTGGTCATATTTAAAGCTCCTTTTGTCGAAGCATTACAGCCAATTCCGGTACAGTATACCACATACAAAACCTCACGGTCTAAATGCTGTGTTGTTTCCAGGTTCATTTCACGATGCGGAATATTGATTGCGTTTGGAATATGTTCTTCGTCATATCCAAAAGCCCGCCGGGCATCGATTGCTATTATTTTTTCACCATCGTTTAGAGCATCGAATAAATCTGAAGGATCCATTTCAAAAGCCAGCTTATTCTCATAATGTTTAATTTGTGCTTCCATTGTAATTGTGTTTTTAATGATTTTGTTTTCCAAAAGTAGAAGTTCATTCCCTGTCATAAAAACGAAAAGAATTCATGAACCGCATTAGTTTTTTTCATGTAAAAGCCAGTCTAAAATTTTGTTACTTTGTTCTGTAAATACCTAAAAAAATGGAAATCCGTCATTTAAAACTGATCAAAGCAATTGTTGAAGAAGGCAGTATCACCAAAGCCATTGACAAACTTCACCTGACACAATCAGCTCTGAGCCATCAGCTTAAAGAAGCCGAATATCAATTGGGGACTCCCGTTTTTTTACGAACCAACAAAAAACTGGTTCTCACAAAAGCCGGTGAAAAAATCTATGAAACGGCTAATGAAATTCTGAACAAACTTTCGGAAACCCAAAGCCAGATCAAACAGATGGTTTTTGGTGAATACGGCGAAATCCGGATCAGTACCGAGTGTTTTTCGAGTTACCACTGGCTGCCCTCTGTTTTAAAACAGTTTCATCTTTTGTATCCCAATGTCGAGCTTAAAATCATGACCGAGGCAACACATATCCCCTTGCAGAAGCTTTTAGAAAATACCATCGATATTGCCATTGTAAGCGATACCATTAAAGACAATCATATAAAATATACCGAACTTTTTCAGGATGAAATGGTAATGGTGGTTTCTGAAAATCATCGATGGGCAGACAAAAAATATGTTGTAGCCGAAGATTTCATCAATGAACATTTGATAATACATTCTCTTCCGTTGGAAACCGTTACCATTCATCAGTTTCTTTTGGCACCGGCTAAAATTTCTCCCAAAAAGATAACTCCAATGCCTTTGACAGAAGCTTCTCTTGAAATGGTAAAAGCCGACATGGGCGTAATGTCAATGGCAAAATGGGCTTTACAGCCGCATTTAAAGAACAATCCGATCAAAGCCGTTAAGGTGGGCAAAAACGGACTGAAACGCAAACATTATATCGCTGTAAGAGCAAATGAAACCCATCCTGATTATTTTCATCATTTTATTACTTTTCTGCAAAGCGAAATTAACCTCCAATGGAATATTCAATAAGAAACTGCGAAATAACCGACTTGCCTCAACTCGTTGTTTTGTGTGAGAAACATGCTGCCTTTGAAAAAGCAGATTATTCTCCCGAAGGAAAAGAAGAAAAACTGAGGAAAGCCCTTTTTGGTGAAAATCCAAAACTGCATTGTCTGGTTGTTTCTGTAAAAGACAAGATCGCAGGATACGTTTCTTATACCTTTGATTTTTCAACCTGGGATGCTGCTGATTTTCTGTATATGGATTGTCTGTTTTTAGAAGAAGAAGCCCGCAGTTTTGGAATTGGAGAAGTCCTCATAGACAAATTAAAAGAAATAGGTATTCAAAATAATTGTATCAACATACAATGGCAGACTCCTCACTTTAATGAAAGAGCCATTAAATTCTATAACCGGATTGGTGCAAAAGGAAAAGACAAAGTTCGATTTACACTGGCTTTGATTTAATCTCATAATCCCGGCAGCTGTCCAGAACGGGCACGCAAAATTTTACAGCCACAGATTAAAGGATTAAAATGATTTGTACTCTCCAAAAGTACATGAAACAAAAACCTTTCAACCTTTGTATCTTTGCTTCTTTGAACCTCTAAAAGAATGACTCAAATAAGCATATTAGGCTGCGGCTGGCTCGGATTTCCGTTAGCAGAAACACTAATTAAAAATGGAAATTCAGTAAAAGGATCCACAACTTCCGAAAATAAACTTTCAACCTTAGAAGAAGGTGGAATAAATCCGTTTTTAATTAATGTTGAAAGTGATGGCATTTTGGGGAACATAACTGCTTTTTTAGCCGAAAGCGAGATCCTGATTATAGATATTCCGCCAAAATTACGCAATGAAAATCCCGATTCTGAAAAGAAGGTTTTTGTACAAAAAATCGAAAACCTGATTCCGTTTATTGAAAAATCCAGTATCAAAAAAGTACTTTTTGTAAGTTCTACTTCAGTATACGGAGACGATAACGAATTCATTACAGAAAAAATCATACCCAACCCTGACACTGAAAGCGGTAAACAATTGCTTTTAGCAGAAAAGGTTCTTCAAAGTAATCAAAACTTCGAAACCACGATTCTTCGTTTCAGCGGATTAATCGGTGAAGACCGTCATCCCGTTAAATTTTTAGCCGGAAAAGAAAACCTTGAAAGCCCGGATGCGCCAGTCAATCTGATCCATCAGAATGACTGCATCAGAATTATTGAGGAAATCATAAAGCAGGAGAAATGGAATGAGGTTTTTAATGCTGCAGCACCATTTCATCCCACAAGAGAAGAATATTATACCCAAAAAGCAAAAGAGCGAAAGCTTATACTACCGGGATTCAGTTCCGAAAAATCAAACATCAAAAAGGTAATCTCCGGCGAAAAAATTGAAGCCGTTTTAAACTATTCTTTTCAACTGGAAAATTATTAAACCATTAAAAAACGTTTTGAGTTTTTCATTGTTTTCTCTACGCAAAATCTAGTAAACCTGGCTTAAGAGAACTTATATAACTTATATGGTTTAAAAAACTTTTGCAAAACCTTCCTTATCTTTGTAATTAACTCAAAAAAATTATGGAAACAGTCTACATCAATTCGCCTTTAGGAATCACCAAAATTGTTGGAGATCTGGATGGCATTGCTGTCATTTCTGTTTCTGATGCCGGTACAAGTGAAGTTTCAGAAACTATTCCGGAAGTTTTGCAAAATGCGGTTTCACAGCTAAATGAATATTTTGAAGGCAAAAGAACCGATTTTGATTTAAAACTAAATCCGCAGGGAACCGAATTCCAGCAAAAAGTATGGAAATCGTTACTTGAAATTCCGTATGGAAAAACCGTTAGTTACATGGACCAAACCAAAAAGCTCGGCGATGTAAAAGCAATTCGGGCAGTTGCTTCGGCAAATGGCAAAAACCCGTTATGGATTGTAGTGCCCTGCCATCGTGTTATTGGAACAAACGGATCTTTAACCGGTTATGCCGGCGGATTAACCCGTAAAAAATGGCTGCTGGAACATGAAAGCCCAGCCAAACAGCAAAGTTTATTTTAAGAAGATTTGTTGCGAATTATTTCAATTTTCTTCTATTCTTATTTCTCAGCAATACCGCTTTATTAAAAATAAGAAAATTCATTCTTTTTATAAGATTAAATACTTTATAAAAATCAAAATTGTGTACATTTATACCACATAAAGAATTATTAAAAATTCGCGAATTCGTGGCAAAACCATACATAATAAAACTATGATCGACAAAATAAACCTTAACAATATCCTCTTTCTGGATATAGAAACCGTTCCCGAAGAAGAAAACTTCAATCTGCTCGATGAAGAAATGAAGTCTCTTTGGGATAGTAAAACCCAATATCAGCGAAAAGACGATTTTACACCTGAAGAATTTTACGATCGTGCCGGGATCTGGGCAGAGTTTGGCAAAATCGTCTGTATCTCCGTTGGTTATTTTACTATTAAAGCGGATGTCCGTAATTTCAGGGTAACTTCTTTCTTTGGAGAAGAAGAAAAGATCCTCAAGGACTTTAATAATCTGCTTAACAATCATTTCAATAAACCACAGCATCTTTTATGCGGCCATAATGCCAAAGAATTTGATATTCCGTTTTTAGCCCGCCGTATGATTATCAATCAGATTGCCATCCCGGACAAACTGAATCTTTTTGGTAAAAAGCCCTGGGAAATCCCACATCTGGATACATTAGAATTATGGAAATTTGGCGACTACAAACATTTTACCTCTCTGAAACTCCTGACCAAAATTCTTGGTGTGCCTTCTCCAAAAGGTGATATTGACGGCAGTCAGGTAGCCCAGGTGTATTATGTCGATAAAGATATTGACCGAATAATAACGTATTGCGAAAAAGATACTATTGCAGTAGCACAGATTTTTCTCCGTTTACGCCGTGAAGAGTTATTGATTGAAGATGAAATTATTCATGTCTGATGCTTTTAAGACGCTGAAATTGCTTTTTACACGAACTTAACTTACATGGTTTAAAATACTTCTGAATATGACTCCTTCTGAAATTTCTCATCACCGTCTGGCTTGTCAAAAATTGTTTAAGGCTGCTACATGTTCGCCACAGGAGGTCGTTCGGCATTTTGGTGCCATGCAGGCTCAGGATTATGCTATGGCAAAATGGGCCATTGGTTCCCGTTGTGATGCCTCAGAAAAAGAAATTGAAGAAGCTGTAAACTCGGCACAAATCATTAGAACCCATATTTTACGCCCCACCTGGCATTTTGTTGCACCCGAAGATATTTACTGGATGCTGGACATTGCCGGACATCAGGTAAAACAAATGACGTTATCAGGAGCTAAAAAGTTTGGTTACGATGCTAAAAAATTAGAACAGACCAATAGTGCTATCGCTAAACTATTATCCGGAAACAATTATTTAACCCGTGACGAAATCATGCAGGAACTCGGCATAAAAAAAACTTCTAAGGAAGATTTTCTAAGCGCCGCGATTATGATGCATGCCGAACAGGATGGTTTGGTTTGTAATGGAAGAATGAAGGGTAAAAAAATCACTTATGCTCTATTGGAAGAACGTGTTCCAAAACCAAAAAACAAACTGACTAAAGAAGAAGGTCTGACGAAACTGGCCCTTCGTTATTTTGAAAGTCATGGTCCTGCAACACTGTCTGATTTCTCCTGGTGGTCGGGCTTTTCACCTACAATCTGCCAAAAAACGATTGACGCAATTAAGTTGCAATTAGAAAATGTTACGATAGAAAATAAAACATATTACTTTGTAAATCAAAACTTTGAACATAATAGCTATAATAAAAAAGTTCACTTCCTCCCCGCTTTTGACGAAATTCTAATCGCCTATAAAACCAGAGAAGTCTCTTTTTTATCAGAACATCAAAATAAGGTTTTTACCAATAACGGCATTTTTAAACCCATAATTCTGGAAGACGGAAAAGTGACCGGAATCTGGAAAAGAACCTTCAAAAAAGATCATGTCAAAATTGAAACCGAGTTTTTTAATGAAACTGACAACTCAAAAAAACAAGCCATATTTGAGGAAATCAAATCTTTTGAGAACTATCTTGGGACTAAAATCGTAATTGAATAATTAGAAATTTCATTACGATTATATCCACTCCAAACATAATTCGCCCTTAGAGAACAAAATCTTTGTACTTATTCTCGCTAAATAATTACATTTACAAAAAAATTAGCATTATGGTATTAAGCAGATTCTGGCTGGTCATTTTTATTTCTTCGATTGTTTTTATTGTAGTGAGCTTATTTACAGCTAACACTTATACAATCGATTCTGTTTTAAATGGTAAAAAAGACGATCCGATTCTGGTATCCGAAAAATATATAGAACAGCTTCCGTCTTTTATCAAAGACAGTATCAAAAAGGCCCCGGATCAGACCATGATTATCAATCGTGATACGCTTAATACCGATACTACTTATGTTTTCAAAAACAAAACGGTAAAAATTTACAGCGGACTTCAAAAATCCGACGGTTTACTGCCAACCTGTAAAAGTACTTTAATAGATTTAATTCTGCCATTAATTGCTTATCTGGCCTTTTTCTGCGGGCTGATGGAACTTTTAATTGTTTCGGGCGCTTCAGGAAATCTGGCAAAACTGCTAAGCCCTGTATTTGTGAAAGTGTTTCCAAGTATTCCTAAAAATCACCCTTCTATTTCCTATATGACTTTAAATTTTGCTGCCAATTTCCTCGGATTAGATTCGGCTGCAACACCTTTCGGACTTAAAGCGATGGAAAGTCTGCAGGAAATAAACCCTGAAAAAGACAAAGCAAGTGATGCCCAGATTATGTTTATGTGTCTGCATGCTTCGGGTTTAACCCTGATTGCCACTTCAATTATCGGATATCGTGCCGCAGCCAATGCGAGTAATCCTGCCGATGTAATGCTTCCATGTATCATTACGTCATTCATTGGAACAATCGCTGCCTTTCTGATCGTGGGAATTAAACAAAAAATCAATTTTAAAAGCGGCTCCCTTCTCATTGGTTTAATGGGATTAATTGCGGCCATCATTGGTTTACTGATGTACGTAAATCAACTGGATTTAATTGGAAAAAATTACTTTACTTCTAATCTTTCGGGATTAATCTTAATTGCGATTATTGCTTTCACGCTGATCTTTTCTTTCAAAAATGAAAAGAAATTCGCAGAAGCCAATACTACCGTTTTTGACACGTTTGTAGTGGGTGCCAATAATGGCGTTAAAACCGGTGTTACCATTTTTCCTTATGTACTGGGAATGCTTGTGGCCATCTCATTATTCAGAAATAGTGGTTTATTTGAAATTATAAGTGACGGAATTGCTTTTGTTTTCTCTAATATGGGAGTAAGCAAAGAAATTACTAACGCCTTGCCTGTGGCTATGCTTCGTCCGTTTAGTTCTGCCGGATCAAGAGGTTTTCTTATCGACTCTATGAACACTTTTGGAGCCGATTCGTTAACTGCCAGACTAAGCAGTATTTTCCAATGCAGTGCCGAAAGTACTTTTTATGTAATTGCCGTTTATTTCGGATCAGTTAACATCAAAAATACCCGCTATGCTCTTGGTACGATGCTTTTAGTAGATGTTATTTGTGTGATTACAGCTATTTTTGTCGCAACATGGTTTTTTTAAATCTAAAAAACAAAATCTAATTTTTATGATCCGATCCTACGGATCTATTTTTCTGTTTCGATTCATTCGCATAGCTGGATTAAAATCCGGCTCTACAATATTAAACGAGCCGATGGCTCTTGAATCATAATACTTTTTTCTAAAACGAATTTATTGCGATAGATTTACAAAATGCTGAAGAAAAAATTCATTTTTACACCAAGGGATTAAAATTCATTGAAAATAAAGTACCGCTATCTTAAAGTTCCGAAGGAACGATCTATTTTGTAGCAACGGATTTTAATCCGTTGAAAACAGAACGTCGCTAACGCAAAGTTCCAGAGGAACGATACAGCTCGACAAATTAAATCCTAAAAACAAAATCTAATTTTTATGATCCGATCCTACGGATCTTTTTTTCTTTTCGCATTCATTCGTATAACCGGATTAAAATCCGGCCCTACACTATTAAACGAGCCGATGGCTCTTGAATAATCATGTGTTCCTCTTAAAACGGATTTATTCGAATGAATTTATAATATTCCCAGAATGTCGGAAGAACAATTCATTTTCCAGGGACAGATTAAAATTCATTAAAAAATAAAGCACCTCCATCTTAAAGTTCCGAAGGAACGATTCATTTTGTAGCAACGGATTTTAATCCGTTGAAAATTTATTAAAAAAAAGAAAGTTAAATATTACAAAAACAAATTTTATTCCGTGAAGATTCATTTATTTTATAAAAAAAATGAAATGGCAAATACCTACCATCAAATTTATATTCAGGCTGTTTTTGCGGTAAAATACAGAAATGCGGTGCTTGACGAGAAATGGAGATCAAAATTACTGGGGGTAATTGGGAATCTTATCAATGAAACGGGATGTAAAACAATTATCGTAAATGGAGTTGAAGATCATGTCCACTGTCTGTTTGCATTTAAACCCACCACAACCCTGTCAGAATTAATGAAAGCTGTAAAAGCAAAATCTTCGAAATACATAAACGACCATCATTTAACTAAATCCAGATTTTCCTGGCAGGAAGGTTACGGAGTTTTCTCTTACAGTCAATCTCAGATCGATGCGGTCTACAAATACATCGAAAACCAAAAAGAGCACCACAAAAAACAAAATTTCAACGATGAATATCTAAATTTTCTGAACAAATTCAAGGTTCAGTACGAAGAAAAATATATTTTTGAGGATCTAATGTAATATTATGAAACTACCATATATCTTCATCATCATTCTGTTTGCTGCCTGTCAAAAAGAACAGAAGAAACTCCAGACAGCAGCTTTAAATCCAATTGAGACTTCAAAAACGCTTTCGGAAAACAGAAAAGAAACTGAACCAAAATCTCTGCATACTGATACGATCCGTCTTTCGGATGATAAAAATACCAGTATTAGTCATGTATTTGCCAATCTGATGAGTCAAAAAGCAGATAAAGACAGTATCGTTACTTCACATTTCAGGCTCGACTTTTATCAGAACAAAACCAAAATAGCTTCTTCGAATGTATCAATCAAACAGTATGAAAAAGGTGCCGAATGGTACGGTTCGTTAGGCTTAACGGATTCTTCAGATAAAAATTCTTCTTTTATCAAAATCAGCTCGGGATATCCTGCCTGCGGTTATAACCATGATCATTATCTCTATTATTTGAAAAACAATAAACTTCAGCTTGTACACCAATGGTATTCGATGTCCGACAGCGGCTGGGGAAACTGGACTGAATTTCTGAGCGACGACAATGGAAAAGACCCCGAAAGTTTTTATTGCAAGACTGTTTCATTTGAACCCGGAGAGGATGATTCAGAAGATTCAGGCGTTGTAAAATATTACGATTCTATCTCTTTTTCATTAAAAGGCGATAAATGGAAAAAGAGACTGCTTTCTGCAAAAGACAAAGCGTATTTTGAAAAGAAAATGAGCTTTAATGAGTTTCACAACCAGCAGTAAAAACCATTCTAAGCAGCCTTATTCAAATTCTTTCTTAGGTAAATAATTTCTAACTTTGTAAAAAAACAAAGAAATGATTGATTTTATATACCAGGATCCGTATCCTATTTTAAAAGATGATACGCAATACCGCAAAATCACTTCTGATTTTGTAAAAACAGAACAATTTGGAGGACGAGAAGTTTTAACTGTCGATCCAAAAGGTTTAGAACTGCTTGCTGAAGAAGCTTTAACCGATGTTTCGTTCATGCTGAGAACGACACATTTACAAAAACTAAGAAACATACTTGACGACCCGGAAGCTACAGACAATGATCGTTTCGTAGCTTACAATTTACTTCAGAACGCTTCTGTTGCTGCCGAAGGTCAGTTACCAAGCTGTCAGGATACCGGAACGGCCATTGTTATGGCAAAAAAAGGGGAAAGCATTTTTACGGGTGTTGATGATGCGGAATGGTTAAGCAGAGGTATTTTCAATACTTATCAAAAACGCAACCTTCGTTATTCGCAGATTGTTCCGATCTCGATGTTTGAAGAGAAAAACTCCGGATCGAACCTTCCGGCACAAATCGATATTTATGCTAAAAAAGGAGCTTCTTACGAATTCCTTTTCATGGCAAAAGGCGGTGGTTCTGCTAATAAAACGTATTTATACCAACAGACAAAATCGTTACTGAATGATAAATCGATGGATGCTTTTATCCGTACTAAGATTAAAGATTTAGGAACTTCTGCCTGTCCTCCTTATCATTTGGCTTTGGTAATTGGCGGAACTTCGGCAGAAGCCAATTTAAGTGCTGTTAAAAAAGCATCTGCCGGCTATTATGATAATCTCCCAACTTCAGGGAATATGGCCGGTCAGGCATTTCGTGATTTAGAATGGGAAGAACGTGTTCAAAAAATCTGTCAGGAAAGTGAAATCGGAGCTCAGTTTGGCGGAAAATATTTTACGCATGATGTTCGTGTTATCCGTCTGCCGCGCCATGCAGCCTCCTGTCCGGTTGGATTAGGAGTTTCCTGTTCTGCGGACCGCAACATTAAAGGCAAAATTACCAAAGACGGAATCTTTGTTGAGCAGCTGGAAGTAAACCCAAAACAGTTTTTACCGGAAACAGCTCCACATTTAGAAGCTCCTGTTGAAATTGACTTAGATCAGCCAATGGCTGATATTCTGGCAAAACTATCACAATACCCAATCAAAACCCGTTTAAAATTAAACGGAACGGTGATTGTAGCACGTGATATTGCTCATGCCAAAATTAAAGAATTACTGGATGCCGGAAAACCAATGCCGGATTACTTTAAAAATCATCCGGTTTATTATGCGGGCCCTGCCAAAACACCGGAAGGAATGGCTTCGGGAAGTTTTGGTCCTACAACAGCCGGACGTATGGACGTTTATGTCGATGAGTTCCAGAAACATGGCGGAAGTATGGTGATGCTGGCCAAAGGAAACCGTACCAAACAGGTTACTGATGCCTGTAACAAATACGGCGGATTCTATCTGGGTTCTATTGGAGGTCCTGCTGCTATCCTGGCAAAAGACAACATCTTAAAAGTAGAAGTCGTTGATTTTGAAGAATTAGGAATGGAAGCGGTTCGTAAAATAACCGTAAAAGATTTCCCTGCTTTCATTATTACTGATGATAAAGGAAATGATTTCTTTGAAAATTTATAGTTTTTAGCTGCAAAAGCACGGAAACACTGCTATTCTTAAATACAAAAAACCGCCTTATTCAGGGCGGTTTTCTTTTTTATAATAAATTTTCCATTGTGGTTTTGTTCCTTTTCACCCTTTCAACTCAGAGACTTTTATCTTCTTTTTCAAATGCTATAAAATGCGACAACTCCCCTTTTGCATTATAAACGGGTTGTGCATCGACACTGCATTTATAAGTTCTGCCGTCTTTTTTGTAATTATTGATGATTTTCTTAAAGGGGATTCTTTGTTGTATGGCTTCCCTAATCTCCTGAAGTACAGAAGGACAGGTTTCGGCTCCCTGAAACATCTTTGGAGTTTTACCCAGGATTTCGTCTTCCTGATATCCTGTCATTTTTTTGATTCCGTTAGAGGCAAAGACAATTCTTAAATCCGGATCAGTAATAAGAACCACCTCTTCTTTGATCCGCTCCTCAATGTTAAGATCGTTCTCATTCCAGGTAAACTGACTTGAGATTTTATTAACCCTTTTCATATCAGCAAAAACGGCCTTCAATTCATTTAAATACTCATAATGAAGATCCAGGGCCAGAATTGGTACCAGAGTACGGCCAGTTATTTCTTCTGAGTTATTCTTTTTCATTTTTAATGAATTTTAGAAATCCTTTTCCTCAAAGGTAAGACTAAATTCATGATTTATGCTATGGAAAACTTCATTTTACGGAATTTTCTGTAGATCAGAAAGTGAATTTCAACTGCACCGCTACTGCCTTTTTTTCTTCTGTATTTAAGTTACTAAGTGAGATACCCAGCAGCCGGACAGAATCTTTCATCTTTTCCTGATACAGTAATTCTTCGATTACTTCAAGGATTAATTTTTTATCTGAGATAAAATAAGGCAGGGTTTTGCTTCTGGTCTGTTGTGAAAAATCACTGTACTTTATTTTAAGTGTTACCGTTTTACCTGAAATTTTATGTTTTTGAAGCCGCTTTTCCAGTGAAACTGCAATTTTCTCAAGCTGTTCCAGCATAAAAATTTCCGAAGACAGGTTCACGTCGAAAGTATGTTCTGCCGCAACTGATTTGGTAACTCTAAAGGGTTTTACTTCGCTGTTATGAATTCCCCGGACTACACGATAATAAAAAGCCCCTGATTTGCCAAAATGCTTTTCCAGAAACTCCAGCGATCTGGCTTTCAGATCTAAACCGGTAAAAATCCCCAGCTGATACATTTTTTCGGTCGTTACTTTTCCCACTCCGTAAAACTTTCGAATAGGCAGTTCTTCCAAAAAACCTTCTATTTCATCCGGGTTAACCGTTTTTTGTCCGTTTGGCTTGTTAACATCACTCGCTATTTTAGCCACAAATTTATTAACTGAAATTCCTGCCGATGCGGTAAGCCCTACTTCATTTAAAATCCGGAAACGGATTTCCTGAGCCAGCAGGCTTGCACTTGGATTGCCTTTTTTATTGTGGGTTACATCCAGATAGGCTTCATCAAGTGAAAGTGGTTCGACCAGATCGGTATATTCGTGAAAAATAGTATGAATTTTAGACGAAATCTCTTTGTAGCGATCGAATCTGGGCCGGACAAAAATAATTTCGGGGCAGTATTTTTTCGCCAGAACGCCGCTAATGGCACTCCGCACACCAAACTTTCGCGCCTCATAACTCGCTGCCGCTACGACACCCCTGTTTTCAGAACCTCCCACAGCAATTGGCTTTCCCTTTAGGGCAGGGTTATCCATCTGCTCTACCGAAGCATAAAAAGCGTCCATATCAATATGGATTATTTTTCGATATATGGATTCTTCTGACATTATGCAAATTTAAACAGGAAAACATTAAAAAAAACGTTGTCAATAGTTATAAATAATATCAATTTTTAAAGATTAGAAAGGAAATGATTCCAAACAAATCATTTTCGTTATTTTTGTAGTTTACGAAATATTTAAAAATGCGAACATTTGTTATAGGTGACATACACGGCGGGCTGCTTGCACTTCAGCAGGTGTTGAAAAGAGCCGGAGTTACTGCACAAGACACCCTTATATTTTTAGGTGATTACGTTGACGGCTGGAGCCAGTCGGCTGAAGTAATTGATTTTCTGATTGAATTCAAAAAAACACAAAACTGCATTTTTATTCGGGGCAACCATGATCAGCTGGCCTTAGACTGGCTTGAGAACAGACATGAAGATTTTGATGAAGAAATGTGGTACAAACATGGCGGTAAAGCTACTGTTGAAGGATATGCTAAAATTTCTCCTGAACGAAAAAAAGATCATATTGCCTTTTTTGAAGATCTAAAAGATTATTATCTGGATGATGAAAACCGTCTTTTTGTCCATGCCGGATTTACCAACCTTAACGGGGTAGTCTGGGAATATTTCCCAAAATTATTTTACTGGGACAGAACACTTTGGGAATCGGCCCTGGCATTAGATCCTAATTTAAAACCTGATGATTTGTATTACCCTAAACGATTTACGGTGTATAAAGAAATCTATATCGGGCACACTCCGGTTACCCGAATCGGACAGACTGTCCCTATAAACAAAGCCTGTGTCTGGAATGTGGATACGGGTGCCGCTTTTAAAGGTCCACTGACTATTATGGACATCAATACCAAGGAATTCTGGCAGAGCGAACCGTTAAATGAATTGTATTCTAACGAAAAAGGTAGGAATTAATCTGTAAAAAACTAAATTTGCCAACGCAAAATAATTAATATTTAAGTTTATGAAAAAAGTTATCACATTTTTGTTTTTAGTATCATTTGGATTTACTCAGGCACAACAGGCTTTTAAAGGAAAAGGAGACATGAGAGTAAATGTAGGTGCTAATCTGCAAGATGGAGGTTCAGGAATTCAAGGGTCAATTGACTTTGGTTTAGGAGAGAACTTCTCTTTTGGATTTGTTACAAGTTATTTACTGGGAGTAGATAATTTTAACGGTATCTACCACAACAATCCAACTCCTTACTACGATTACAAACCGGAATTTAAAGATCGTTTTGATGCTAAAGCAAGAATCAATGCCAATTTAAGCAGTGTTATCGGAGTAGAGCAATTAGACGTTTATCCTGGTTTAAGTTTAGGTTTACGCAACTTTGGCGGACATATTGGCGGGCGTTACTTTTTTACTGACGGATTTGGTGTTTTTACCGAAATTGGTTTCCCAATTGCCAAATACAGCGACAATAATGATGTATTTGATCATTTAAACAATCAGGCTACTTTTAGTTTAGGAGCTTCTTTTAGTTTGTAAAAAACACAGTCTTTATATAATAAAAACCGCCCCAAAAAGGGCGGTTTTTGTTTTTAAGTATTTTTGAAAAACTTACCTTCAATACATTTGTTTTCTATTTTTTCGCAAATTTCTTAACGATCTTTTTATCACCGTTATTTAATTCAATCAGATAAATTCCGGTGCTTAATTTGCTCACATCAATCGCTCCTGCAGCCTGACCTGAACCTAACTGCTGTCCTAATGTATTTACGATTTTATAGGAATAGGCTTCTGCTTCCGGAATCAAAACGGTTAATTCGCTTTCAACCGGGTTTGGATACAGTGCAAAACCAGCTTCGGTAGTTTCAATCAGTCCTGCTGTAATTTCCTCTGGTTCAATTGTTCCTGAAGCAGTAATATTTACCGCATAATCTTCCACCTGTCCGTATGAGAAACCTTCACAGGATGTTGGAACAGCATTGTACTTCATAGACACTCTCATTCTGGTAGTTCCTAAAGCTGCTGTTGACGGAATTGTAATGGTTCCCGTTACCGGAGTTGTTTTTGAAGCCGATTTGGTCCAGACCGTTTCTCCTGAATCAGCAAAATCACCATCCTGATTATAATCAATAAACACAGCATACCCTTCATTGTAAGTGGTAGAAGTCCATGTTGGTGTTATCGTAATCGTATAAGAACTGCCTCTGGCTGCATTAGTTGAGATCGACGTATAATTTTCATAACCTGTGGTTCCTGTGGATGTATTATTGATAGTTCCAAATACAACTTTACCTATTCTTTCATCTGCCGCACTGCTTCCCTGAGAATTACAATAGGTTACAGAAGCTGTAGTTGTCGTTACATTTACAGTATTACTGGCAGCCGAAACATTCCCTGCTGCATCTTTGGCTTTTACACTAAAGGTATAAGCGGTAGAAGCTGTTAATCCCGTTACCGTATATGAAGTTGTGGTTGAGGATCCTTTTAGGGTTGTTCCCTGATAGATGTCATATCCTGTTACAGCTACATTATCTGTAGAAGCAGTCCAGGTTAAATTGGTAGTCGTTCCGGTTGTACCCGAAGCTGTAAGTCCGGCTGGCGCAGAAGGTGCCACTGTATCTGTCGTTCCTGAATAAGCAGCACCCACACCTATAGCATAAAATGCATTGGTCGTTGCGATTACTTCAGCAGAACCAGCCCCGTATAAATCAATTGCCGATTGTATCCCGTAAGTTCTGGCATTGGCAAAAGTAGAATTAGATGACAGATACACATCTTCTAAACGAAAAGCAATTTTCGCCGCTTTATCAATACCAATACCTGTTACACTGTATGCATTTCCAATATCGTTGGTACCTGTTTTACCGATGGTCAAAATATAAAACCAATGGTTCAGTACACCAGAATTGGTATGAACACCGCAATAGTCATTGCTGCTGGTTGGCGTACAGCTTACATTAACCCAGTAAGTACCACCATACGTATCAGGCTGACCTTCGGCATTTGGATCGCTCATAGAACGTAAGGCAATATGACCGCTTCTTCTTTCAATATCTTCTCCCACTAACCAGGTCGATTTGGTTGGCGCGGCGCGATACTCAATACAAGCTGCCCAGATATCCGAAAAAGCTTCGTTCATAGCTCCTGATTCTTTTTGATAAGCTAAATTGGCGGTATAGGTACAAACGGCGTGGCCTATTTCATGTCCGGCCACATCCAGAGAAGTTAAAATATCAAAACCTCCTGTGCCGCTTCCGTCTCCATACGTCATCACACTTCCGTTCCAGAAAGCATTATTATTACTTGAATAGCCGGCCGCAATTAAATTATAATGTACATAACTTCTAATTTTTGCTCCGGCATCATCGTAACTGTTTCTGCCGTGAACAGCCGACCAGTAGTCATAAGTCATTTCGGCTCCCCAATGAGCATCCAGCGCTCCGTTGTCTTTATTGGTATTATTATATTCTGCAGCAGTCCAGTTATTATCTGCATCTGTAAAATTAGTAGTAGGATAAGTTGCAGTCCTTGCTGAATTATAGGTCTGGATTCCGTTTCCTCTTGTTCCGTCCAGAAGAATATAAGATGAACCGCTTAAAGTTGTCTGAATAGTCTGGGTTCCGCTGTAACGTGTTGCCGCATTTGCAGCTACCATTGCCATTTTTGATGAAGAAGCTTCTTTTTCTATTTTCTCAGAAGATGAAAACTTCTTTCCATGAACATTATCATTTAAATGTTTTATAGCGGCATTGTAAAACAAGGCTTTTCCGGTTTCAGCATCAATGTAAAGATCTCCTCTGCTTAACGGTTTTGTGGCGTAAATATCAAACTTATAGGCCAGGCGCACCTTATCGCTCACTCTGTTTTCGCCCTGCTGTTCCATATCCGGGAGCAGTACCAATTCGCCTTTAGGCTTTTCATATCCCATTTCTTTGGCATCTTCCGGTTTTTCCCAAAGATATTCTGAAGCTTTTGTATGACTAAGCGCTTTCGTAAATGCCGCTTCACGGGAAAGCTTAGGAGTAACTTTTACATTTTCAAAATTGTAAAATTCACCATTCATTGAAACCAGCTTACCGTTTTTTGAGTGTAACGTATAATTAGCAAATTCTACTTTAACTCCTTGTTCGTACAACTGGAATTTTTCATGCATAAAACCTTGTTTATCAGATTCCGTTTTAATTTTTGAAAATGACTGCGTTTCTTTTAAACCCAGCTGTTCCTTAAAAATCTTATGTGACTCTGAGTTTTTGTAATCAGAAAGTTCGCTGAAAGTAATTAAACTTGGCTGTCCATTTTCTGACAGGTTTTTTTGGCTGACTCTCTTATCGGCTACCTGAGCGAAAGCGGAGAGTGAAAAAGTTACTATAACGGCTGATGTAATAATCCGTGGTAATTTTTTTTTCATAATAAGCGGGGTTTTTAGGTTTGGTAAAAGTGTTTTTGAAAACAAATGAATTAAAGTAAGTAAATACTTAAATTACAGATAAAAGTATTTCAATTTTGTTAGATAATCGATGAAATTTGCCTTTAATCGATAAAATGCAACATTTTTTACTTAAATTTCACTTTTATATAACAAACCATAAGAATTTAGCAGCAAATATGTGCGAAAAATAACATATCAATCAATTTTAAAGTACTGAATTACAGACAAAAACAAATAAATCATCAAATAAAGTCCTGTGACCCTAACAATAAACAGCACAAAAAAAGCCGGCTATTTCTAGCCGGCTTCTTCTTTATGAAAAGAAATTGATTTAAATATTCATTTCGGGAATTTCTCCTTCAATTATTAAATCGGCTTCAGTTGAAGCAATAATATGCTCTACTGAGATGCCTGGCGCTCGTTCTAAGAGCTTAAAACCTTTTTCTGTTACTTCGAGAACCGCAAGCTCCGTTACGATCTTTTTAACGCAGCCGACACCAGTTAACGGTAAAGTGCATCTTTTTAAAATTTTTGACTCCCCGGCTTTGTTTACATGCATCATCGCTACAATAATATTTTCAGCAGAAGCCACCAGATCCATAGCGCCTCCCATTCCTTTTACCATTTTGCCCGGAATTTTCCAATTGGCAATATCTCCGTTTTCAGAAACTTCCATGGCGCCCAGAATCGTCAAATCGACTTTCTGACTGCGGATCATTCCAAAACTGAAAGCCGAATCAAAGAAACTGGCTCCCGGAAGTGTTGTAATAGTTTGTTTTCCGGCATTAATAACATCGGCATCTTCTTCGCCTTCAAATGGAAAAGGCCCCATTCCCAAAACACCGTTTTCGCTTTGAAATTCTACAGCAATATCTTCTCTTACGTAATTAGCCACCAACGTTGGAATTCCGATACCCAGATTTACAAAATAACGGTCTTTTACTTCTTTGGCAATTCGTTTTGCTATATCTTCTTTTGTTAACATATCTTTTAATGTGTTAATTAGTCAATTTGATAATTAGATAATTTTCACCTTCTGCTTTGAAATTATCTAATTGTCACATTTTCTCATTATCTAATTTCTAGCTCTTACTGTACGTTGTTCAATACGTTTCTCAAACTTTTCTCCCTGAAAAATGCGTTGCACCATAATTCCCGGAATATGAATCTGATTTGGATCTAAAGTTCCTGCCGGAACCAGTTCTTCTACTTCGGCAATGGTAATTTTTCCCGCACCTGCCATACAGGCATTGAAGTTTCTGGCAGTTCCCTTAAAAATAAGGTTTCCGGCTTCATCTCCTTTACAGGCCTTCACTATAGCAAAATCGGCTTTGAAGGCCTCTTCCATAATATGCATTTTTCCGTTGAACTCGCGGGCTTCTTTTCCTTCCGCCACTTCAGTTCCGTAGCCTGCCGGTGTGAAGAAAGCCGGAATTCCAGCCTGAGCGGCGCGGCATCTTTCCGCCAGAGTTCCCTGAGGAGTGAGTTCAACTTCCAGTTCACCCGAAAGCATCTGGCGTTCAAACTCTGCATTTTCGCCCACATAAGAAGAAATCATCTTTTTGATCTGTTTTTTCTGAAGCAGCAGCCCCAGACCAAAATCGTCTACTCCCGCATTATTTGAAATACACGTTAAATCGGAAATCGATGTGTTTACTAAAGCCGCTATTGTATTTTCAGGAATACCGCATAATCCGAAACCGCCAAACATAATGGTCATACCGCTTTCAATTCCTTCAATAGCCTCCTGAACGTTATTTACTTTTTTTGTTATCATAACAAACTATCTTTATTACTGTCTATTTTTTGATAAAAATAAGATTTTTAGATGGATTTATAACGATTTCGTAAAAATAAAACCAAAATAAAAATCCCTTTACTAATCTTCTAAAAAGAGTCGTAAAGGGATTCAAATATAGTTAGACAAACCTTATTGCAACATTGTTACAATTCAAATTCATCCGTATTTTGTTCGGTTTGCGTAGTATCTTTTACTACAGCAGGTCTCTGATAACAGTCCACTTTTATAGAAAGATTAGCCGGACGCTCAAACTCTCCTTTAGAAATCTGGAGGTTTTTATCGGCGTAACATTTTTTCATAAAATATCCCCACACTGGTAAAGCTGCCGTTGCACCTTGTCCGTAAGTTAAACTTTTGAAACGTGCTGAACGATCTTCACATCCAACCCAAACTCCGGTAACCAGATTCGGAACCATTCCCATAAACCAGCCGTCAGACTGATTTTGCGTTGTACCGGTTTTACCGGCAATAGGGTTTGTAAACATGTACGGATAACCTGTCCAGCGGTTATCTCCGCTTCCTCCGCCCTGCGTACGCAAACGTACACCAGAACCACTTTCGGTAACTCCCTGAAGTAACTTAATTACGGCAAAAGCAATATCTTTATTTAAAACGTCATGCGATTCCGGAATTGGCTCATAAATAACTTCCCCGCTTTTGTTCTCGATTCGGCTTAAAAACTGTGGTTTTACATACACTCCCTGATTTGCAAATGTACTATATGCAGCCACCATATCTTCCACTGTAATATCAACAGCACCTAAGGCAATTGAAGGCTGTACCGGAATTTCTGTTTTTACTCCTAATTTTTTAGTCAGTTCCACAACCGCTTCAGGGCTTGTTCTGTCAATTAATTTAGCCGAAACCGTATTGATCGAAGCTGCTAAGGCCTGTTTCAAAGTAACCATACCGCGATATCTGTAGTCAGAGTTTCTTGGTTCCCAGTCTGCTGTTACATGGTGACGCCCTTTATGAATCATAAACGGACCATCTAAAATAGAATCACAAGGCGACATATTTAACTCTTCGATTGCGGTTGCATAAACGAAAGGTTTAAAAGTAGACCCCACCTGTCTTGCTCCCTGTCCTACGTGATCGTACTGAAAATATTTATAATTAATACCTCCAACCCAAGCTTTAATAGCTCCGGTCTGAGGTTCCATCGCCATTAAACCTGACTGTAGAAAGTGTTTGTAATAGCGAATAGAATCCATTGGTGTCATTACCGTATCACGTTCTCCTTTCCAGGTAAAAACACGCATTTTCGTTTTCACTTTAAAAGAAGCAATAATATCCTCTTCGCTTTTATCCATTTCTTTCATCTGAGCCCAGCGAACCGAGTTTTTCATCGCCTGCATCATAATTCTTTCGGTTTCGGCCTGTGTAATATTGACGAAAGGGGCATTTTTATTGTTTTTCTGTTCAATAAAAAACTGCTGCTGCAGGTTTTGCATATGTGCTGCAACGGCTTCCTCTGCATACGACTGCATTCTTGAATCTATTGTAGTATAAATTTTAAGCCCATCTTTGTAGATATCGTAGTCAGATCCGTCTGGCTTTTTGTTTTCGGCAACCCATTTCTTCATGTAATCACGAAGATATTCTCTAAAATAAGTGGCCATTCCTTCACGGTGGCTCTCTAATTTAAACTTTAAAGCTATTGGTAATGCCTGATACTTTTCTTTTTCAGCCTTAGTAATCATCTTGGCTTTTACCATCTGTCCCAAAACAACATCACGGCGGTTTTTTACTCCAACAGGATTACGAAGCGGATTGTAAAGGGATGAATTGTTAAACATTCCCACTAAAATTGCCGACTCGTCTATGGTTAAGTCTTTAGGGTCTTTGGAAAAATAGGTTTGAGCGGCTGAACTTACACCAACAGCGTAATTTCCGAAGTCATAAACGTTACAGTACATCGCCAAAATCTCATTTTTGGTATATTGCCTTTCCAAACGAATAGCGATAATCCATTCTTTTATTTTTTGCACTATTCTAAAAGGTAAAAAACTGGATCCTCCACGATGAAACAACTGTTTGGCCAATTGCTGTGTTATGGTACTCGCTCCTCCATTGGTTCCCAGCGAAAAAGCAGCACGTAAAGTTCCACGACCGTCAATTCCCGAATGTTCATAAAAACGGGCATCTTCAGTTGCAACTAAAGCATCTACCAGATTTTTAGGTAAATCTGAATATTTAAGCTGTGATCTGTTCGTTTTGAAATATTTACCAATTACAACTCCATCCGAAGAAATAATTTCTGTAGCAAGGTTTGAATCCGGATTCTCTAAATCTTCAAACGAAGGCATAGAACCAAATACCCCCCAGGAGGCAAATAAAAAGAAGGCCAGAACACCTAATAACGAATAGGCAAAAATTCTCCAGAATTTCTTTTTGTAGTAATTAATATCCTTAACGGTATTGTTTTGATTGTTTTTTTTAGCAGCCATAACTATTTTCTAATCTAATCTTTTTGTTCTATTCTAAAACCTACATCTGTAATACCTTCCAGAGCTTCTACACCAGGAATTTTTCCGGATTCCCTAAGAGCCTGTTTGATATGAACTTTGTATTGTCCTTTAAACTTTACATTCTCCTTGTAATACAGTTTACTTTCTTTAATATCAGTAAATCCGTTCCCCATAAGGCTTCCGTCCGGATTGGCCATCTGATATTCGAGTGTGTCTACTTTTGTAAAACCGCTTGGTGTTTCCATAGCGACAATCAAAAATAAATTATTGAAAGGATAATTGTTGTTATCTCTGAGATTTACAAACAAATTATATCTTTTAGTAGAATCTAAAACCGGCAGGTCGAAAGTAACAATGCTGTCTTTGTGCCAGGCACTTCCAACAGATTTGTACTCGTCGAATACTCTTTTTTTATCACACGAAAAAAAAAGTATCGCGGCCAAAACAAGAATCCCGCTATTTTTTATTCTCATTTCTATTGTTATTTATAGGTTTCTTAGGTTCAGCTGATTTGTTTTCATTAGAATTCTGCTTATTCGGGTGATTTCCTTTATTCGAATTATTATGCTTGTTCTTATGATTTTTGTTTGGATTTTGTTTGTTCTGCTGATTTTGATTTGGATTACCTCCGCCCTGTTTATTGTTATTATTAGCCTGTTTTGGTTTTGCAGGAGTCTCCACAGCTGCAGCTTCAGCAGTCTGTTTGCGTTTACGATTGTTTTTCTTCTTTCTTTTTGGCTGGTCAAAACGGGTTAAACTCTCCTGCCCCATAGCATTATTGAAATCTTTTTCCGGTTCTGAAGTTACCTCAATCGCAAAATCTTCTAATGAAGAGACTTTGTTTTTTTGTTTGTTCTCGGCTATAATTTCTTTTACCTGATCAATTTTCAAAACGTGCCAGTTCGCAAAATTATTAGTATAAGCAAACCACATCAAACCTTTAAAAATATCTTGTTTCTGGCATACTGCATCGCCTTTTTCGGTAATCAGTTTGGTATCGTAATCCGGAAAATCCTTCAGGGCATCCATATACGTATCTAACTCGTAATTCAGACAGCATTTTAGTTTACCACACTGACCCGCTAATTTTTGCGGATTTAAAGATAACTGCTGGTAACGTGCCGCCGAAGTATTTACACTTCTGAAATCGGTCAGCCAGGTCGAACAGCAAAGCTCACGTCCGCAGGAACCTATTCCCCCTAAACGAGCCGCTTCCTGACGGAAACCAACTTGTTTCATCTCGACTCTGGTACTGAATTCTTTAGCAAAGTCTTTAATCAGCATTCTAAAATCGACACGATCGTTTGCTGTGTAGTAAAAAGTAGCTTTAGAACCGTCTCCCTGGAATTCAATATCCGAGATTTTCATTTCCAGTTTATGCTGGATAGCCAGTTCACGTGCACGAACTTTCATAGGTTCTTCGCGGTCACGAGCCACAGACCAGATGTCTATATCTTTTTGAGATGCTTTTCTGTAAATCTTTGGAACTTCATTACTATCCGGATTAACTCCTTTTTTCTTCATTTGAATCTTAACCAATTCTCCTGTCAGAGTAACAATTCCAATATCATGTCCCGGTGAGGCAACAGTAGCAACAATATCACCAATACTTAAAGTTAATTTTTCTGAATTTCTAAAAAATTCCTTACGTCCGTTTTTAAAACGAACCTCAACACAATCAAAAATCGCCTCTCCATTGGACGGGCTCATGTTCGAAAGCCAGTCAAAAACCGTCAATTTATTGCAGCTGTCGGTGCCGCAAGTCCCATTATTTTTACAACCTTTTGGTGCGCCGCCATCTGAGGTTGAACAACTTGTACATGCCATAAGTATATATGTAGTGCTGCCAAAACGCAGCTTAAGTTCATAAACGTTTGATCGGTAAAGATAGTATTTTTTTTATTTTGCTATTTATAGATTAAATCTAAAGGGTTGTTAAATAAAAAAATGCCTCGTTATCTACAAATGATTCGTACCAAAATTGCTGTTAGTTCGTTTTTTTTATTAGAAACCGGCCTAAAAAACACATCAAAAATCTTATTCTGTCAATTTTATAACACAAACAGACATTTTTAATTTTAATTCTGAAATATATTTATCGATTTTATGTTTTATCTTACAACTCCGTTTTTACTTTTTTAATTTTAGAAGGCTAAACGGTATAATTCAATCTTTATCCATCACTTTAATATTTTTTACATGCACACACAGAACATTATCGAACAGTACATTTTTCAGGGAAATCTTGACGCTGCCCGGGAAGCTATTAAAAATGGGGAACCTTTTTCCGAGCAATATCTAAAAAACAATTTCTCGCAGATCACTGCCAAAATCATAGAGGCAAAAGCGATCGATCTCATAGAAGTCTTAATAAAATCCGGTTTTATTGAAACCGATATCTACGAACTGGACAGTTTTGACAAATCAATATTCAATCCTCTTTCCAGAAATATCAAAAATGATGATGCATCTCTTTCTTTCTTCAAAGAAATCCTATCAAAAGTCGATAATGTAAATGACGAAATCAGCGATCAGACGTTATTGGGATACTTCATCGAGAAAGAAGCCGTTCCGGAAGTCATTAAAATCTTAATAGAAGACTTCGGCTGTAATGCCAATTACAAAAGCAATTCACAAGAAAATCTAATCCATAAAATCGTTAATAATTATTCTTTGAATGCTGAAAAAGGTACAGCGTATATTAAAACCCTTCTTGAAAACGGAGTTGATATCAATGATAAAAATGTAGTCGGTACAACGCCTTTGATGTATGCCATTAAAAGACATAAAAAAGAATACATTCCGATGTTATTAGAAAACGGAGCTGATCCAAATGAAAAAGACAATCAGGAAAACAGTTCATTTTATTATGCTGTAGGCGAGCAATTTTCGATTCCGATGTACGAAATTCTGGCCGAATCTTCATCAGCTGATTTCAACAGTATCAACAAAGACGGAAGAACTTTACTAACCGAATTTATCCGAATGATGTCTGATTCTGAATATGATTTAAACTCTTTACAACGATTATTATCAGATGGTGCCGACTTAAACCACTGCGCTACCTATTACGGAAATCCAAAATCGGGTATTGATTATATTGCTGAAAAAAAATCAGGTATTTTAAAATCGGCATTAGACAGTGGAAGCATTGATGTTAACGAACAAGACAACGAAGGAAATACCATTTTACACAAAGTCTGCGGGTATAATGTGAATTATGATGCGGAAGCAGCGAAAGAAATCTACCGAAAAGTAAAATTACTTTTGGAGAATGGAGCTGATAAAGAGATTACCAACGATAAAGACGAAACGGCTCTTACGCTTGCTTCTACAGATAATTTGAAAGTAAAAACTGTTGAGCTTTTAATGAAAACTTAAACTTATCCAGATGGTTTAATAAAAAACAATTTAAACACATAGAAACATAGATTTTTATTTGTGAATAAAAGAAGTTAGAAAGAAACTAGTTTCTCACACATAGAAAAGCTATGTGAATTTATGCAAGTGAAACGCCTTTTTTAATCTTCAATAAGCTATGTTTCTATGTGTTAAAAAAGTTTAAGCCACAGATTCAAAAGATTAAAATTAAAAATCTGCGAGATCTGCAAAATCTGCGAGAAAAAAATAAACACATAGAAACATAGATTTTTGTTTGTGAATATTAAAGAAGTTAGAAAGAAACTAGTTTCTCACACATAGAAAGCTATGTGAATTTATGTAAGTGAAACGCCTTTTTTTAAGTTACCAAAGAACTATGTTTCTATGTGTTTAAAAATAATTATATAAAAACGAAGATTCTATGTCAATGTCATTTATAATTGCCTGCGAAAACGGCAACCGAAAAATAGCTGAATTACTACTTCAAAACAAAGAAGTAGATGTAAAATATACCGATGAACTTGGAAGAACGGCCCTTCATTATGCTGCTCACAGAGGTTATCTGGATATTGTAAAAATATTATGCGAAGATGGTGCCGATATTGATTATGAAGATCATGCGGGAGAAACACCTTTGTTCTTTGCCTGTCTTCAAAAACAAAAACAGACTGCATTGTATCTTTTGGAAAACGGAGCCAAAATCGAAATCAATGATAAAAACGGTAACAGCCTGTTACACTTGACTGTACAGACAGCTCAAGTTGAAATTGCAACAAAGTTGCTTGAAGCAGGGGTTGATGTTAATCTATTGAATAACAATGGCGAAACACCACTTTTACTGGCATCGGCCAGATTAAACAGAGAAATTATACAATTGCTTCTAGACAAAGGTGCCGATATTAATGCGACCGATAAACAAGGCAATACGCCATTGCTTTATGCTTGTTATACCAAATCATTACCAATGGTAACTTTACTTTTGGACAATGGTGCCGATGTGAATCATGCCAATCATTCGGGCGAAAATGCACTTTTGATTGCCTGCTACGAAACTAACAGAATGCTGGCAAAATTATTAGTCGAAAGAGGCGCCGATGTATTTACCTCAAACAACAATGGTTATTCTCCAATTTGGTACGCTTGTGCAAATAATCAAAAGGAAATTGTGGCTTTGTTTTTAGAAAATGGCGTTGATGTCAATTACAGCAAACCAGTCGCTGGCGATACTTCGTCTATGAACGATTATTTGGATTGGGTTGTAAGTGCTTCAAACATTTCCAACGATTCGAGTTTTACATTAAACAGCAGTTACAATTACGGCGGAGAAAGTCTTTTACACGTTGCCACCAAAAAAGGAAACCTCAGCATGGTAAAACTATTAATTGAAGCCGGAGCAAATATCAATATTCAGGACGAATCTGGAAATACACCTTTGCATTACAGTGCTGCAAACGGAAAGAAAGATGTAGTAAAATATCTTCTTGACAACAAAGCCGATGCCTCAATCGTAAACGTTAAGGAACAAAAAGCAATTGATTATTCGAATGTGAAAGGTTTTAATGAAATCACAGAACTGATTCTTAAATATGCACCTTCAGGAACGGTTGTAACGCCAATTCAAACCAAAACGGAAGAACCCGCAACATCAGATGCAGGGAATTCGATGGAAGCCAAAAAGAAAGCCTTACTGGATTTGAAAGAGCTTTTAGATGCCGGAATTTTGACTTCGGAGGAATTTGATACGGAAAAAAGTAAAATCTTAAAAGGATAAAAATAACAACTCATTGGGTTCAATTAATTCAAACACATAGAAACATAGATTTAGGGTACCGTCAAAGGCGTTTCACTTTATTAAAACAAACATAGTTTGCTATGTGTTAGAAACTGGTTTCTTTTTAATCCCCTTTTTAAAATAAAATCTATGTTTCTATGTGTTGAATAAAAAAACATGAATTACACCCAACATCTTAAAAACAATAAAATATGACAACCCAAATTAAAACAATCATTACCAATCTGGAACAATACATTCAAAAAGCATACGAAACGGGAGATAAATATGAATTTATAGACCCTGCTTATGAAATCCGTGACGAATTGGAAGCGATGGAAGATAATTTCAACACAATAGAACCCATTTTTGAACTGATTGAACGTAGTCCTGATATAGATTATGGTGGGCCTGGCCCATTAGGCAGTTTTATGGAAAACCATTATAAAAACGGATACGAAGAATTGCTTTTACAATCTATTGAACGTAAACCGACAGAATATACTTTGGGCTTATTACATCGTCTGATAAACGATGATAATCATCCTGAACATCAAAAATATCTGGACGTAATGAAGAGTATTTCTCTAAATACAGAATACCCGCAAAACATTATCGATAATGCAAAAGATAGTTTGACCTATTTTGAATAGCATGGAAGAAAATGGCTAAATTTTAAAATAAATAATAAAATCTTAAAAGGATAAATAATACAATGAATAAAATCTTAAATACCACAATCCTGTTTTTAGTAGTAACCGTTGCAAGTTTGGTTTCCAGCTCTTGTACAAACCTTTCGCCGGAAAAAACTTTTGAAATAGCGGCGTTAAACTCGAATTTATTATCCCGTTTTGGAGGTAAAGAAATTAATGAAAAATTAAAGTCGGAACCACAAGTATATGATGAGAGCCAGAAAAAAATGATTCCTTCTTCTTACTACGATTATTTTAAATATGATATTTCTAACTTAGAAATCCGATTAAAAAGTATCGCAGAAATAACAGAAGACGATGACAATAAAGAACTGCTTCAGGCATCAAAAGACCTTTTTAAGTATGCTATAGCAAAACAAAAAGAAGGTTATTTACCCATTGCGAAACTAAAAGATGAAAAAGCTTCTCCAGAACAAATAGAAAAAGCAATCGCAAATTTTGATGCCTCGACTCAAAACGATATTGATGCTAAGTTCTCAAAACTGATGAATACTGCTAAAGCTTATGTTGAAAAACATAACATTAATGCCAAAATAGGAATTTAAAGATAAATGGTTTTAAAAAAGCAATCTGAATAAATGGCTAAGAAAAAGAAAACACTACCTAAAAATTTCAATGAATTAATTGAGAAGAAAGACATTGAAGCTTTAAAAGCTGTATTTGATACCTGCGAATTAGAAGCCAGAGGCGGGTACGGAAAAACGACAGCGTTAAGTTTTTGGGGTATTCCAGATGAACTTATACATTGGCTGGTACAAAACGGTGCAGATTTAGAGGCGGTCGATACTTATAATCGCACTGCATTACATCAAAATGCAATGATACGCACTGGAAAGGTTTCTACTTTATTAGAACTCGGTTCAAATGTACATGCCATCGACAATTATGGAGATACTCCTTTACATTTTGCAAGCGGTAGTGGCTATAATGCTGATGCCGTTAAAAAACTGATTGAATATGGAGCAGATACCAATGCGTTGAATAAAAGCAAACAAACTCCTTTGGAACGTGCTTTGCTTAGAGCAAGCAACATAAACCTTGTAAATCTGGTCGAAATATCAAAAATACTTTTAACACCAAATATGGAAATAACGCAAACCATGAAAGATGCAGTTACCCGAAGAGGAGAAGATTTTGAATTTCACAGAGAAAACTTCAATAAAGATTATTTAGCAGAAACAGACCATGCGTTATCTGAACTTTATAAAATGTACAATGTCGCGCCTGTTAAAAAACGTATTATGCATGACGGTGTATCTCCGATTTTGGTAACTGGCACAACATGGGAAAAACAATACGAAGAACTATGGGAACTCTTAGTACCGTCAAAAGGCAGTTCAACAACCGTACAAGGCGAAGTAGTTCGAATTGCCGGAAAAGTGAGAGATGAAATATACCGAAATGGCGGTGGAAACTGGAATATCGATTTTAAAAAAATGTTGGATGCTTTTTTTATCCATTTGTCTTCCAATGATTCATTGTCTCATAACGAACTTGAAAAAGCCGATATAATTATAAAAGATATTCGCAAAAATGGAGATGGTGAAACCGATGACCTTAATTTTTTATGCGAACTGGCCACTAAATGGGTTCTGGCCAATACAAAACCGATATTACTTGATAAACCAAACTATAAAAGATAGAACCTTAGTGGGACAAACCTCAAAAATAGTAAAGAGGAACTTCCTCCAATATTTTTAGTTTACAGCGATATCTATTGGTTAAATGATATTTTCATTTTGCTCTATTTTAAAATAATCATAGCAAAATGCACAACAGCAAACAAAAATTAGAAACATGAAAGCAAAATTCATTTTTATAATTACAATAATAACTGTATTAACTTCATGTAACAAAAGGAACACAATTGTTGTTTCAGCAAAAATGCCTGCTGATACTACAAAAACAGAAAGTTATTTCAACTCTGATACCACGCTGTTTGCCAAAGGACACATATTCAACATTGCAATTATTGACCCTAATTTAGAAAAAAGTGATACGCTTTTGGTTCAGGTTAAGAGGGATTCTTTGATAATTTTCAAAACCTATATTGACAAAGGAGGACTTTATAATCAGGAATTTATAGATTTTAATAATGATGGTTATTTTGATATCCTGTTTTCTCGCAGAGCACAAGGTGGTGGCGAAAATGAACTTTATTTGTATGATTCTTTAAAAAATACTTTTGTAAAATCCAGAGGTTTTGGGCGTATCAGCGAGCCAGTTCAACTAAAATCCAATCCCAATTATTGGTACAGCTATTCCCGGGCTGGCTGTGCTGATCTGAACTGGACAAGCGAATTGTTTACTTTCAAAAATTTTGAAACCCTTGTAGTAGGTTATATCTATGGAAAAGGTTGTGACGATGAAGAAGACCCACAGAGTATTGAAATCTCAAAGGTGCTTAACAATGATGAAGAAAATTTGAAACTGATAAAGAAACTTCCTTATTCCGTCTTAGATTCTAATGCAGACAAATGGAGTTTCATCAAAGAATATTGGAACAAAAACTATCAGAAATTCAAACGATAATAAATTTAAAATGTATTTGATGCAAGTCAGGATTTGAAAGTTTGTGTGGACTTAATAAACGACTAAACAGAAAACACATACGATTAACCAACAACATTTCAGGAGACAGTAAAATTTAAAAGAGTACATCATTATGACCGAAAGAATTAAAGAAATCAGTAAAGTATTGGGTCAAGCAATTAGCAAAAGTGGTAAATTTTATTTTGAACACTATCTCCCTTCAAAAGTTGCTGAACCGTTGTTTGAAAAAGCAGACGAAATGTTGAATCTGGCCATTTTAGATTTTCCAAATTCAGCCCATTTTTATCGCATGAAATCCCAGTTGAAAACCTATACAATGGATTACAAAGAAGCGATTTCACTGTTAGAAAAAGCGATTGAATTAGAAGGTAAGCCAAAAGATAAAGGCTTACTTCAGGAATTAAATACGCACAAAGATATTGTTAAGCCACAACCCAAAATCAAGAAATCAAAAGGAATAGTAGCCGGTAGAGAAATGCCTTATTTTAAATTTCATCCCAATCCTGTTGAAACAGGTGTTTTTGAGTCGGATAATGTTATCATATGCGACTGTTGTGCAAAAGAAACTCCCATTTACTATACAGGCCCATTTTATAGTGTAGAAAATATAGACGCACTTTGCCCTTGGTGTATTTCGAGCGGAAAAGCTTCAAAAAAATTTGATGGGGAATTTCAGGACTATGCAAGTATCGAAGGTATTTCAGCCGACCCGTCGACCTCTAATATTATAAACTACAAAAAAGAGAATTTGATTGAATTGACAGAAAGAACGCCTGCATACAGCAGTTGGCAACAAGGTTATTGGCTTGGACATTGTGACGATTTATGTGCTTTTGTAGGTTATGTCGGTTGGGCAGAAATAGAAGACAAACTAGACGAATTTGTTGATTTGGATAGTGATTGCACAGAATTTGGACTAAAGAAAGAAGATTTGCCAAAAGTCCTGAAAAATAACGGTTCCTGTCAAGGATATTTATTTCAATGTTTAACCTGTAAAAAATATAGACTGTACTTTGATTTTGACTGACAAGAAAACAACATTCAAAATGCAGCTTACCTTCTGCTCTCCCGCTGGTGCGAGCATCTTGCTCGTACCCATAAACACAAAGAGAACCGGCAAAGAATAAAAAAAGAGACTTTAAAAGTCTCTCTATAAAATCAATATATCTTTATAAATAATTACTTATTGATTAATTTTTCAAGCCTTATCATCATATCCTCTTTCTCTTTTAGCATACGCTCGTACAGGGCAATTTTTTCTTCGTGTAGTTTTTTTATTTCTTCAACAGTATTAATGTTAAAAGTTGAATTAGGATTTCCAACACAAGCATTGCTAAAAGCATGGTCACCAAATGTATTTGATATAAAACTTACGGCCTTTTCTTCATCAAAATTCTGAAAAGCTTCAACAGGGATTTTTAATATAGCCGAAATTTGTTTCAGCAGGTTTTCTTCAATTACCTCTTTTTGTTCCAGTATCGAAATTTTCTTTTGACTCCATTCTTCTCCCAGATCATAAGCCAAAGCTTCCTGCTTGATGTTAAGCATTTCTCTAAAACGTTTTACGTTTCTTCCCTGATGTATTTTCTGTTCCATAATGAATGTTCGTTTTCTAAAAACTCAAAAATAAAGCGATTTGGATTAAAAATCCTGAGTTTCAAAGATAAGAAAATATACGGTTAAATTTATTTTTGTAAGATATTGTATCTGATTTATTTGCTTTTTTAGTTCCCTCGCCATTGTGATCATCTTGCTATTACTTATACACATAAAGAGAATCGACAAAGAATAAAACCACTCAAAATAAACCCCCTTATCTAATGTTTTTTAAGTGTTAGTTACCGGGTTTATATGTATTTGTCCTCCAACGGCTTTCAAGACTTTTAGTATTGTTGAAAACTGTGGCTTGGCACCTTCTGACAATGCTTTGTACAGACTTGGTCTGCTCAATCCGGTTTCTTCCGCAATTTTGGTCATACCAATTGCTTTTGCAATATGTCCAATAGCAGTAACAATTTCAGTGTCATTACCTTCTTCCAAAACTGTATTTAAATATTCGATAATCATTTCATTGTTATCCAAATAATCTGCTATATCAAATTTTGATGTTTCCATTTTTATTTTTTTAATTTTTCCCAAATCTCTTTTGCTTTTTCAATGTCTTTTTGCTGGGTTGATTTATCTCCGCCAATAAGCAGAATAATAACTTTTCCATCAATTTCTTTGAAATATACTCTGTAACCTTTTGCAAAGTTGATTTTCAATTCTCTAATTCCATCTCCAACAGGTTCACAATCTCCAAAATGTTCGTCTTTTTCTAATTTTTGAAGACGATACAAAATTTTTGCTTTTGCTCTCAAGTCATTTAGCTTCTTAAGCCACTTATCAAATTCTATTGTCTTTTCAATAAAGTACATTTTTCAAACTGTATTCATTTGGATACAAACTTATAAAGAATAATTTAATCTTGCAAATTCAGTTTTGACCATTTCACTTTGGTAAAATGACACACAACTCCACACTATAAACCGTTATACACTTGAATTTTTAGGTACCTGAAGCAAATACACAATCCCGATTTTAAAGTGGTCGAATTTCACTACTTTAAATCGTAGGCAGGTTTACCAAGTTTTGTACCTCCTGCTGGTGCGAGCATCTTGCTTGTTACCATAAACACAAAGAGAATTCATAAAGAATAAAATACAAAAACCACTTAGAACAAGTAAGATATTGACTACTTTAGTGGACTTATTATAGGATTCAGACAAAAGCTGAAACGTGACAATTAAAAACAAAAAACTGAATCCCAAAAAATTCATTTAGTAAGAAATATAGAAAACCAACCATGTCAAAAAAAACAACAATTGATATTAACGCTCTTAAAGAAAGCTGGAATAAATGGAAGAATCAAGGTTTGACAAATGATTTTTCAAATCAGATTGTTTTCGAAAACTCTTTTGAATACGATTCTGTGTATCATGAATATTCCTTATTCGAATATTCTAAAAACAGTAACAATACGATTTATGATTTTATTTGTCAATGTTATATTCAGATAGAAGATGATCCTTTTGACGACTGGGAAGATGAGGAAGAAAGAATTAAATTTAAACATTTAGAACCCAAAGAGTTTCTGGAAAGTATACATAATGTATTTAAAAATCGGGACCCAAAAATAACCGAAGCCAGAAAAGAACTAACCGGTCTTATAGATTTAAACACTTCAACTGATATTGTTGTCATTTTTGAATGGTGGAGCTGGTCAACTTATATTATTGAATATGAAGACAAATGGCAGTTTGTTTTCTTATCTTTAAATTGGTGATTTTGTGTTTATGTCCGGAGATTTCAGTGTAATATTCAATGAATAAAAAACACAGCAGGCTTAAAAATCTAACAATGAAGAAATTTATAACAATCTTTCTGCTAACAATCGTAATTTTTACGGTACTCACCTTCTCCACTGCCAGTCTGCAAATGAAAGTAGACGGAAACGACATGTATGGTTTTCCGGCTTCGTTCTATGTTTTGTATGGCGGAATGGACGTGCCCGCTCCAAATGCAGAAGTGACGAGGTTTATTTTCCTAAACTTAGTATTTGATATTGTAGTTGCTTTTATATTGGCGGTTATTAGTTTGATGGTTTGTCAGAAAGTAACAAAGAAATTCTTTAAAAAATAAACCTCATAAAACATCATAATGAATACATCAAAAAACGACAGGGACATTTGTGGAAAATGGATAACGATTGACAATTTCCAAAATTATCCTGCTATTGCAAATGGTTTATATGATCTCTCAGGTGATCATCTTTTAGGATATATCTACATTGATCATGTGGCAGGAATTACGCTAGACGTAATAAAACTATTTAACAGAGTCGATGATACAATAGAATTTACGGATACTTTGTCTGATAAAGAGCTCCGGATTATTATTCGATATGCCCAATTTTCAGAAACCCCTTATCAGCTGATCGAAGATTCTTTTTTGAAAAATCATCAATTAGTAAATCCTTCCGATTTGGGAATCTATGAAAGAAATGATTTAACTGAATTTAGAAACAATCCGAGTTTTGATCATTTAAGAGCCAATGGCTATCCGGATGATATTCAGATATTCTTATTTTCAAAAGATCCTGAAATCAGACCGGAACTGGTTTGGGGCCGTGTCGAGAAATTTTCTGCTACAACCAATATTGGAGCATACCAGTTAATGGTTCAGCCACACCAGCACTCCGGAGTAAACAAAAATGATTTTTTAGGTTTTGCTTTAAGAGAAATTGATGGTACATACAACGCTATGAGCATAATAGATCAGGAAAATACTGCTCCTAAAAATAAACCCTGGTGGAAAATTTGGTAAAGCTTAATTTCAGATAATTTAAATAATCATAATATGTTTAAGCTTTTAACTATACTAAAACAGCACACTGCTTTTTTAGAACATAATCTAAAAGAACTATATCCGCTTCAGAACAAAAGAATCACCTTTGCCTTTGCCCAATTCTATTTCCTGCTGCCTGATGTAACAGAATGTCTGGAAGATCATTTGGGAATAAAAACAACTAAAGAGCAGTTTATTAAAGACTTAGAAAATAATACCACTTGGTATATTAAAGAGGCCTTGGAAAAATATGATGCCGAAACAGATGAATATGCTGATGACTTTGTCGAACTCGAACCTATGGAAGTCAACATCCTGAGCGGACTGGAAAATTGCATTTATAGTCTGGAAAAACCACAAAATGTTATTTCTAATTTTCTATTGGTTATTGATATCTTAGATTATTATGAAAATTTCTCAGACAACCCCGAATATTGGAACAAACTGCTTAAAGAAGAAATTCAAATTCAAAGGGAAATAACAGAAAGAATGGCAAATGGAGAAATCCCGGAAGAAAGCCAGTACTACGAACGATACAAAAATGTGGATTTTGTATTATAAATTTCCCTTTTAAAAAACCTAAATAGTATAAACCACAATGAAATATTCTTTTTTACTTTTTCTGTTACTATACAATTCTGCATTTTCTCAAACGAGAAAACCCTCAGAATATATGCTTGGTTTTGAGGTTAATCATCCGAAAAAAATTTCAGACTTGGATGAAATTGATTATTCCAAAGGAAAACCAAAATGTGAATTTACACTGAAAGGAAAAATTCCGTTAAAATATACTTTTTATCTCGAAAATGATTCCACAGCGTCATTGCATCAATTTAAAAAAAACAAACTTCAACGTCAGGAAAGTTTATATTATCAGCCTTTTATGTGGCTCTTAGACAATAATGTCGTAATGTCAAATTTTAAAGTAACAGACTTTGATCATGATGGAGATGAAGATTTAGTCTGCTGGGTCTATTCGAATGTAAATACAAACGAATGGACAGTTATTTTTATTAATGACCAAAAACAGCAAAAACTGGTGAGACTTTACAATACAGCTGATGACACTTACATTTGGAACAGACCCATATTTAACAAAAAAACAAAAACTATAGACACAGAGCTTTATGGAAGTGTTTTTGGAACATCTGAAGAAAGCAGTTATAGATTAGAAAATGATCTTACTATTATACCGCTAAAAAAACATTACCAGGATCGAACCGGAAAAAAAATATATGATTATGAATATGTTGGAAAAAACGGAAAATGGAAATTAATATCTAAAACAAAACATTAATCTTAGGAAAACCCTTAGAACCTCAACATTAAATCGATATGAACAAGTGCTTGTTTTTTACAGTAGTGCTTTTAATAGTATTAGGAAACATTAGTTGTAGTAAATCAAAAAATAAAAAAGTAGAAGAACAAAAAACAGTGATTTCAACAGTTAAAGAAAAAATTCCTGAAGAACCAGATTCTACAAAGTTTCTTATTTTTAAAATTAATCCTGCTGATACTTTGAGTGACGGTCTTATTAATTTTACTAAAGAAAGACCAAAGTGTGAATTTGAATTGAAAGGAAAGATTCTCTTAAAATATTATTTCCAATTACAAAGTGATTCGATAGCATCGCTTTATCAATTTAAAAACAACAAATTTCAGTTTCAGGAAAATATAGATTATGAGTCTTTTTTCTGGAATTTTGATGGGGATATAATTACTTCAAGATTCAAAATCAGCGATTTTGACAATGACGGCGACGAAGATCTACTGTGTTGGGTAAGCTCTAATATGAATGGCAACGAATGGACGATTATTTTTATTAATGACCAAAAGAAACAAAAACTCATTAAGCTATACAATACCGTTGACCAAACCTATATTTGGAGCAGACCCGAATTTGACAAAAAAACGAAGACTATAAATACAGAACGTTATGGAAGTGCTTTTGGAACATCAGAAGAAAGTAGCTATAGATTAGAAAATGATTTTACTATAATCCCGCTAAAAAAACACTATGAGGATCGAACCGGAAAACAAATATATGATTATGAGTATGTTGGAAAAAACGGAAAATGGAAATTAATATCCAAAAAACAATTCAAAAATTAAAAGCCAAAATACTATCTGTTTATGAATAAGTTATTTAATGTATTTACAATTATTTTACTGCTTTCAATTGCAAGCTGTAAAAAGACACCAGAAAAAACCGAAGCTGTTCAGGTTTCAGAAATACCTGTCGTTGAAGAAGTTTTTGAAGGAGATACAGCCTCAGTCGATATAAAGAAAAAACCAGAAGATTTTATTCCGAAAGGATATGTTCCTTTTGACACCATTACGGGTGATTTTAATAAAGACGGATTAGAAGATTATATTCTCATCATCAAGGGTACCGATAAAAGTAAAGTCATTACAGACGAATATCGTGGTAAACTAGACCGAAACCGCAGAGGAATTATAGCTTTAATCCACAAAAATAACGGCTACGAACTGGCAGTTAAAAACTACGATTGTTTTTCGTCTGAAAATGAAGAAGGAGGCGTTTACTATGCTCCTGAACTTGACCTCGAAATAAAAAACGGTAAACTATATATTGCCTACCGACACGGCAGATACGGCTATTGGGAATATACTTTTAGATATCAAAACAATGATTTTGAACTGATAGGTTATGATGCCAGCAGTAATCATGGACCAGTTACACTTACCGAAACCAGCATCAATTTCCTGACCCGAAAAAAGATTGTCAATCAGAACGTCAACGAAAACACCTATGACGGTGATGAAATTTTTGAAAAAACGGAAACCAAACTTCCTCCAAACAAACTTCTTAGATTATCCGATATCAGCGATTTCGATGAATTAGATGTATCAGATAACCGATAAAAACCTCATCAATACTAAAAACATGAAAGTAAAGATTTTAATGCTCTTCATTATCTCTGGAATGTTTACTGTAAAGGCACAGAAAGCTTATATAATTAATGATTTCATGAAAGGTTATACTTTGTATTTTATCAGTCATAAAACGGAGTCTGAGACAAAGCAATATTATAAACTCACTGAAAACGAAAGTAAAAAAGCGGTACTTGAGTTTGGTGCAAGTGAACTTTCTACACCAGAAATAAATAAAACAGCCAAAACAGCAACATTTAAAAGTATCACAGATAAAAACATTCAGGTATTAGGTGACGTAAACTTTGATGGCAGACAAGACATTGTAATCCATGAAACGGATATAAACGACGATGGCTGTTATACAGCTCAGGCAACAGCCTATGTTTTTATCAATACACCTGGAAATTTCCTCAGCAGTCCTGATATCAGTCGCTTATACAATGAAGCTTACTGTGTACGGGGAGGTTCATTTGAAATTGATTCTAAAAACAAACGCATTATCACTTCGAGCAGTGGTGGCGCTGCACTTCATGTTTCTTCTTACTATAGTATTTCTGGAATAAAAGTTAAAGAAATAGCCACTTTTGAAGAAAGAGCCGATTCGTTTTCTCCATTTTCAACAATAACGGGCAAAAAATGGAAAGACAACAATTGGGCTTCTTTTTCTTCCTTATCTGTTTATGAACCAGGTTTAGACAAAATTCTTTCTTTCGATACTAAAAACGGAAAAGGTCGGATACTCTTGTTTAAGGTTAAAGATATCCTGTACTATGGTTTTCAACAAAACGACGAATATAAATTTATCTCTTTTGCATATCCGTCCAGTCCTGAAAAAGCAGATAAATCGACTTTTAAATTTAAAAAACAAAATACAGATTATGAACTTGAATTTAACAGTGGCAGTATAAAATATCTAGTTTATGAAACCGCAAATGGAGTCGGAATCAAAATTAATGTCAATGGAAAAATATCTGACTGGCAGGGAAAGAATAAAACTGGAACTTTACAAAAATTAGTCAACAACAAATTTGTTAACGTTACAAATGATTAATTCTAAAACACTCCAATTATAAATTAGGCATAGTATACCTTTTATTTGCGCAATAAGACCTAACAGGTTTTAAAAACCTGTTAGGTCTAACTAGAAGAATCTATATTTTTTAGTAATTACTCTAAGTCTCTTTAACCGTAATAATCTTCACAGGACAGGCTTTTGCCGCCAATTCACAACTCTCAACAATAGTATGATTTGGTGATTTCAACGTAAAAAATCCTTTAGCATTTACAGAATGAATCAAAACCGATTTCCCATCTTTTTTGGACATTTGAAAATGAACCGGATCCATTTCAACGCAATAATTACAGCCAATACATTTATCTCTTTGTAAAGTTATGATAACCATTATGCTTCAACAATTTTATACAGCTTATCAGACATTCTGATTCTGAATGGTAATTTGAAACTACAATCATCGCCTTTTGTTGCTTTATCTCCAGCTGCATCGTTTACAAACATCTCATCAATAATCATTTCCTGAGCTCCTGTGCTTGGTCCCGTAACTAAAATTTTATCCCCTATTTTAATATCATAAGCTTCAATCTTAAACTGACCAACCTCTGCTTTTGGGAAATAATGCGTTCCTTTTCCAACATAAACCTTTTTCTGCGTTGCAATAGAACCTGGAACATCACTCCATTCTCCTAATTCCTGACCTAGATAATAACCCGACCAGAAACCTCGATTGTAAACTGTTTCCAAAGCTTTCATCCATTCTACAGTTTTTTCTTTTGAGAAAGTGCCATCATAATATGCATCAATAGCCTCACGATAGGTTTTGGTTACTGTGGCTACATATTCTGGCGCACGGCCTCGTCCTTCGATTTTTAAAACTTTAATCCCGGAATCAATAACTTGATCTAAGAAATCCAGCGTACATAAATCTTTAGGCGACATCATGTATTCGTTATCCAATTCGATTTCGAAACCAGTTTCCTGATCAATAACGGTATATTTTTTTCGGCAGTTTTGTTTGCAGGCGCCGCGATTCGCAGATGAATTATGCGAATGCAGACTCAAATAACATTTCCCCGAAACCGCCATACACAAAGCACCATGTCCAAAAATTTCGATTTCGACTAAATTCCCGTTTGGCCCTTTGATCTGTTCTTTTTCGATTTGATCTGTAATGTTCTTTACTTGGCGTAAGCTTAATTCTCGGCTTAAAACCATTGTATCGGCAAATAAACTGTAGAATTTAATGGTTTCGATATTGGTAACATTCAACTGTGTTGAAATATGAACTTCCATTCCAATCGATCTTGCCATAGCAATTACTGCTTGATCCGAAGCAATTACGGCTGTAATATTGGCTTCTTTGGCTTTGATCAATAATGTTTTTACAACCGATAAATCATGATCATAAATAATGGTGTTTAACGTAAGATAACTGCGAACGTTTTTGGCTTCACAACGATTGGCAATTTCTTTTAAATCATCAATCGTAAAATTCATTGTCGAACGTGCACGCATATTAAGCTGTTCCACGCCAAAATATACGGAATCACAGCCATTATCTAAGGCAGCCTGAAGCGACTCAAAGTCTCCAGCCGGAGCCATGAGTTCAATTGTATTGTTAATTGTCATTTTTGATTCTATTATTTCAATGAAATGATTTTTCAATCAGTCATTCTAACAATTGGCAAAAATAATGTGGGGGTAGATTAGATTTCTATGATTTATATCATGTTTTATCAAATATAGCTATAGCCCGTGGTTTTAACCACGGGGAATGTATCGTTGAGCATTTATTTAATCCTGCGAAATAAATAATCGTCAAGGATATACATTGTGTTCCTACGGTTGAAACCGCAGGCTATGTTTTCATTTGCGTATTGTTTGTCAAATATAGCCCGTGGTTTCAACCACGGGGAACGTATCGTTGAGCATTCCGATTTAATCCTGCGAAATGAATAATCGTCGAGGACATACGTTGTGTTCCTGCGG
>NZ_JBMDKA010000021.1:0-117140 GCF_057809475.1 Flavobacterium sp. FG19 | reverse complement strand
CCAAGGACCCTCTGATTAACAGTCAGATGCTCTAACCAACTGAGCTAAGGAGGAATCACCTTAAAGGTAAATATGTTTGCTAAAAAAAGTTGCTCCCCCTCTTGGGCTCGAACCAAGGACCCTCTGATTAACAGTCAGATGCTCTAACCAACTGAGCTAAGGAGGAAGTTGTTGCTCTTTTTAGCGAGTGCAAATATAAAACTATTTTTAGTTTCTCAAAAACATTTTCACTCTTTTTATCAAATTTTTTTACCTGCCCACAATTGCCTTGTAAATGTCGTTACCGTTAGCAAATAAAAGCAATGCGATAAGTAATACGAAACCAACCATTTGAGCGTTTTCAAGGAATTTATCGCTTGGTTTTTTACCGCTGATCATTTCATATAATAAAAACATCACATGACCGCCGTCAAGAGCCGGAATTGGCAATAAATTCATTACCCCAAGCATAATTGATAATAAAGCGGTGATAGACCAAAAGGTTTCCCAGCTCCAGTAACTTGGAAAAATATTGTAAATCGCAGCAAAACCACCCACTTGTTTGTATGCTTTTGTTTCCGGGTTAAAAATCATTTTCAGCTGTTTTCCATAACCTACTAACTGATCTTTTCCTTTTTGGATTCCCACCGGAATCGATTCGAAGAAACTGTATTCTTTGGTGCTTACTTTATAGTAACCCAGTTTTTCAAGCGTTTTTATATCTAATCCGCCAGGGTTTACGCCTAGTTTTCCTGTAGCAGAAACTTTTACATTTATGGTTGTTTCTTTTAAATCACGTAAAATGACTGCCGGGATTGTTTTTCCTTTATAGGCTTCGAGAATTGTTTTCGCCTCGTCAAAATATTTAACCTTTGTTCCGTTTAACGAAAGAATGATGTCTTTTGGTTTTAAGTTTTGGTTTGGAGAATCTTCGGCTACTTTTCCAATAGCAAAAGGAATTCGAAGCGATACCAGCATCCCTTTTTCATGTTTTGATAACTGGTCAACAAAATCCTGAGGGATATTGATGGTTTCCTGTTTTCCGTTTCTCTCAACCACTACATGTTGAGCCATGATGATATTCATGTTTAAATTACTGTCGTAATTTTCTACTTTTTTTCCGTTAATAGAAATTAGTTTATCTCCGGTTTTAAAGCCCGCTTTAGCCATTACTGGATTTTCAACCCAGATACCGTCTTTTATATCGGCATTAGCAATATAAGTGTCTCCGTAAGCAAAAGCCATTCCTATATAAATAATAAAGGCCAGAATAAAGTTAACCGTAACACCGCCCAGCATAATAATTAAACGCTGCCATGCCGGTTTAGTACGAAATTCCCAGGGCTGCGGCGGAAGTGCCATTTGCTCCTTGTCCATACTTTCGTCAATCATACCCGAGATCTTTACATAACCTCCAAGCGGCAGCCATCCGATTCCGTATTCTGTTTCGCCGATTTTCTTTTTTAAAAGGGAATATTTGACATCAAAAAACAAGTAAAATTTTTCGACTCTGGTTTTAAATATTTTAGCAGGAATAAAATGTCCTAATTCGTGAAGAATAATAAGTAAAGATAAACTCAATAGAAATTGAGAAAGTTTGATAACTATATCCATTTTGTTTTTTTAGTTCGTATTTAACGCACAAAAGTAGCGTTTTCTGATTTAATTTAAGACCGCAATATAATACTTAAGGTTTTAAATGTTTGTTAATAATTGTTCTTAGTTTTTACTATGGCATTATAAACATCATTTTTAGACTCTGGTTATTAGTAATTCTTTTGTACAGATTGTTACAAATGTCTTATTCTGATACTTTAAAAACTTATTTTCTTCCGGTTTTAAAACTTTCCATTTTACTTTCATGATTCCATAAAAACATGACAATTATTAACTAGTAAAAAAAAATGAAAACATCACATTATTTATTAATTTTTAAACTTCATGTCATGAATTTTATTAAACAAATTGAAAGGATAAAAAGGATCCACAAACTAATTTGTGGGGAAAAAACAGGGGCACCTACTGTTTTTGCCCGAAAACTGCATTTAAGCAGGAGCCAGCTTTATAACCAATTAGAGGTAATTAAAGAATTGGATGCTCCTCTTAAATACTGTAAAAAAAGACAGACCTTTTACTACGAAACCCCATTTGAACTGGTATTTAATTTATCACTTAAAATCATTAAAAATGATGAATCTAGAGAAATTTTTGGAGGTTCTTACTTCCGTCCAAGTTTATTGGACGGAACTATGATAAGTTTGCCTTAACAAAAACGTTCCCGGGAAAATGATTTTGTTGAAATTTATTAATTAACCATTTAAAATTTAAGAACTATGAATTTAGAAGAATTAAATTTAGTAGAGCTCAATACTCAGGAAGTACAAGAAATTGAGGGAGGAATCTGGTTAGTAGTTCTTGGAGCTATTGCGACTGCATGTATAGCAGATTGGGATAATTTTGAGAGAGGACTAAAAGGTCTGCCTTGTAAAAATTAATTATGTCTTAAAAAATTTAATAGAATTATTATGAAAAATCAAGGTAAATTAACCGGAAAAAAGAGAATGATAAATGTTTTTTTTAAAATTATACTTTTTGTTTTTCTTTTATTTGTTTTTTCACGATGGGATTCTATAGAAGGATTTATTAAGAAATTTTTTAACTAAAATAATTTAATATGGAAAATTTGGAAGAAATAACAATAGAAGAAGCAAATGAAATTTGTGGAGGTGCAACCTTTGCGTACAGAGTAGGTGAATTTATTAGATTCTCGGGTCACGCATATTTATCTGGTGTCTCAAATGCATATGATATGGTTTATTCTTGGTAAACAAGTTTATTTTTAGATGAGGGATTTTTTAGATTCCTCATCTAAATTTTTTTTTAGTATGAAAAAGGTATTCCTCGTAAGCATATTAATCTTTCTTTTTAGAGTAATAGATTTATATACAACAAAAGCAGGTATTAAAAATTTTCAAAAAGAAGAACAGAATCTTATTGTAAAAATGACGGGAATGGAGATGGAAACTTTCTTTTTAATGGAAGTGATTTTGGCACTTCTCTTAGTAGCCTGTTATGTGTTTTATGTTAAAAATAAAAGTTTGTTTTTTATAAAAGCAACTAATTTAAAAGAATATTTCAATTTATTTTTTTTCGATAAATCCACCTCAAAAATAAAAGATTGGCTTACTTATTTTAATTTAAAAAAAATACTTGTTTTGTTTGGATCCTGCATTCCTGTTTTTGTAATAACTACGAGCATTGTATTTTCATTAAATAATTGTTGGGCAAGTTTATACAATCAAAATAATCAAACGGCAATACAATATTATTTGCTATTAAATGATTACTACTTTTTTGATTTTATAATTTTTGTTTTTCCTGTATTGCTCCTTGTGTTTTTGTTACTTCGAAAATTATATATAGAATTTAGAAAAAACAGCAGTAAAGAATTTAGTAAGACCTATGAAGTAGGTTAGATATAAACAAAATTATAAAAACATGAAAAAAACGGATAAAAAATATTGGTTAATTATGCTATTAACTATGGTAGTTCTGGTGCTTTCAATTTGGTCTTTTGAAAAAGGCGCTGTAATTGGAACTCTAATGGCAAAGTAAATCACTAGGGTTTAAGAATTTTTGAGTTCAAAAAAAGAAAAAATTAATTATTAAAGAAAAACATGAAAAAGACAACCAGCAAAATTGCTCTTTATGCAAGAGTAAATACACTTAGTTTTATTTCTTATCTCTTTATTACAGCCTTTGCTTTATTCTATATAGGGTTCTATTTAGGAAGAATCATGGCGAAATAAAATTTTTGGATAAAAAATGACAATAATTATAAAACTATGTAAAAATGAAAACTAGTATAAAATTAGAAATTATCGCGGCTGCTTTAAGTTTAGTAATTTTTTCGTACTACGGTGGAAAAGTTATGGGTAAAACTATTTATTACCTGTTAAACTAAAATCGTTTGTAATGTTAAAGTACAGAAAAATCTATAGTATTCAATATGTCATTTATATAGCTTTTGCATTATATGTTCTGGGCTATATAATTGGAAGAGTTTGTAATTATTTGTTCTAATTAATTAAATGGTTAAAACACGATAATAGCTCAATAAAATTATTTTTAGATTTCTTAAATTAAAAAGAAAAGTATTATGGAAACACCTGCCTTAAAAATTATCAGATATGCTGTCCTTATTGCGGCATTTGCGTACTTGTGTGGTTATGCTATTGGTCAGTTTCTAAACTCATAATTATTTTTTTATAATAATTATATACATTGAAATAGTATATTCTCAATCAAAATTTCTACCTATAGTATTCTCATAACAAACACTACAGTAGTTCAATAAATGCTATTGTAGTGTTTCGTTTTTTATAAGTAAAAAGTTTATGAATTTCAGTTCAGCCTCGAAAAGTACTTATAAAAACCTTCGCAAAAAATAAATCAATTTTTTTATGGGCATTTTCCTTTCTTTTAAATCATTAAAAATGATGAATCTATAAAAAAAATGGTGATTTATACTTCCGTCCAAGTTTATTGGACGGAAGTATGATAAGTTTGCCTTAACAAAAATGTTCCCGGGAAAATGATTTTGTTTTAATTTATTTATTAACATTTTAAATTTTATAATTTATGGAACTAACAATGATAAATTTAGAAGATTGTGGTTTAGTCGAACTAAACACTAGGGAGAAACAAGAAATTGAAGGAGGGATTGCTCCTTTATTAGTTTATGGTGCTGCATGGTGTGTAGGTTTTGCTGTAGGTTGTGCAATTGTGTATTATTATTCTTAAATAACTAAAAAACATAAAAATGATAAATTTAATAGAACTAAATGTCTCTCCATTATCGACAGAAGAAATGATTGACATTGATGGGGGCATATTGATTGGTCTCGTTATTGTATGTTTTGCAGCAGGTATGGCTTGTGCATTATTGATTTAATCTTGCAGGTGGTGTCTTTCAGACACCACCTTAAAATGACTTATAAGTTTATGTACTCTTTACAGTTTAATTTAAGATTTGGAGAAAATAATATTTCACAAAAAATATTATTAAATGATTCCATCGTACTTATATTTTTAGAAAATAAAAAAAGTGTTTATCTAAAAAAATATGATAAAATTTATTTAATAAACTCAGAAACATTTCATTTATCACCAATAGATTTTTCGCATTTACAAAAACAAAATGAAATTATTTCAAAAAGAATAGGATTTTTTCAGAGAACTAAAAAAACAAATTCTGAAAATATTTTTGAATTTGAATCGAATCTTTATAATTATTATAATGAAGATGACACTTTTAAATGCGTAATAAAAACAATTTTTAATGCAGATTTTTGCCAGACAGCTTATTCGGCTTATTTTAATTTTAACATGAAAAATCAGCTAATGAGTTTTGTTAGACCAAAATGAAATTTTAGCTTATAATAAAACGGAAATATGTTTAAACCTAATGAAGCAAACTGTCGAAACAGAACTAATATCGATTGAAAAAATCGAAATTCCACAAGAGTTGTTAGAAATTGAAAATTATAAAATAATTGAAAATGAAGGAAATTTCTATTGATTCAAAAAAAGTACAATTTTTAGGAATTATAATAAGCATTCCCATTATTATACTCTTTTTGTTGATTTTATATTTTACATGGAATGAACATTTTACAGAGAACTTGAAAAGCATAAAAGCACTATTTCAGGTTTCTGATAACAAAAAAATTAATACTTTTTTAGTTCTAATGATGCCTAACTTAATTCTTTTTGCGGCAATAATTTTACATGAACTTGTTCACGGCTTTTTCATGGCACTATTTTCAAAAAAAGGATGGGAATCGGTGAAATTTGGGTTTTTAAAAAAGTATTTAATGCCTTTTGCAAACTGTATAGAACCTTTATCATCAAAAAGAATGTTGATTGTTGCACTTGCACCCTTTTTTATATTAGGTTTATTGCCTTCAATCTATGGATTTCTTTATAATAATTTGTTTTTTTTATTTATTGGGTTTTCGATGACTTTAGGTGCTGTTGGAGATTTTATTTACTCTTATTTGATACTTAAAGTAGGATTAAATCATAATATTTTAGATCATAAAAGTAAAGTAGGGTTTATAATTATTGATTAAATACATAAAATAAAATGATTGAGCAGCAAAATAGACTGTCCGTTTATCAAGGAAGTAAAGAGCAAGCAATAGTTTTAAAAGCATTACTTGAAAGTTTCTCCATTATGGTTTTTGAAGATTATAATGAAGCAAAAAAAATAATCGATGATTTTAGGTCTTTACAGTTTTAAATGTAACATTTAAAAATACCAAAAATAATTCAATCTCTTTATGAATTCAAGTTATAGGATTGATAATATTCTTAGCTGTAATCTTTTGTTTATTGGATTATTCAGTTGGTTTTTTTTAATAATTATATTTAAATCTTAAATAATGCATTTCAGTTCAGACCCAATAAATACTCTCGAAAATTTAAGGGCAAAAAACAAAACAAAGAGTTTTTCAATCTATTTTATTATTCTCTTAGCGATTCTAATTTTTTTAGGATTACTGCCTGTAATTAAAATCGACATCAGCAGTCAGAGCCGTGGTATAATTCGCAGTAAAACCGATAATGTTCCTGTTTTTACAATGGTAAACGGCAGAGTGGAGGCGATAAATTTAAAGAATAATGCCTTTGTAAAAAGAGGAGACACACTTTTAAAAATCTCTAAAGAAAACCTCGAAAGCGATAAAGGAACTCAGGATACATTGTCTCGTTCTGTTTCATTGCTGCTGCAGGATATTTCAAATCTTTTGAAGAATCAAACAATGTACTTACGCACCTCTACGGCTCGTGAAGATTTTTTTAAATTTCAATCAGGTAAAAATGAACTGCAGAGCAAAATCTCGCAAGCTCAAATAAATTACGATCGGAATAAAGTTTTGTACAATAAAGAAATTATTGCCAAGGCAGAATTTGAAAAATACGAGCATGAATTGCAAATAGCCAAACTCGCTATGTTAAGTTTTATAAGTCAGCAAAAAGTAACATGGGAAAACCAGAAAAGAGATTTAGAGGAGCGTTTAAAAAATCATAGCGGAACAGTCGCTAAAATTAATGCTGAGTCAAACAATTATGTTGTTTTAGCCCCTATTTCTGGCACAATAGAAAATTATTCAGGTATTCAAAAAGGTTCTTTTGTAAATGCTTCGCAATCTATTGCAGTCATTTCTTCGGCTGATCATCTAATTGTAGAAAGTACTGTTTCTCCAAATGATATAGGTTTAATCAGGAAGAACCAAAAAGTAAAATTTCAGCTTGATGCTTTCAATTACAATCAGTGGGGATTACTGGAAGGAAAAGTAATTGATATAGACAAAAACATTACCATACAGGGTGATCAGGCTTTTTTTAAAGTGCGATGCGCATTAAACTCTAAGACTTTGCATTTAAAATCTGGTTACAAAATCAATGTTTCTAAAGGAATGACTTTAACCATAAGATATACTATAACCCGCAGAAGCCTGTTTGATTTGTTATTTGACAAAATTGATGATTGGTTAAATCCAAAACAACGAAAATAATGGCTTCCATAAAAATAAAACAGCATGATATTAAAGATTGTGGTGCTGCTTGTCTGGCATCTATTGGAAACCATTTCAAAGTTAATCTTCCTATAGCGAGAATACGCCAGTATGCCAATACTGATAAGCGGGGCACCAATGTTCTTGGAATAATTGAAGCCGCTGAGAAAATGGGATTTACCGCAAAAGGTGTAAAAGGAGGTTTCGATTCTCTTAATAAAATTCCGCTTCCGGCTATCGCTCATATTGTTACAAAAGAACAGTATCATCATTATGTAGTAATCTATAAAGTTGAAAAATCTGCCATTACCGTTATGGATCCTGGTTTTGGAAAAATGGAAACCTACACTTTTGAAGCATTTCAAAAAATATGGTCAGGAGTTTTAATTCTTTTTGCTCCAAATGATGATTTTAAAATTAGAAACGAAAAAACTTCTCCTATAAAACGGTTTTGGAATTTAATTCAGCCGCATAAGATTGTTTTAGTTCAGGCTTTAACTGGGGCAATAGTCTTTACGGTTTTAGGATTGGCGATGTCTGTTTATATCCAAAAAATAACAGATTATGTTTTAGTAGATGGCAATAGAAATTTGTTGAATTTGCTGAGTATTTCAATGATTGCGATTATTTTGCTTCAAGCCTATATTGGCTCAAAGAAAAGTATTTTTGTCATGAAAACAGGGCAGTTAATAGATGCGAAATTAATCTTAGGTTACTACAAACATCTGCTTCATTTACCACAGCGTTTTTTTGACACCATGCAGATAGGAGAAATTACTTCAAGAATAAATGATGCGGTAAAAATCCGGTCTTTTATTAATGAAACTGCAATAGAAATGATTGTGAATATTTTCATTGTTATTTTTTCATTTGCCTTAATGTTTACCTATTACTGGAAACTGGCTTTGGTTATTGTTTTGGTTATCCCTTTTTATGTTTTAATTTATTTTTTACTCAATAAATTCAATAAGAAAGTCGAAAGAAACGTTATGGAAAATGCTGCAGAACTGCAAACCCAGCTAGTCGAAAGCATCACACATGTTAGAACTGTAAAAGAATTTGGAATAGAAGAATTTTCAAATTTAAAGACAGAGAATAAATTTGTAAAGCTTTTGTTTACCACCTATAAATCGGGATTAAATGTAGTTTTCGCTGCCACTTCTACACAATTTTTAGCTTCTCTTTTTACGGTAATTTTAATGTGGATTGGTTCTGGTTATGTAATTGACAGAGCTATTACTCCCGGAGAATTATTTTCGTTTTATGCTTTAATAGGATATTTTACTTCACCGGTTGCCTCTCTTATTAATATGAATAAAACAGCCCAAAATGCTTTGATTGCAGCTGACAGGCTTTTTGAAATAATGGATTTAGAAAGAGAAGAAACTGAAAATAAAGTTGAGCTGTCAAAAGAAAACTTAGGCGATATAAAATTTGAAAACGTTTCTTTTCGATATGGCTCTCGTGCGGAGGTTTTTAAAAACTTTAATGCAGTATTCAAAAAGAATGAAACAACTGCTATAGTTGGGGAAAGCGGGAGCGGTAAAACAACTTTGATTTCTCTGCTTCAAAATTTGTATCCGATAAAAGAGGGTAAAATTTATATTGGAGATTTAGATGTTCAATTTGTTCATTATAAAAGTTTAAGAAAAATAGTTGGTGTTATTCCTCAGCAATTAAATTTGTTTTCTGGAAATATTATCGAAAATATTGCATTAGGAGATTCGTTTCCAAACATCCAAAGAGTTTTAGAATTATCGCAACAATTAGGTATTAGTGATTTTGTTGAAAAACTGCCCAATGGTTTTGAAACACAGATAGGCGAAAATGGAACAATGCTTTCCGGGGGGCAAAAACAACGAATTGCAATTGCAAGAGCATTGTATAAAAAACCAGATATTTTATTAATGGACGAAGCAACTTCGTCATTGGATACTAATTCGGAAAGAATCGTAAAAGAGGCAATAGATGATTTTAAATCACAAGAAAAAACAGTAATTGTTATTGCACATCGTTTGAGTACAATTGCAAATGCTGATACTATATTGGTAATGAAAAATGGAACTATTGTAGAGTCGGGAAATCATTTAGATTTATTAGAACAGAGATCGGAGTATTATGAACTTTGGAATAAACAGAATCTGTTGTAAAATTGCTACAAATGTCCTATTCTAATGTTTTAGAAAACAATGAGTTCTTTTTAAATAAGGCAACTACCATAATATTATAAGAAAAATCATTATTTTTTGTTTCGAAGAAAACTAAAATTTAGTATATTGTGCCTCAATATTATAATGTAACGGCAGCTAAAATAGTACTTATGATAGTACCTAAGTTTGTAAAACAAGTAAGACTGGGATTAGACTTTTAGTATTTTTTTATTTTGCGGAATACGTATTTGGGCGTTTCCTGCACTAAGAAAATATTCGGTTTATATTTAAAGAACAGGTAAAAAACAGACAAATGATTATGAACTTACTAAACGGAAAAACGCTTAAACATGAAAAATTTTTAACAGCAGTCTTAATTGTTGTTATCAGTCTATTTATCATATATAAACTGGGATACATGGCTGGGAAATTTTACTTTTTATATACACATTAAGCTGCAGGATTTTAAATGCCTTTTTCAAAAGTTATTTAAACCCTGTCTTTTTTTAAGATAATTGTAGTAGTAGTGAAATAAGAATTTGCTTTAAAACTTTGTTAATTAATAAACATTTCAATTTCTCCTTTTAACAAGATGCCGTAACTTTACTTTTCTAAAAAAATGTCATTTCACTTGACATAAAACAGTAAAAGTTACAAATATGGCTTCACAATTATTTTCTCCCATAACCCTTAAAAGTATTACTTTAAAAAACAGGATTGTTATTTCGCCAATGTGCCAGTATTCGGCCATTGACGGCTTTGCAAACGACTGGCATCTGGTTCATTTAGGCAGCCGTGCCAGCGGAGGTGCTGCTCTAATTATTCAGGAAGCAACTGCCGTTTCCCCCGAAGCCAGAATTTCGCCTTCGGATCTTGGAATCTGGAAAGACGAACATATCGAAAAACTAAAAGTGATTAACGAATTTATTGTTTCGCAAAATTCGGTTCCTGGAATTCAGCTGGCACATGCCGGACGAAAAGCCAGTGTTTCGGCTCCCTGGCTGGGCAATAAAAAATTAGATTTCGACCATGAAGGATGGCAGACCGTGGCACCAAGTGCGATTCCGTATCATGAAGGAGAACCATTTCTTCCGGAAGCTTTGGACAAAAACGGAATACGGAAAGTCATTTCAGATTTTAAAACAGCAGCCAAAAGAGCTTTTACAGCAGGATATAAAGTAATAGAAATTCATGCCGCACACGGTTATTTACTGCACCAGTTTTTGTCGCCTTTAACCAATACAAGAACCGATGAATATGGCGGGAGTTTTGAAAACCGAATCCGTTTTACACTTGAAATCCTGGAAGCAGTTCAATCAGAATGGCCTTCTGATCTTCCGTTATTTGTCAGGATCTCAGCAACAGACTGGGCCGAAGGCGGATGGACGCCTGAAGAATCGGTACAGCTTTCCAAAATAGTAAAAGAAAAAGGAGCAGACTTAATAGATGTTTCATCCGGCGGATTGGTTTCACATCAAAAGATTACGTTAGGCCCAGGATATCAGGTTCCTTTTGCAGAAAAAGTTAAAACAGAAGCCGGTGTTTTAACAGGAGCGGTAGGTTTGATTACCGAAGCGGAACAAGCCGAAGAAATTCTGAACAAAGGACAAGCTGATTTAATTTTATTCGCAAGGGAATCTTTAAGAAAACCCAATCTGCCCTTAGATTTCGCCAGGGAATTAAACGATGATATTCAATGGCCTAAACAGTACGAAAGAGCTAAACTTTAATTTTTTTTCGCCGCGAATTCACGAATTATAAATTTTATTAAAAAAAATAAATTTGTGAATTCGTGGCAAACAAATAAACATAATAACATGCAAAAAATAAAAACAGCACTACTATCATACGGAATGTCGGGCAAGGTTTTTCATGCTCCTTTTTTAGACATTCATCCGGGTTTTGAATTATTAGGATCCTGGGAAAGAAGCAAAAAACTCATTCAGGCTGATTATCCAGAAGTTAAAAGTTACCCTTCGATAGAAGATTTATTAGCAGACGATGTTGATCTGGTAATTGTAAACACTCCAGTTGGTACACATTACGAATATGCCAAAAAAGTGCTTGAAGCAGGAAAACATGCTGTGGTTGAAAAAGCGTTTACGACAACAGTTGCCGAAGCTCAGGAATTAGCCAGACTGGCAGAAGAGAAAGGGGTAAAACTGGCCGTTTTTCAAAACAGGAGATGGGACAGTGATTTTAAAACCGTACAAAAAATAATCAACGACGGTGTTTTAGGGGAACTGATAGAAGCGGAGTTTCATTTTGACCGTTATAATCCGCTGTTAAGCCCAAAAGCACATAAAGAGACAGCAAATGACGGAGCCGGGGTTTTAAAAGATTTAGGACCGCATATTATAGACCAGGCAGTTTGTTTATTTGGTTCCCCAAAATCAGTTTTTGGCGATATCAGGATTACAAGAGAAAATTCGCTGGTAGATGACTGGATCGATTTATCCTTGATTTATGAGGATTTCAGAGTGCGTATAAAAGCAGGTTTTTTTGTGAGAGAAGCCAATCCGGCTTATACGATTCATGGCAGGAAAGGTTCTTTTTTAAAACCCCGCGGTGATGTTCAGGAAGATGAATTAAAAATAGGTAAAAAACCCAATTTAGAAGACTGGGGAACAGAGCCCGAAAATCTGCAGGGGCTGCTTCATACTGAAATTAACGGAAAAATAATCCGTGAAGAAATACCAACGCTGCCGGGCAATTATTTTTCATTTTTCGACGGTGTTTTCAATTCCATTACAAACAATGTTACAGAACCTGTCACGGCTCAGGATGGCGTAAAAGTAATGCAGATTATTGAGGCGGCGATTGCAAGCACTGAACAGCGTACAGTAATTAATTTATAAAAATAGAGATCAAATAATCGTAGAGACGCATAGTGCGTCTCTTTTTTTATACATGAAAAAAGGTACTTGCGCAGTCTGTAAAAATTAGAAGGCAAAAGCACGTAATTTATAAACAATAACGTTGTAAATAAGCCAGTGATTTGTAACTTTAAGTAAATAAGCCGCTTTTTTGTACTTTTATGTTATAATCCTTAAAATATACTGATTTTGATAAACTTCAATCCATTACAGCTTTTTCAGACTAAAGGAAAAATCAAGAAAGTTTTTAGAGAAGCCAAAGCCTCTTATTTAAACCGGATTCGTTTTGCCGTTGGAATGTTTTATTTTGGAATGGGATTAAGTTTTGCCACCTGGGCAAGCCGTATTCCGGATATCAAAACGGCGCTGCATTTAACTGAAGGAGATCTGGGTTCGATACTTTTTGCCCTGCCAATGGGACAATTGATTGTTATGCCGTTTTCAGGAAAAATGGTGACCAAATTTGGAAGCCACAGAATTCTGATTTTCTCCCTGATTATGTATGTTTTATGTCTGGCGAATCTGGGTGTGGCTACAACCGGGCTGCAGTTATCAATTGGATTGTTCCTGTTTGGATTGTTTGGAAACCTGGCCAATATCGCCGTAAACACACAAGGGGTTTATACCGAAGTGCTTTTCAAAAAAACAATCATGTCTTCTTTTCACGGTATGTGGAGTTTTGCCGGATTTACAGGAGCATTGGTTGGTTTGGGAATGCTGGCTTTAAAGCTGTCTCCACTGCACCATTTTTTGATTGTTGGAGGAATTGTTCTCTTAATGATAGCTTTCAATTTTCAGTTCTTAATCAGAGCCAAAGAAAAAATCAAACACAATACCGAAAAGAAAAAAATGTTCACCAAACCAGACAGCACTTTACTCTGGCTGGGGGTTATAGGTTTTTGCAGTATGGCCAGCGAAGGGGTTATGTTTGACTGGAGCGGTGTTTATTTTAAAGATGTTGTAAAAGCTCCGGGACCATTGGTAGTTTTAGGGTATACTTCGTTTATGATTATGATGGCCGGCGGAAGGTTTTTAGGCGATGGACTTATTAATAAATTTGGACGGGAACGTGTTATGCAGATCAGCGGTGTCATGATTTCTGCAGGACTTTTTGCGGCTGTTTTTCTGCCGTATATTATTCCGTGTACCATTGCATTCATGGCGGTTGGTTTAGGCGTTGCCACAATTGTACCAACTGTTTACAGTCTGGCCGGAAAAAATCCGACAGTTCCTGCGGGTGAAGCTTTAACCATTGTGTCCAGTGTGAGTTTCCTTGGTTTTTTAATGGGACCTCCGGTAATTGGGCATATTGCACAGAATTTTGGGCTTAAGTTCTCTTTTGCCTTTATTGGTGTTTTTGGTGTCCTGATTGCTTTTATGGTCTCTAAAATAAGAACTTCAGAACATAATTAATTTAAAAGTATTACGGCTTTCTTAATTTTTTTCACATATTTTTTGTAAGAATTTATTTTAAATGTAATTTTTTTTTATATTTGAATTCAGGTTATTTGTATCAATAATAAGACACATTCTTTTCCAAAAACCAATTTTATCTTTTGAATAGAACTGTAAGCCTATTTGTAAAGTAATTGGAATTCTAATGGAAAAAAAATGCACAGTCTTTTTTATGGTATGGTGTTTTGGTTTTGCCTCTGCACAAAAAGAAATAACAGTTACCGGAATTGTTATTGATGCCCGAACCCAGAATCCGCTGGAAAATGTAGTTGTAACGATACAAAATACAGCTGTAATGCAGCTTACATCAAAGTCGGGGAAATTTGAACTTCATATATTTCCTCAAAAAGAACAGCTGCTTTTACTTCGAAACCAGGGATACAAAGATTTCCTTTTAAAATTCCGGTCCAATTCCGGACAGGATATTAACCTTGGAATATTACCTTTAGAAGATACGTATTCAGATGAAGTGCCGGCGGCATTGATCACTTTATCCGATAATGATCTGTCAGAGGATAACAGTTCTTCCGAAATGACTTCTGGTCTTCTGCAGTCTTCAAGAGATATTTTTATGCAGTCTTCGGCATTCAGCTGGGGTCAGGCCCGATTCAGGATTCGGGGCCTTGACAGTGAAAACGGCACCATGATGCTCAACGGAATGATCATGAACAAAATGTATGACGGCAGGCCGCAGTGGAACAATTGGGGCGGACTGAACAATGTACTTCGCAATCAGGAATTTTCTGTTGGTACAGCAGCTTCTGATTATGCTTTTGGTGGTGTTTTAGGAACTCAGCAGATAATGACACGGGCATCTCTGTACCGAAAAGGAGCTCAGCTTACTTTTTCGGGCAGTAATACAACTTATATGTGGCGGGCCATCGCAAATTATGCATCAGGAATGACTGCTTCGGGCTGGGCCTATGCCCTTTCGGCCGGGAAAAGAGGGGCCGATGAAGGGTATTTTGAAGGTACCAGTTTTAATGCCGATTCTTTTTTTATGAGCATCGAAAAAAAGCTGAATGCGAAACATTCCCTCAATTTTTCCGGATTTTATACACCAAATTCCAGAGGAAGAAATTCTCCAAACACCAGTGAAGTAACCGATTTAATGGGAAAAAAATACAACTCGTATTGGGGATTTCAGAATGGTGAAAAACGAAACGCCAGGGTAAAAAACATTGAAGAACCCCTGCTGATGCTCAATCATTATTATAAAATGAACGAAAAAACAAAACTGAATACAGGCATTATGTATCAGTTTGGAAAAGTAGGAACCAGCAATATTGATTATCAAAATGCAGACAGCCCGGATCCGGTGTATTATCGAAAAATGCCGAGTTACTTTAGTTCGCTTTATGCCAAAGATCAGGGGGAATTTTCAGGTACATTTACTCCGGATTATGAAAATGCGGAGAAGAGTAAAACAGTATTTTTAGCCAATTCTCAAATAGACTGGGAATTGTTATACAGGGCTAATCAGAAATTAGGGGCCAATGGTTATGAACCGTCGCAAAGCCATTATGTAGTGTATGAAGACCGGACAGATGATAAGACTTTTGCAGTAAATTCAACTCTTAATACACAAATAAGTTCCAGTCTTTCTTTTGACGGAGGGATTTCCTTTCGGAATTTAAAATCACATAATTTTCAATACCTGCTGGACCTGCTTGGCGGAAAGTATTTTCTGGATATTGATCCGTTTTACAAAGGAAATTTTTCACAATCTGATTTGCAGCACCCGGATCGGGAAGTGCAGAAGGGAGATACTTATGGCTACAACTATCATTTTTTAGCCAATACTATTGATGTTTTTACACAGTTTAAATTCTCATATAATAAAACGGAATTCTATCTTTCACAGTCTTATACGGCATCCGGTTATCAGAGAGAAGGATTGTACCAAAACGGGATTTATGCGAACAATTCATTAGGAAAAAGCGAGAAAGTAAATTTTGAAAATTTTGGATTCAAAGGTGGATTCACCTATAAAATTTCGGGAAAACAATGGCTGTTTTTTAATGGTGCGCATTTAACGAGAGCACCTTCACTTCGAAATACTTTTTCAAATTCAAGACTTAATAATGCAGTAGTAAACGGAATTGAAAGTGAAAATATCAGCAGTGGGGAAGCAAATTATGTATATCGTTCGCCCAAATTGAAACTGCGTTTAACGGGCTATTATACTTTAATTAAAAATACCTCTAAAACTTCGTTCTTTTATGCCGAAGGAATTTTTGATAATGGAGCCGGTTATGATCCCACAGATGCTTTTGTGACGCAGACACTGACACAATTAGACAAGAAAAACACGGGAGCCGAACTGAGTTTTGAATACCAGATTTCATCAACTTTAAAAACCACTTTAGCAGCCGCTTACGGAAATTATATTTACAGCAGTAATCCAAATGTATGGGTAACCAATGATGCCAATGCTGCTAAAAACGGAGCACAAACCACGTTTGATTTTGGACGTGCTTACCTTAAAAATTATAAGCAGGCGGGGACACCTCAAAATGCTGTTTCGTTGGGTTTAGAATATCGGGATCCTAAATTTTGGTGGCTGGGGGCCAACATCAATTATCTGATGGATTGTTATATAGACGTATCGCCCATTGCAAGGACATCACAATTTTACAGCAATCCGGCCAATGGTTTTCCTTTTCCCGAAGCCACTGAAGAAAGAGGAAATGAACTGTTAAAACAGGAAAAATTTAATCCGGTTACTTTATTAAATGTCAATGGAGGAAAATCCTGGCGTATCCATAAAAAATATATCGGCCTTTTTGCCAGTGTTAACAATGTTCTGGACGGAATATACAAAACGGGAGGTTTTGAACAGGCCAGGAATGCTAATTTCAGATCATTAAATCAGGATATTTCCAGCGGTACGCCTTCTTTTGGACCTAAATATTACTATAGTTACGGAAGGACTTATTTTTTAAATCTCACAATTGGTTTATAAACAGAAAAATATAGTTATGAAAAATACAATCCTAAATTTCTTTTTGGTATCGACACTATTGCTGACCTTCGGCTGCAGTACAGAAATCGAGACACCTAAATTAGACTGTACACAACCGGATTTTGAAGTAAACAAAACCGTCGAAAAAGTGTATGAACTTTCAACAAACACGGCTAAACAGTATTCGTATGATGATATTATAGAAGCTTATGTCGTTTCAAGCGATGAAGGCGGGAATTTTTTTAAGACCATTTATTTTCAGACTAAAGGGACAGAAAGTACACCTGCCTTGGGATTTTGTGTTCCTGTAGAGGCATCAAATACTTATATTGATTACAGAATTGGCAATAAAGTATATGTAAAACTTAAAAATCAGTTTACAGATTTGTATTATGGCGGATTGCGAATAGGAAGCCTCTATGTCAGTAATTCCGGTGATCCTGCTGTTGGGCGGATTTCGCAGAACGAATATAAAAACGTGCTTAATGCTTCCTGTACGGTTATAGACGAAAATCAACTGGTTGAATCACTTACTATTGAACAGGCATTAGGAGATAGTAAATTAAACACTTTGATAGAATTAAATGACGTTGAATTTACAGAATCGGCCATTGGTCGTCGTTATTTTGAAGAATCAAATAATATTGGAGGTTCAACAAATTGGAGCCTGAGAGATAAAACAGGAAATCAGATGATCTTCAGAACCAGCAGTTATGCCAAATTTGCGGATCATTTTGTACCAGAAGGAAGCGGAAAAGTAAGAGGGATTTTAACCAAATATGGTTCTGATTATCAGTTGATAGTTCGTAATGAAAATGATGTCGTACTGGATGGAAAAAGAAGCATCCCTTTTTTTGCCGAAGATTTCCAGTCGGTTAAAAACAATGTCAATTTTGCGCTTCCGGGCTGGAGTAATATAGTCGAAAAAGCGGCTAAACTATGGAAAAGTATGGTATATAGCGGAAACGGCTATGCCGAGTTCAATACGACAAGTACAACCGCTGCCGAAAATATAGCCTGGCTTGTTTCTCCTAAAATCGACCTTTCGGGTTATAAAAATGCCGTGTTGTCTTTTAGAAGTGCACAGCATGATTTGAAAGTAGATTCGCCTTTAAACACGCTTGAAGTATATGTTTCGGAAAACTTTGACGGTGCGGCTGTTTCAAAAGCCAAATGGACAAAACTGGAAGCTAAAGTGGCTTCACTGTCTACACCCACAAGAGCATTTATTAGTTCAGGCGGAATAGATTTATCTTCCTATTCAGGAAAAGTTACTATAGCTTTTCGATATGTGGGATCCGGAAAAGATAAAACGCTTAACGGAGCTTTTATGGTAGATGATATAAAGATTTTTGGAGAGAAATAAGGATTGATTTTAAATAATGAAATTAATAGGCTGGTTTTTAGTTATTTATTGAAAAATAAATAGTTTTTGAAGTTTGAATTCCCGAAATATAAGAGAATTTTGTATTTTGGTCATCCCAAATCAATACAAAAACAACATGAAAACCTACTTTATTGCCATCCTAATGATGGTGTTTCCATTCCTGATGCAAAGTCAGGACAATGTTAGATTAAAGCAGATCAATATTGTAAAAACGAATTATCAGAATTCTAAAGACGGTGAAATTGTTAACAAAACGCTGGTTTTTAAAGACGGTAAACTACAAACGATAACCACTTCAGATGTAGTACAGCATTTCTTTTATAACAAAAAAGGACTACTGGATATGACGGTTAAAGATAAGGTAGGGAGCGACTGGAAAGAAGTAGTGAACTATACTTACGACGCTGATAATAACATCACCAAATTTGTAAAAAAATATCAGGAAGGGCCTAATTATATTACCAAAACTGTGGCATTTGTTTATGAAGGTGCGCGTGTAAAAGTAACTACTAAAAAGAGTACCAACCATCAGAATCTGGTAGACGATATTGAATATCTGGTAGAAAACGGAATTATTACAAGACGTACTTCCAGAGACCGAAACAAAGCCATTATTGGAAAAATCGAGTATGTGTATGTAAACGATAATGTTTCAAAACATAAAGGGCTGGTTGGGGATAAAATCTCGAAATCATATACATATGATGATAAAAAATCAGTTGATCAGTTAATTGTACAAAGTTTGTTTGGAGATAATTACAAAGTAATTGTGCCTATGATTTCGTATCATGAAGACGAATTTCCTTTTGAATCAATTTCGTATAACAACGAAGTAAATTTCAGTCCCTCATCAGCAGTTTTAGTAGCCGTGAGCAGGAAGTATAAATACAATAAATTAAACTATCCAATTTCCTGTTCCCAAATAGAAGAAAACGGAATTGTAAAAACAGAAAAAACATTTATTTACGAATAAAATAGTTTACTCATAAGTGCCAGACCATTTATAAGTTAGCTTTTAAGAGCTGATTTATAAATGGTTTGTTTTTTGTCAGAATTTAAAATTGAAATTCTATAATGGTAAGTAGTGTACAAATGATTAAATTTGCATCTTATTTTAAGATATGCTGGATAAAGAAATTATAAATTTTGAGAGAACGGTTGTTGTAGGTATCGTAACTCAAAACCAAAGTGAGGAAAAGCTTAATGAATATTTAGACGAATTAGAGTTTCTGACTTTTACTGCAGGAGGTGAGGTTATGAGACGCTTTTCGCAAAAAATGGAACGCCCGAATCCCAAGACTTTTGTAGGGACAGGAAAAATAGACGAAATCAATCTTTTTGTAAAAGAGAATAAAATATCGACTGTAATTTTTGATGATGAATTATCACCATCACAGCAAAAGAATATTTCGAGAATCATAGATTGTAAAATTCTGGACAGAACCAATCTGATCCTGGATATTTTTGCACAGAGAGCTGAGACTTCTTATGCAAGAACGCAGGTAGAACTGGCCCAATGCCAGTATTTGCTGCCAAGACTTTCCGGTTTATGGACACACCTTGAACGTCAAAAAGGAGGTATTGGTATGCGTGGTCCCGGGGAAACAGAGATTGAAACGGACAGACGTATTGTACGTGACCGAATTTCGTTGCTGAAAGAGAAAATTAAAACGATCGATAAACAAATGAGTATTCAGAGAAGCAACCGCGGCGCTATGGTTCGTGTTGCTCTGGTGGGATATACCAACGTTGGAAAATCGACTTTGATGAATGCCATTGGAAAAAGTGAAGTTTTTGTCGAAAACAAATTGTTTGCCACTCTCGATACTACTGTTCGAAAAGTGGTCATCAAAAACCTGCCTTTTCTACTTTCGGATACCGTTGGATTTATCCGAAAACTGCCAACACAGCTGGTAGATTCTTTTAAAAGTACACTCGATGAGGTTCGTGAAGCTGATTTGCTTTTGCATGTTGTTGATATTTCACATTCGGATTTCGAAGATCATATCGAATCTGTAAATCAGATCCTGCAGGAAATCAAAAGCAATGACAAACCAACGATTATGGTTTTTAATAAAATCGATGCTTATAAACACCTGACGATCGATGAAGACGATTTAATTACGGAAAGAACGAGAAGACACTGGACACTGGATGAATGGAAACAAACCTGGATGAGTAATGTAGGGCAGGACAAAGCACTGTTTATTTCTGCGGCAAAAAAAGAAAATTTTGAAGAATTCAGGGAAATTGTTTACGAAGCTGTCCGCCAGATTCATATTACCAGATTTCCTTATAATAACTTTTTGTATCCGGACTATAAGGATGCTGTTGAAAAGGAAGATGAATAAAATAGAAACGGTTTTTGATTTCCCAAAAGCCGTTTTTTTATTGCTGTTATCTGAGTGCGCTTTACTTTTTCTTTGTTTTAGCTCTTTTTACAGATTTAGCCTCGCCTGGACACAATAAATCTTCCAATGAATCAGGAGTTAGTTTGCCTTTTAACTTATTTAATAAAGAAAAGTGTCTATTAAAAAGTAATAGTATTACCTCTGGAGAGTCTAAATCAGACTTCTTTTCTGCAGCTATACATTCAGTAAAATTGGAAGCGGTTTTGTTGTCAATTGTTATATTTTTAAAAAAGCTGTTTTCAAAATACAGCGTCTTTCCTTCATCTAAGGAGACAATTTTATATATTCCGGCTTTTGCAATTTTTTCTCTACAGGGTTTGTCTTTATGCCCTTCGATACAGACCATGTAATTTGATGGACAAGAATAAAATCTTGCAAATAAAAATGGCTTTTTTGTTATATCATCATTACTTGTTTTTAAATTCTGTATAACTTTATTTTCCAGTGAATCTGCTGCTATGTTTTGAGCTTTACCGGCAAAACAAAAAAAGAACAGTAAAACAAGGATTGCAATTTTATTATTTTTCATTTCTGTGTTTTTTTGGCTGGATAATTTTAACCGGACTATTTTATTAAATGTTATAGATGTCCATACTTTTTCCTTATTCTGGCTCTTTCCAGTGATATGGGAATTGTTGGACATAGTATATCTTCTTCTGATTGTCTCATATTCATGGATTCAAATTCCTTTATTATAGAAAACTTAGCGTCAAGTAACAACATTCTAATGATTGGTTCGCGCCAGACCCTATTCCTGTCTTCTTCACACTCTTTGTCAGTAAGGAAAAAAAGGGTATTCTCTTCATTTAATGGTATTGGTGAAATGAAGTCATTTACAAAATATAAATTATTGTTTTTGCCATCAGAAATTATCTTGTAGACATAAGGGGCTGTATCTAAACATGGTTTGACATCAAATCCGTACAAACAGATGATATATTGGTTTCCGGGAATTGAATAAGTCATTATTACTTTTGAATACTTTTTTGAATCATCATTATTAATCAAATTTGGGTTTACAGTATGGTCTTTCTTTTTCTGTTTTTCCAGATAATCAAGAGCGGCCTTTTCTAGTGAATCTGATACAGTTGATTGAGCTTTAGCAGATATACAGAAAAGAAGTAAAAAGGTGAAAATTAGGGGTACTATCTTTTTCATTTTTAATAGTTCTATTGTATTCGTGATTTGAAATTTATTTCTACAGTAATAAATTTTCTGGAAGTTGCTTTTGAGGACAGTAAAGGAAAAATAGCTTTAGAAAGAAAGTCAGGAATACTTTGAACAATCTGTTTAAAAAAATGATTTAAGGATCTGTAGTTTGAGTTAATAGTATCCATGATATATTATTTTCCAGGTTATTTTTTAATCAAAGCTAAGATAAAAAAATACCCGTTTCTCTATTTTGAAAAACGGGTACATAAAAGTATGTGCCTTTATTAGGATTAAAATCCGAAATTGATTCCTAAACCAAACACTTCTCGGGTTTGAAGCCCTTTAAAGGCATTATCGTCATAAATGGCCTGAAAGGCTAAATTAGCCGAAAGGAACTTGTTTACTTTCATGATAATATTCAGAGAGTAATTGATGTCTACATTTTGAGGATCTTCCAGATAATTGGAATAAAGATTTAAGGTGTTTTCTGCCGTGACATTAGTCATAATAGCCAGTTTATAATACACAGAAGCATAAAAACCCAGCTCGTAACGCATGGTTTTGTTGGCATCGACACCAAAATAAGCTCCGTCGACATAAGGTAACCCCGTGTTTTGATCAATACCCGAGGTGTAAGCTCCGTCAACAAAAGTGAATTTCGAAGTTAAGGGTGCAAAGTTGATTTTTAAATTCTCGTCTTTAGACCAGTAAATACCGGGACCTGTAGTTAAGTAACCCGGAGACATAAACTTAGTGTTTTCTGTTCGGATTTCTTTACCATTGGCATCCTGACCGTAGATATAACCGGTTGTAAACTGAGTTCTGAAATTTAAGAAGTAAGAGTAATACCATTCGCCAAAGGCTTTTTTACCAAGAATGGAGTTAAACTCTAAACGGTCATCTGTCTTTTTTCCAAAATCAGAATTCTTTGTTTGTAAAAGCCCGTACGAAGCCAGAATTTTATTATCCCAGGTTAAATCGTCTTTTTTGTAATTGAAATCATAATTGATCCCCAAAGTACCGGAAAAACTGTCTTCACCTCCCGCAATCCAGTTATTAAAACTGGACTGGTTTAATAAAAGGGAAACAGTTCCTTTTGCTTTCCAGCCTTCCTCTTCAATAGTATCATTGATTTTTTTAACTGCTTTTTCTGTATTTTGAACGAGTTCTTTTTCCGAATTTTGTGCCTGAACAAAAGTAAAGTTCGCCACGATGCATAGTAAAAATGCCAGCTTTCTCATGGTTATTTAATTTAAGTGTATTACCAAATATACTAAAAACCAATTTAAAAATAAGGGATAAGGGCTTGTAAATGCAGGTTATTTCTTAGGTTCTTTGTATAAAGGTACTGCAGAACAAGCTTCGCCGTACATAATACTGCGGGCATATGGCTGTAAATAATTGGCAGCCAAAATATAAGCACGCATAGGTACCGGTTTTCTGGAACAGCCTTTTACTATAACAGGTTTACTTTTGTAAACAGAATAATCGATTTTACTTAAAATTTCTTCATATAAGCTGGCATCCAGATCCTCAAGGGTTCCGTTTACCACTTTTTTAGCATACGGTGCCAGATGAACACTCACGAGTATTAACGCCCAGGCCGGAATAATAGCATCTGTACTGCAGTGTACCGCAGCGTATTGATCCTGATATTGTGACCAGTCGTGATTTTTAAGATGTTCTCTAAAGTCTTTTTCTTTTAACAGGAATCCTTCCAAAAGCCATTGCGAAATATCAATCTGCACACGCATTCCTTTCGGATAATAATCCTCTAAATCAAAAACTTCTAAAGCACTGTTGGCAACTTTATTGATGATTTCTTCCATGTGAAAAATGGTTTCAAGTTTAAAGTTTCAGGTTTCATGTTACGCAGAACTTGAAACTTTAAACCTGAAACAAATATTAAAGCATTCCTAATTCTAATTTTGCTTCTTCGCTCATTAAATCTTTGCTCCAAGGCGGGTCAAAAGTAATTTCTACATCGACATCTTTGATGTTTTCAATGGTTTTTACTTTTTCTTCTACTTCTCTTGGTAAGCTTTCTGCAACCGGACAGTTTGGAGAGGTAAGTGTCATAAGGATTTTTACTTCGTAATCTGTATTGACCATCACGTCGTAAATTAATCCTAATTCATAAATATCTACAGGAATCTCAGGGTCGTAAATTCCTTTTAAAACTCTTACAATTGATTCTCCTAATTCGTTTGTGTCTATTTCTTGTTCCATTTGTTTTTGTTTTTTGAACACTAAGTGTTTTTATTTTTTACCATTAAGATATTAAGGAAATTAAGTTTTGCTTTGTGTATAAATAGTAAGCTTAATTTTCTTTTAACCAATAAGTAAATTAAGGATCGCATCTTTATGAAACTTAATGTCTTAATGGTTTTTAATTTAAAAAAATTAATTTTTGTTTTTTGAATCAAATGCCAAAGCGTACATTTTGATGTTTTTGATCATCGAAACCAAACCGTTGGCACGTGTTGCTGATAAATGTTCTTTTAAGCCTATTTCGTCAATAAAATCGGTGTCGGCTTCCAGGATATCTTTTGCTTTTTGATTAGAGAAAGCACGAATTAAAATCGCAATGATTCCTTTGGTCAGAATGGCATCGCTGTCTGCTGTGAAAACAATTTTATCGTCCTGTTCTTCTCCCTGAAGCCAGACTTTAGACTGACAGCCTTTAATGAGATTCTCGTCTACTTTGTAGTCTTCTTTGATTAACGGAAGACTTTTTCCAAGTTCGATGATGTATTCATAACGCTGCATCCAGTCGTCGAACATTGAAAATTCGTCTATTATTTCGTCTTGTATTTCTTTGATTGTCATAATTATTCTTTAGCAAAATCAACCAGTAAATTCACCAGTTTTTCTATTTCCTTTGGCGGGAAACCATTATCGAAACCTGTTGTTTCGTATGTTTTTTGATTTTGGGTTATTTTTAAATTTCCTATTGCGGCACCATCATAAAAACGTTTTTCGGTAGGCGCTTTTAAGGCAGAAAGGTTTTCTAAATTGATTTTAGCAAACTCAGCCGTAATTTTATTCCATTTCGAAGCATCAATTTTACTTTCAACAGGCTGCTGATCCCTTCCGTTTGTAACAGAAACAGTCTGATTTTGAACCACAATCTTTTTGAAATATCCTCTCGACATTGCGGAATATTCAATTTGAGTTGAAGTCATATCTGTTTTTTTCTGACTGCAGCATCCAGTCGCTATGAAAAGGGTTAAAAGCAATAAAGACAATATTCTCATAAAAATAGGTTTTAGCTTAACATGGTTTGCGCTTTCTTAACGGCTTCAACCATTAAATCAATTTCTTCTTTGGTATTGTAAAATGAGAAAGAAGCACGAATCGTTCCCGGAATACAGAAGAAATTCATAATAGGCTGGGCACAATGATGTCCGGTTCTGACCGCAATTCCTAATTTATCGATTATAGACCCAATATCATAAGGATGAATACCGTCAATATTAAACGAAATTACGGATGCTTTATTCTTTCCTGTTCCGTAGATTCTTAAACCTTCAATTTCAGACAGACGCTTTGTAGCATATTCTAAAAGCTCGTTTTCGTATTGCTGAATGTTCTCAAAACCAACACTATTTAAGTAATCAATTGCAGTTCCTAAAACAATTCCGCCTGCAATATTGGGTGTTCCGGCTTCAAATTTATGCGGCAGATCAGCGTAAGTTGTTTTTTCGAAAGTAACTTCTTTAATCATTTCACCGCCGCCCTGATAAGGAGGAAGTTTGTTTAACCATTCTTCTTTTCCGTAAAGAATTCCCGTTCCGGTTGGTCCGCACATTTTATGTCCTGAAAAAGCATAAAAATCACAGTCTAATTCCTGAACATCCGGTTTTAAATGCGGAACTGCCTGTGCGCCATCAATTAAAACTGCTGCTCCAGCTGAATGTGCTTTGTCAATAATATATTTAATTGGGTTAATGATTCCCAGCGCATTTGAAATATGATTTACCGTAACCACTTTTGTTTTTTCAGAAAGTAAAGCATCAAATTCTTCGAGGATTAATTCTCCATTTTCATTGATTGGAATTACTTTTAAAACAGCTCCCGTTTTTTCACATAACATCTGCCATGGCACGATGTTACTATGATGTTCTAAGGAAGAAACAATCACTTCGTCGCCTGGTTTTAAAATAGAAGCAAAACCGTTTGTAACTAAGTTAATTCCATGAGTTGTTCCTGAAGTAAAAAGTACTTCGTGAGCAAATCTGGCATTGATATGGTCTTTTACCTTGCCTCGGGAAATCTCGTAAGCATCGGTAGCTAATTGACTTAAAGTATGAACGCCTCGATGAATATTAGCATTGATTTCGTGATAATATTTTACTTCTGCCTCAATTACGGCCTGCGGTTTTTGCGAAGTAGCTCCGTTATCGAAATATACTAATGGTTTTCCGTTTACAGTTTGTGAAAGTATTGGAAAATCGGCTCTTATTTTTTGGATATCTAACATGTCTTATTTAGAAAAAATCTATGTACAAAAGTACTAAAACTAAATTTGTTTATACAGCAATTCTATAATTTCCTTTTATGATACCATTGTTACAGGCCGTAAATGCTGATTTGGTAAAAAACAATTCGGTTTTCTGAATTATCCGAACCGGATTTGTAATTTGTACTGTAAAAACGTGAACATAAATTATTTATATTGCAATAAAAATACTAACATATCATGAAAAAATTTCTCAAAGTATTGCTGCTTGCAGTGGTTCTCGCTTTTTTGTATTTCGGATTTACGACCTATCCGAAGCTTGATTTGATTTCTGGTTTTTCTGCCAAAAGTGTTGCATCTGGACACTTTATTGACAATCGACCGTTGGATTTAATCCAAAAAACAGACAATGATATCGACATGATTGATTTGGCGAAAAACTCGATTGACGATGCAGGAAAATTTGCTATTTCTTCTGTTTACGGACTTAAAGAAAGAAAAGCCATTTATCGCGAAGGTTTGGGAGCAACTTTGATTAATGATAACTATGATCTTTCAAAACCTTATCTGCTTCCAAAAAGAACGAAGCTCGAAAACAATCTTCCTTTCCCGTACGGGAATAACGAACCTAAAGATACTGCATTTTCGAATGTTGATTATTCGAAATTAAAAAAAGCGGTAGATAATGCTTTTGATAAAACGGGTGCAAGAATTAAAAGAACCCGCGCTGTTGTGGTTTTGTATAAAGATCATTTGATTGCTGAAAAATACGATACTGGTTTTAATAAAGACAGTAAGATTTTAGGCTGGTCAATGACTAAAAGTATCACAAGTTCTGCTTTTGGGGTTTTGGCAAAACAAGGGAAAATTGATATTTATAAACCTGCTCCAATCAAAGAATGGCAGAACGATGAGCGTAAAAACATTACGATCAATGATTTGCTTCACATGAATTCTGGTTTAGAATGGGAAGAGAATTACAGCACAATTTGCGATGCCACAAAAATGCTTTTTCAGGCCGAAGATATGGGAAAAGTGCAAATGGATAAACCAGCAAAATATAAACCCAATACACATTGGTATTATTCTTCTGGAACGACCAATTTATTATCGAGAATTTTAAGAAGCCAATTTAAAACCCAACAGGAATATCTTGATTTTTGGTACAGTGCCATAATCGACAAAATTGGAATGAATTCGATGATTGTGGAACAAGATATGTCAGGAACTTTTGTAGGTTCGTCTTACGGATGGGCAACACCACGCGACTGGTCTAAGTTTGGATTACTATATCTAAGAAAAGGAAACTGGAACGGCGAGCAAATTCTTGATGAAAGCTGGGTAAAATATACAGCAACGCCAACCAATACTTCTGAAGGAAAATATGGAGCACAATTCTGGCTAAACGTCGGAGGGAAATTCCCGGATGTTCCTCGTGATATGTTTTATTGCAGTGGTTACCAAGGTCAGATGGTGGCAATTATTCCATCTAAAGATATGGTAATTGTGAGAATGGGAGTGAGAGAAGATGAACCCGGATTTGATTTTAATGGGTTTTTGAAGGAGGTTATTGCTTCTGTTGGAAAATAAAATTTAACCGCAAAGGCGCAAAGTAAAAAGCGCAAAGTTCGCAAAAGTTTATTAAAAAACTTTGCGAACTTTGCGTAACCTTTGTGTCTTTGCGGTAAAACCTGACTACAAATCAAACCCTAAATTCACGCCTAATTTCATGGCAATGATTTTAGTAATTCTTTGTTTTAATTCAGGTATTTTAATGCTTTCGATAACAGCATTTGAGAATGCGTACATCAATAAAGCTTTAGCTTCTTTTTTCGGGATTCCGCGTGACTGCATGTAGAACATGGCTGTTTCGTCAAGCTGTCCAACCGTACATCCGTGAGAACATTTTACGTCATCGGCAAAAATCTCTAACTGCGGTTTTGCATTGATCGTTGCTTTGTCGCTTAATAAAATATTGTTGCTTTTTTGGAAAGCATTTGTTTTTTGAGCTTCTTTTTCAACCAAAACTTTTCCGTTGAAAACTCCAGTCGAACGATCAGAGAAAATTCCTTTATAATCCTGGAAACTTTCGCAGTTTGGTGTTGCGTGGTTTACCAAAGTATAATGATCAACATGTTGTTTGTCATTCAAAATAGAAATTCCGTTTAACGTACTGGTTAATCTCTCTCCGAAATGGTAAAAGTTTAAGTTGTTACGCGTCAGATTTCCTCCAAAAGAGAAAGTATGAACCGAAGCGTGACTTTCTTGCTGCTGCGACACATAAGTGTTGTCAACTAAGTTTGCTTCGCTGTTATCGTTTTGGATTTTATAATAATCTACAATCGCACGTTTCTGAGCAAAAATCTCCGTAACCGAATTGGTTAAAACCGGATTTTCATTCAAACTTTGGTGACGCTCAATAATCTGAACATGTGAATTTTCACCCACAATTACCAAATTTCTTGGCTGAACCATTAAAGCCGATTCGTTTCCTGTTGAGAAATACATGATCTCAATTGGTTTATCAGCTACTTTTTTCTTTGGGATATTGATAAAAGCGCCTTCAATTGCAAAAGCCGTATTCAATGAAGTCAAGCTGTCATCTTTACTTGCAATTTGATTGAAGTAGGTATCAATAACCATTTTATATTTTGGTTTGGTCAATGCCGATGACATTAAGCAAACATCGATTCCGTCGTGAGTTGTAGAAGATAAATGCGAACTGAAAACACCATCAATAAATACTAATTTATAAGTATCAATTTCGTGTAAAAAGTATTTTTTTACCTGATTGAATTCGATTGCATTTTCCTGCTTAGGAAAAACCGTAAAGTCATTTTTTAAGATGGCGTTTAACGATGTGTATTTCCAGGCTTCTTCTTTTTTGGTTGGAAAACCTTTATTTTCGAAGTTTTTTATAGCATTGGTACGTATGTCATGTAAATCTGAATGTACATCGACACGCTCCTCAAAAGCCATAAAAGACGATACTAATTTTTCTTTTAAATCCATTTCTTTAGTTATAAGTTATGAGTTATAAGTTATGAGTTTGGTAAACTGTAAACTGTAACTGTAAACTAGTTTTCTGCTTTGATCCAGTCGTATCCTTTTTCTTCTAATTCGTAAGCCAATTCTTTTCCTCCGGATTTTACGATTCTTCCGTTGTAAAGAACGTGAACGAAATCAGGAACGATATAGTCTAATAAACGCTGGTAGTGAGTGATTACGATAATAGCGTTTTTGTCGCTTTTTAATTTGTTTACACCGTTGGCAACGATTCTTAAAGCGTCGATATCAAGACCAGAATCGGTTTCGTCAAGGATGGCCAATTTTGGCTCTAACATTGCCATTTGGAAAATCTCGTTTCTTTTTTTCTCTCCTCCGGAAAATCCTTCGTTAAGAGAACGGGAAAGAAATTTACGGTCGATTTCTAATAACTCTGATTTCTCACGAATCACTTTCAGCATTTCGTTAGCCGGCATTTCTTCTTGTCCGTTTGCTTTACGGGTTTCGTTGATAGCCGTTTTCATGAAGTTGGTAACGCTGACTCCAGGAATTTCTACCGGATATTGAAAAGAAAGGAAAACGCCTTTATGTGCTCTTTCTTCTGGAGCTAAATCACCAAGATCTTCTCCGTCAAGGATTACTTCACCATCTGTAACTTCATAGTTTTCGTTTCCTGCAATAACAGCAGAAAGTGTACTTTTTCCGGAACCGTTTGGTCCCATGATAGCGTGTACTTCGCCGGCTTTAACTTCTATATTAATTCCCTTAAGGATTTCTTTATCACCAATCGCGGCGTGAAGGTTTTTTATTGATAACATTGTTCTTTATTTTATATAAATGTCAATTCTATTTTTGTTTGTTGGTTCAGGATATTAGCATTAAAATGCGCGTGTCCTAAATATTCCATGCCTAAATAATCGGCTGATTTTTGAAACGGAATGTAAAAACTTTCGTCGGTTTCATCGTCGTGAGAATTTGATATCACTCCGATTTTTTTTCCTTTCAGTTTTCTTCCGGTTTCTTTTTCAATTCGGATTAAATCTGAAATCCTGTCAAAAAAGACCTTCATAATTGCGCTCATATTGTACCAATAAATAGGCGTTGCAAAAATTAAAGTGTCATACTTTTCGATAATTCCTCTTATCAGAGGCAAAAAATCATCGTCTATATTTTTGCTTTCGTAATCATAATAGGAGATAGTGTAATCACTTAAATTAATTACATCTATTGAAGCTTCTTTCGAAATTTCGTCCACAATTCTTGTTGTGTTTCCGTTTTTTCGGGAAGAACCTAAAATGATGACTTTTTTATTTTCCATTAATACTTATTAGTATATATTTTTTGTGGAATAATTATTTCCACAATTTGTCTAGATCTTCAATATTCATTTTAATGCCTCTGCCTTCCTCTATATCTTTTTGTCCTTGTAATATCTCTTTTACAAATTCGGGATTGTATGGTTTTTCTTGTATCTCAATCTCGAATCCAAGACGTTTTGCCAAAGCTTTTAGAACTGGTAAATCTTTCTTCTTGACATTTTTCAGCATTAAATTCATATTGTCTCATTTTAAGCTAAAGATTTTCTTTTTTGTTCAAACTAACAACTTGAAACTTTAAACTTGAAACAAATTTTATCCTACAGATCCTTCTAAAGAAATTTCTAATAATTTCTGAGCTTCAACCGCAAATTCCATCGGAAGCTTGTTCAGGACATCTTTACTGAAACCGTTTACAATTAAGGCAATCGCTTTTTCAGTAGGGATACCTCTTTGGTTGCAATAGAAAACCTGATCTTCTCCAATTTTACTGGTGGTTGCTTCGTGCTCAATTTTTGCAGATGGATTTTTACTTTCGATATAAGGGAAAGTATGTGCACCACAATTGTTGCCCATTAATAATGAATCACATTGAGAAAAATTTCTGGCATTCTCTGCTCTTGGAGAAATTTGCACTAAACCACGGTAGCTGTTTTGAGATTTTCCAGCCGAAATACCTTTAGAAATAATAGTCGATTTAGTGTTTTTTCCTAAATGGATCATTTTAGTTCCGGTATCTGCTTGCTGGAAATTATTGGTTACAGCGATAGAATAAAATTCTCCAACTGAATTGTCTCCTTTCAATACACAAGAAGGGTATTTCCAGGTTACAGCAGAACCAGTTTCAACCTGTGTCCAGGAAATTTTAGCGTTTGTTTCGCATAAACCTCTTTTGGTTACGAAGTTGTAAACCCCGCCTTTTCCTTCTTTATTTCCAGGGAACCAGTTTTGAACGGTTGAATATTTAATTTCAGCATCATCCAAAGCGATTAATTCAACCACAGCAGCGTGTAATTGGTTTTCGTCACGACTTGGCGCTGTACATCCTTCAAGGTAAGAAACGTAGCTTCCTTCATCAGCAATAACCAGCGTTCTTTCGAATTGTCCGGTTCCTGCCTGATTGATTCTGAAATACGTTGAAAGTTCCATTGGACATTTTACACCTTTTGGAATGTAACAGAAACTTCCGTCAGAGAAAACCGCAGAGTTTAACGCTGCATAGAAGTTGTCTTTTTGAGGTACAACAGTTCCTAAATATTTTTTTACTAATTCCGGATGTTCTTTAATTGCTTCAGAAATCGGGCAGAAAATAATTCCTTTTTCAGCCAACGTTTTCTTGAAAGTTGTCGCAACCGAAACAGAATCGACTACAATATCCATAGCGATATTGTTCATCTTTTTTTGTTCGTCTATAGAAATTCCCAATTTTTTGTACATCTCTAATAATTCCGGATCAACATCATCCAGTGTTTTATTAGGATCTACTTGTTTTGGAGCAGAATAGTAAGAAATTGCCTGAAAGTCTGGTTTTTCATAACTTACGTTGGCCCATTCCGGCTCGATCATTTCTTTCCAGGCGCGGAAAGCCTCAATGCGCCATTCGGTCATCCATTCAGGTTCTTCTTTTTTAAGCGAAATAGCTCTAACAATTTCTTCGTTTAAGCCAATAGGGAAAGTCTCTGATTCTATATTGGTATAAAATCCGTATTCATATTCTTTAGTTTCCAGTTCGATTTTTAAATCGTCTTCGGTGTATTTGCTCATTATTTTTTTATTGAAAGATTTAAAAATTGAAGGATTTAAATATTAAAATCATTTCCATAATTTTTAAATCTTTAAATTTTGCAATTATTTAATTGATTTATAGTGAAAATGATTCACCGCAGCCACAAGTTCTGCTTGCATTTGGATTGTTGAAAACAAATCCTTTTCCGTTTAATCCGCCCGAAAATTCAAGAATTGTTCCGGCTAAATATAGAAATGATTTTTTCTCAACAGCAATTTGTATATCGTTATCTACGAATATTTTATCGTCTTCATTTTTGGTTTTGTCAAATTTTAAATCATATGACAAACCAGAACAGCCGCCGCTTTTTACCCCTACTCTTACGTAGTCGCTGGCAGCATCAAAACCATCATCAGTCATCAAGTCGATGATTTTCTTTTTGGCAGTATCAGAAACCTTTATCATTGTTTATGGTATTTGTTTTTAAAACTTCATTTTTAATCTGCATTTAAATAGTAATCAAATTATTACACAAAATTTAAACGCCAATTTCAATGTTCAAATGAAATTGTCTGCAAAGATACGACTTAAAAACCTTTTTCCATAACGGTTCACATTATTATAACAAATGTTAAAATAGACAGAAGTTATTTTGTTCAATATTTGAGCTTTAAATAGCCTTTATTTTAATAAAAAAAGCAGTTTTCCCGGATTTAGAATTGCAGTTTTAAGAGAAATATTTATCAAAACAAGAATGGTTTTCCTAGTTTTGTCTGCTATAGAAATTTAAGCTCATGAAACTTTATCCAATAGAAGCCGGAAATTTTAAATTAGACGGCGGTGCCATGTTTGGTGTTGTTCCTAAAACGATCTGGAACAAAACCAATCCGGCAGACGAAAATAATCTGATTGATATCGCAGCACGCTGTTTATTAATTGAAGACGGTAACCGCCTGATTTTGATTGATACCGGAATGGGAAATAAGCAGTCGGAAAAATTCTTTGGGTATTATTCGCTCTGGGGATCACATTCTATAGATACATCACTGGCGAAATATGGTTTTCACAGAGATGATATTACGGATGTTTTTATGACACACCTGCATTTTGACCATTGCGGCGGAAGTGTACAATGGAATTCTGACCGGACTTTTTACGAACCTGCGTTTAAAAATGCAAAATTCTGGACGAATGAAAATCACTGGGAATGGGCCGTAAAACCAAATGCCCGTGAAAAAGCATCATTTTTAACAGAAAATATTCTGCCAATGCAGGAAAGCGGACAACTGAATGTTATTGAAAGACCGGACGGTGATTTTGGTTTTTCAAAAGAATTAGGTTTCGGAATTTTCTATGCCGACGGACATACCGAAAAGCAAATGATTCCGCATATTCAGTATCAGGACAAAACTATTGTTTTTTGTGCCGATTTACTGGCAACGGCAGGGCATATTCCGCTTCCGTATGTAATGGGGTATGATACGAGACCGCTTTTAACGCTGAACGAAAAAGCAAAGTTTTTGAATTCGGCTGCAGATAATAATTATTATCTGTTTTTGGAACACGATGCCCATAATCAGATTATAACAGTTGAGCATACTGAAAAAGGGGTAAGACTTAAAGATGTTTTTACCTGCGAAGATATATTTTAAAATAACTGTTTATAACATAAAAAAATACCGTTTTCAACTTAATGAAAACGGTATTTTTAGTTTAACAAATTATAATTATTCAACAATTATTTTTTTCGCAGAAGCGGCATCTCCATTAATTAAGTATAGGTAATAAACTCCTTTTGGCAAACCAGATAAATTGATGGTGTTATCTGTATTTGATGAATTTAATGTAAAGGATCTTACTAATTGTCCTAACGAGTTGTAAACAGTCGCTTTTTCTAAAGTCACATTGGTAATGTTTATTTCTCCTTTTGTTGGGTTTGGATATATTACTGTTTTAGAAAATACTGAATCTTCAACTCCTAAAGTAGAACAATCGGATGAATATACAGCTGCTGCGTCTTTTTTTTCTGCCCAATTTGCATTTGAATAATTTTCATCGTCGACATTAATACAAGTAAGGGAATTGTTTGTAAAATTAGAATAAGTCAGATCAAAATTTTTGTTATTTCCATTTTTCAAATTCAAATACCACAAATTATTAGATGAACAATCAAATTTATTTAACATAACATTTTTAGTTACATCTAAAGATCCTATTTTATTATCGTTACAAATAAAAGTCTCTAAGGCCACGTTGTTAGTCACTCTTAAGGTTTCTAGTTTATTATTATTGCAAATAAAAGTCACTAAGGCCGGGTTTTTAGCCACATTTAAAGTACGCAGTAAATTGTTATTACAGTCAAAAGTATTTAAAGCTAGATTGTCTATTTCTAAAGTTGTCAATTTATTATAAGAACAATTTAAATTTGTTAAGGCGGTGTTATTAAATACACTTAGATTCGTAAGATAATTGTTGCTTGAATTTAAATGAGTTAACGCTGTATTGTAATATAAACTGAGTCCTTTTAATCGATTTGTGTTGCAATCTAAATAAGTCAAAAATGTATTTTTGTAAAGACTCAAACTTTCCAGATCATTTTTGGGACAAAACAAAGTAGTTAAAACAGTATTTTCCGTTAAATCAATATTGGAGATTTTATTTGAACCGCAGTCTAAGTATGTTAAAGATGTAAAGTCTGCAATTCCTGTTAAATTTGTAATATTGCTGGAAGACACATCTAATGATTTTAGTGAAGCTATATTGGTTGTAATTACTTTTCCATTTTTACCATCAGTATCAAGTCCTATATCTATCAATTTTTGCTCAAAAGCTGGATCAGGGATAAGAGTATAAGGAATATTTTCACCACTGCAGTTTGAGTTGTAAAAAGCTTTTGGATCTTTACTAGGACCCCAACTCGAAGTGCTGAAAGCGTCAACATTAATGCATGTCAAATTTGGATTGTCGATAAAGTTACGTTTGCTCAATCTAAGGTTATTACCATTTTTTACATTCAGGTTAAACAGATTGTTAGAGTTGCAATAAAAAGTAGTTAGAGAACCATTATTTGAAACATCGAGATTCAATAACTTATTATTGGAGCAATCAAAGTAAGTCAATTTAGTATTCTTCGAAACATCTATCTGTGGCAATCGGTTATTAGAACAATTAAGATAAGTAAAATCAGGATTATGAGGAATTTCTAAATTAGTCAAAGCATTATAACTACAGCTTAGTTCAGTCAGCTTCAAATTATTTGTTAGGTTTAAATCTCTTATATTTAGGCCACCGCAATATAGAATTTTTAAATTAATATTCTTAGAAACATCAAGAAAATCCATTGTATTATTAGCTGAACAATTTAATGTCGTTAAAGCAATATTTTTTGAAATATCTATTGAAGACAACTTATTAAAACTACAATTTAAGGAAGTTAATTCAGTAAAATCCTCAATTCCTGTAAGATCTGTGATATTTTTAGAAGATAAATCAAGAGTTTTCAGGGAAGAAATGTTTGCTGTTGGTACTTTTCCAGAAAAATAACCTGAATCTAGTCCGAGATTTATTAGTTCTAGTCGAAATCTTGTATCAGGAATAGCAGTGTACTTCCCATCACAAGCTAAGGCATAAGTAGCCCCAGATTCTTTGTTTCCCGTCCAATTTTTATTTGAATAGACTATGTCATCTACAGTGATACATTTCAAATCTTTATTTCCAGAAAAATTTAAATGAAGAATAGCATTCGAGTAAAAAGCTTTATTATTTCCATTTTTTACATTTAAACTTGTCAGGGAGTTGTCTGTACAATATAAAGATGTCAAAGCTATGTTTTTTGAAGCATCCAGACTTGTTAGTAAATTCGCTGAACAATCTAAAGTGACTAAAGCTATGTTTTTTGAAATATCCAGACTTGTTAGTGAGTTCTTGTCGCAAAGCAGCGTGATTAAGGCAGTATTTTTTGAAACATCCAGACTTGTTAATTTATTAGAGGCACATTGTAAATTGGTCAGGGCTAATTTTTCAGAAACATCAAGATTGGTTAGGCTATTATTATTACAAATAACAGTAGTCAAAGCTGAGTTTTTAGAAATGTCAAGGTTGGTCAGCAAGTTGTTCTGGCAATTTAAAGTAACTAAAGCACTATTTTTAGTCAGATTTAAAGTTGTCAACTGCTGGCCTTGACAATTTAGTAATGTTAATGCTGTGAAATCTTGGATTCCCGTCAAATCTTTAACTAAACCAATCCCATTACTATTAGTAGTAATGTTTAAAGAAGTTAATGTAGAAATATTAGCTGTCAGCACTTTTCCGTCTGTTGGGCCAGAGTCGTGACCAAGAGCAATCAGGTTTTTTTCAAAACTCAAATCTGGAATAAGAGTATACTGCTCGGTTCCTTTAGCATAGATCTGTACATAATCTATAGTGGCAGTAAACCCGATATTGTCGAGAGTATTTAAAGAAATACTCAAATCATAAGATAGATTTTGATCTGGTATAAAAGTCGTTTCAACTGTTGTCCAGTTGTTGTCTGTAGCAAAATAACTACTGGAAAGGGTTGTTGAACTCCCATTTTTGTTAATGTTTAATACAATTGGGTGCGAGCTGTTATAATTGCTGCTTAAATATTTGTATTTAAATTTGACGACATAGGTAACTCCAGCATTTAGAGGAACTTGTGATGTAATTTTCGGAATCAAGGCACTATTTGTAAAAGATAGCCTAGCGCTGTTAAATCCTTCCCAATATTCTGCAGTATTTTGAGTAACATTATTTTGAGTCGTCCAATCGGACAATGAAGCGGCGTTTGTCCATTTTTCGAATCCGCCATTTGGTACTAAATTCGTTTGTGCATAAATGGAAAAATTTGCCAGTAAAAGCAATAAAAGTAGTTTTGTTTTCATAGAGTATACTTGTGTTTTTTTGTTTGGAAAATAAGTTTTAGGCTGTAAAAAATATATCTCGTTTTCAATATTCCGAAAACGGAATTTTTTGGTTTAACAGATTGTTTTAACGATTACTCCGTTTTAAATTTCCAAACCTGACCAACAGTTTCTCCTCCATTGTTGTCTTTTACAACAATTTTCCAATAATATTGCTTTGAAGCTTCAAGAGGAACATCAAATGAAGTGTCACTTACATTTTCGGCCGCTTTAACTGTTGGAGGATTTGTTGATCCAAAATATACATCATAAGTTAAAACATCGGAGTCAACATCTGCAGCTTTCCACTTTAGAGAAGCTGAGGTGGTGTTTAAAGTTGTATTTATTGATGGCTCAATCAATTCTGGAGCAAAAGGCAGGTGATTGACTACAGCTGTACCCGCGGTATAAAATTTAAAAGTTTTTGTATAATCACTTGACAGGCCTTTACCGTCAGAAGCCTTTACCCTCCAATAATAAGCTGTATTTTCTTCTAGTAATACAATAGTTGAAAGCGACGAATTGTCGAGTGTTTTTACAATTTGGCTAAAGGCGTTGTCCTTTGCAATTTGAATTTGATAAATAACAGCATCCCTTTGAGCGTCTGTTGATGCATTCCATTGAAAGGTAACGGTATTGTTTAAACATAATTTATTGTCAGCAGGCAGGGTTAGTACAGGAACGGTTGGTGCTGTATTAACGATTACGGCAGGTTCAGAATCATCTCCGCCGCTGCCGCAGGCTGTAAAAATTAAAGTAATAATTGATAAGTATATAAAATTTTTCATTTATTATTTTTTTATGATTTTAATATATTCCGGAGTTTCTAAATAGATTTTGGCTGCGTAGATTCCTGAAGAGAGATTTTCGAGATTTAAAATGACTCTGCCGCTTTCAATATTGTATTTTCCGAGAGAGACTAATTGACCTCCAAAATTGTATAACTCTATGGTAACTTCATTTTTATTACTTGGAATTTCGATTTCAATAGTGCCGGAAGCAGGATTTGGATAAGCTGAAAGGGTAGTACCTAATTCTGCAGATGTAACTTTTTTGGCAAAAACACCTTCACATGCTTTTGCAGTTATTACTTCAACTAATCCCGTTTTATCAAGTTCTATACTGAAATTTTTGTCAGTAGTTTGAAATTGTTCAGTACCGTCAATAAATACGGTAAAAGGAGCGGTTCCTTCTGTGATTTCAACTTCTACTTTTTTAGAAGCGACACTAGATTTTCCGGTAACTGCTGCTCCTTTTTGAATTGTAATCGTATAGCTTTGTTCAAATATTTCACCAGGAATTGTAATGGTAACCGTATAATTTCCTGGTGCAAGTGCTGTTACTTTTAGATTATTATTGGTAAATTCAGTAACGTTTCCATTTATATTTGCTGAGTATGCAAATGATTCTTTTGCTGTAATGTTTATTTCTCCATTATTTTCGCCTGTACAGGATTCCCCCTTGGTTTCCACTGTGAAATTGTCCGAAGGTAATGTTAACTCTCCTGTACATTCAGTGTTAAAAGATGCTTTTGCATCTTTTCTGTTGGACCAGTTTGTGTTGGCATAATTTACATCATCAACAAGAATGCAGTATAATTTTGGGTTTGCAGTAAAAGAAATATTGGAAGCTGTTAGTAATGCATTGCTGCCATTTTTTAAATTTAGGCTTATTAACTGATTATTATTCAGCATTAAATTGGTCAAAGCTTGATTTTGTGATAAATCCAGCTCTTTAAGTTTATTCTGAGAAATAGTCAGGTTTTTTAGCAATACATTTTTAGAAACATCCAGAGCCGTTATTTCATTATATTGCAAATCTAATGTTGTTAATGCTGTATTTTTAGAAATATCCAGACTTATGAAATTATTATAGTTAGCTGATAAATCGGTTAATTTTATGTTTTTCGAAATGTCAACGGAATTTAATTTATTAAAACCAACGTTTAGAGAAGTTAAATTTATATTTTCAGAAAGATCTAGATTTGTTAAACCATTATTATTTGCGCTTAACGATATCAGGGCTTTATTCTGACTAATGTCTAAAGTGGTAATTTGAGTTGAACTAATATCTAAACTTGTCAGTGAAGCATTTTTAGAAACATCAATTGATGAAATCTTATTTCCTCTGACCGATAAAGTTTTTAATGATGAAAAATCCTGAATTCCGGTTAAGTCTGTTATCTCAGAATTTGAAACATTTAGTGAAGTTAGGTTTGCAATTCTTGAAGTTAAAATTTTACCGTTTTTTCCATCTGTATCAACGCCTGATAATATTAATCTGTCTTCAAATTTACTATCGGGAATCAAGGTATAGGTTAAAGTACTGCAATCTGTACTATACGCTGCAGTATTGTCTTTAATTTCAGACCAGTTTGTGTTAGAATAATCCGCGTCATCTACTTGTATACATTCCAGGCTTCTATTTGAAGAAAACGTCAAATTTGAGGTTATTAAATTTACGTTATTCTCATTTTTTAGATTGATGTTTTTTAATTTATCATTATTATAACATGTTACCGTTGTTAGATTTTTGTTTTTAGAGAGATCTAACGTAAGTAAAGGTGTATAAGTGACCCGGATTTCATTGAGATCCGGATTATTGCTTAAATCAATAGATGAAATTGCGGTGGAACTAAAGTTTAAATAAGATAAAGAAGGATTTTTAGAAGTATCTAATGTTGTTATTTTATTATTAGTGCTGACAGATAAAGACTTAAGAGCGGGATTATGAGAAACATCAACAGATGGAAGATTATTTGTAGAACAATCCAGAAAGATTAATTTATTACTTTCGGGAATTACCAGGTTTTCCAGATTATTGTTCATGCAGATAAAATATTCCAAACGGGTAACTTTAGAAGCATCAAGATTTGTTAATTTATTTCTTTGGCACCATAAAAAAGTAATATTAGGATTGTTTGAGATATTTAATGTTTGTAAAGTATTATCTGTACAGATTAATTCCCATAACAGTGGATTTTTAGATACATCTAAATCGACTAAGTTATTTGTTTCACAACGCAATGATTGTAAAAGAATATTCTTAGAGGTATCAAGTGAGGAGAGTTTGTTTTTTGTGCAATAAATAGTTGTCAAAGCTGTATTTTGAGACAGGTTCAAACTTGTTATTTGGTTTTCAGAGCAAAACAGCTGTTCCAAAAGGATGTTTTTAGAAAGGTCTAAATTTGAAAGTTGGTTATTGGTAACTGATAAATAGGTTATAGCAGCATTATGAGATAAATCGATATTTGTAAATTTATTAGTACTAATGCCTGCGAACTCTAATTTTGAATTACCTGATAAATCTACATTGCTTAGTTGATTTTCTGATAAATTCAAAATTTTCAAATTAGTATTCTTAGAAATATCAACTGCTGCTAATTGATTTGAGTAACAATTTAGATCTGTTAAGGCAGTATTTTTAGTAAGATCAAGCGATGTTAATTTATTAACGTTGCAATTTAAGATTTGTAAATTTGTAAAGCCTTGTATTCCTGTAAGATCAGAAATATCTTTTCTGCTGACATCCAAATTTTTTACATCTGCTATTCGTGAAGTCAGAACCTGACCGTCAGGTGAACCGCTATCTATACCTAATGAAATTAAAGCTTTTTCAAAATTAATGTCCGGAATTTTAGTGTACTGTGCAGGAGCTTCGTTAATATCTATAACCGAAACATTATCAATCAGGATTTCAGAATTAAGAGATCCTGTAGTCCAGATATCCACTTCTATATTTTCGCTTACCGTTGATGTATAATCAAATTCAATTTTTCTCCATTCCGTAGTAGAAAAAGTAACATCTGATTTTTTGATTATTTCTGCTTTAAAAGTACCTGGCTTATGATACAGACTTAAATCAACTGAGGAGAAAGTTCCTTTTACCGTTTTGTGATATAAAGTAACACGATAGGTTTTATTGGCCTCAACAGCAAAGTATTCACTGTTAATATAATTGAATGTTCCGCTCGCAATCATCATATTGGTGCTGGAAGAGCCATTCTGAGCCGTTGAACTTTGCGAAATATAACCGCTGAAATAACGGTACCAGTTATCAGGCTGTGATGAAGAAGACCAGATCTCGAAACTGCCGTTTGGTACTAAGTTGGTTTGTGCATAAATAGAAAAATTTGCCAGTAAAAGCAATAAAAGTAGTTTTGTTTTCATAGAGTGTATTTGAAGTTCAGTAACGCAAGTGTACGGTTTACAATTTTAAAATCCTTACGGGAAAACGTAAAGCAGTGTAATTTTTTTGTTGAATTTTACCGTATTTCAAACAAATAAAAAGAATGTTCAGATTACTCTGATAACCAGATTTGTGAGATGTATGTTTTTTTTACTGATACTCGTATTTAAGATTAAAAAGGTATGATGAAAAGTCGTTTTTTTATGAAAAACAGCTGTAATAATTTGATTTATAAAAGATTGATTGCGTTGTGAAAAGGGATAATTTTAATCGAAATTTCATAACACATTGTTAACAGTTAGTTTTTTGTAACAAAAAAGCATAATTTAGACCCATCTTTTAACTTTACAATATATTATAGATACATGAGTTACATAAAACCTATTAAATTATCTGCTTTTGCATTACTTGTTTTAGCAGGCTGCAGTGCAACTATACAGGCACAGGTTTCAACATCAAAAGAGTTTGTTAAAGCTCCTTTGACGGTGGTAAAAAAAGCGCCGGTTAGCGAAAATGAATTGAAAAGATGGAGTCATCTGGATCTAATTAAAGATTCGATTCCCGGAATGAGTGTTGATAAAGCTTACGCTGAATTACTGCAAGGGAAAACAGGTCAGAAGGTTATCGTAGGAATTGTAGATTCTGGTGTCGATATCGAGCATGAAGACTTAAAAGGAAAAATCTGGACGAACCCAAAAGAAATTCCGGGTAACGGAATCGATGATGATAAAAACGGATATATCGATGACGTAAACGGATGGAACTTCCTTGGCGATGCGGTTCATGAAAATCTTGAAATGACCCGTATTGTTAAAAAAGGAGACGATGGATCGGCTCAGTATAAACAAGCTCTGGCAGAATATACAGCAAAATACGAAGAGGCTTTACAGGACAAACAGCAGGTAGATTTTTTACTGGATGTTCACAATACAATCAAAAAAGAACTTAACAAAACAACCTATAAAATTGAAGATTTAAGTGCTGTAACTTCTACAGATCCTAAAGTCGCAAAATCTAAAGCGATCATGACGCAAATCTTCACCAATGCAGGACCAACTTTTGATCCGGAAGCAGATTTTGAAGAATACAGAGAGCAGGTTTACGATCAGTTAAATTACAATTTAAATAAAGAGTTTGACGGTAGAAAAATCGTAGGAGATAATCCTGAAGACATCAAGAACACCCGTTACGGAAATAATGTCGTTTTTGGTCCGGACAAAGAAAAAGCCCTTCACGGAACTCACGTTGCCGGAATTATTGCTCAGATCAGAGGAAATAATTTAGGAGGAGACGGAGTAGCTGAAAATGTTGAAATCTTAACGGTAAGAGCGGTTCCTGACGGAGATGAGTACGATAAAGATATTGCTCTGGCTATTCGTTATGCGGTTGATAACGGGGCTAAAGTAATTAACGGAAGTTTCGGAAAAAGCTTCTCTCCGCACAAACAGTGGGTATACGATGCTATTAAATATGCTGCAAAAAAAGATGTACTGATTGTTCACGCAGCAGGAAATGACGGATACAATATTGATGAGACCAAAAACATCAATTACCCAAATGATGCTGAGGATAACGTTAAAGAATTTGCAGACAACGTAATCACAATTGGAGCCATCAATAAACAATACGGAGAGAATGTTGTAGCATCATTTTCGAATTTTGGAAAAATAAACGTAGACGTTTTTGCTCCGGGTGAAGAAATTTACGCAACAGTTCCAAACAATAAATACAAATATTTACAGGGAACTTCTATGGCGTCTCCAAATGCGGCTGGTGTTGCGGTACTTATTCGTTCGTACTATCCAAAATTAAAAGCAGCTCAGGTTAAAAAGATTTTAATGGACTCCGGAGTGGCGCTTCCTTCAAAGGTAGTTTTAGGAAAGAGCGAGAATCCGCAGGAACAGCCTGTGCCGGTTTCTTCTGCAGAATCTTCTAAAACAGCCAAAATGATCAATGCTTATAATGCTTTGTTAATGGCAGAGAAAATGTCGAAGAAATAAGAAATATTTAGATTACTAATCCAATGGAAGAGTGGCAGCTCTTCCATTTTTATTACAAGAATTATGCGAAAAATTATTTTACTTTCTTTCCTAAGCCTGGGGTTAAACTCCGCTTTTGCACAAAATGCGCCTTACTGGCAGCAGCATGCCGACTATAAAATGGAGGTTGCGATGGATGTAAAAAACTATCAGTATAAAGGGAAACAGGAATTGGTTTATACCAATAATTCTCCTGATACTTTAAAAAAAGTATTTTACCATTTGTACCCAAATGCTTTCCAGCCGGGAAGTGAAATGGATGCCCGTTTGCATTTTATTAAAGATCCTGACGGAAGAATGGTCAATAAAGTGAAAACTGCTGATGGAAAAGAAGTAAAACAAAGCCGGATTGAAACTTTGAAACCAAACGAAATTGGATTTTTGAAAGTTACTAACTTTAAACAAGATGGTGTTTCAGCTCAGACCAGAGTTTCAAATACTGTTTTAGAAGTTACGCTGGCAAAACCAATCCTGCCTAATTCAAAAACGACTTTTACTTTAGATTTTGAAGGACAGGTTCCGGTACAAATTCGTCGTTCAGGAAGAAACAACAGCGAAGGAATTGAACTTTCGATGTCACAGTGGTATCCAAAATTAGCCGAATTTGATTTCGAAGGATGGCACGCTGATCCATATATTGCAAGAGAATTTCACGGTGTCTGGGGTAATTTTGACGTAAAAATTACAATCGACAAAGAATATACAGTTGGAGGTTCAGGATACCTGCAGGATAAAAATGCAATCGGACATGGTTATGAAGATGCAGGTGTAACGGTGGTTTATCCTAAAAAAGCAAAAACACTTACCTGGCATTTTATTGCACCAAATGTTCACGATTTTACATGGGCAGCAGACAAAGATTATGCACATGATATTGTAAAAGGACCAAACGATGTCGATTTGCATTTCTTTTACAAAAACACGCCAAAAGTGGCAGAAAACTGGAAACAGCTGGAGCCTTTAATGGTAAAAGTTATGGATTATTATAACAATAGAGTGGGACAATATCCGTACAAGCAATACTCCTTTATTCAGGGCGGTGATGGCGGAATGGAGTATGCAATGTGTACTTTAATGTTAGGAAACGGAACTCTTGAAGGAATTTTGGGAACAGCAACACACGAATTAGGACACTCCTGGTTCCAGCATATTTTAGCTTCAAACGAATCAAAACACCCCTGGATGGATGAAGGTTTTACAACGTATATCGAAGACAGTGCTTTAAATGAACTAAAAGGAGATAAAAAAGAAGTGAATCCGTTTAAAGGAAATTACAATGCTTATTACAGTTTAGTAAATTCCGGTAAAGAACAGGCGCAGACTACTCATGGAGATCGTTATGATGAAAACCGTCCGTATAGTATTTCGTCTTACATAAAAGGAAGTATTTTCCTTTCACAGTTAGAATATGTTATTGGAAAAGAAAATGTAGACGCCACTTTAAAAAGATATTTCAATGATTTTAAATTCAAACATCCAACTCCAAACGATATTAAAAGAACTGCTGAAAGAGTTTCGGGAGCGGAGTTAGACTGGTATTTAACAGACTGGGCACAAACCACCAATACAATTGATTACGGTATCAAAGATGTTGCTGACAATGCAGGAAAAACAACCATTTCTTTAGAAAGAATTGGAAGAATGCCAATGCCGATTGATTTAAAAGTGGATTACACTGACGGAACTTCTGAAACATTCTATATCCCTTTAAGGATGATGAATTTCATAAAAGCGAATCCAAATCCAAACGAAAAAAGAACAGTTTTGGCTGATTGGGCTTGGGCGCAGCAAAACTACAGTTTTACGATTGACAAAAACAAAACGGCAATCAAAAAAATCACTATCGATCCAAGCGGATTAATGGCTGATGTGAAACAAGCCAACAATGTTTTTGAAGTGAAGTAAATACTAAAATATAGAATTGAAAAAGCCCTTAATTGAATTTTAAGGGCTTTTTTATTTTTCAAATTTATTCCAAAATTATAAAAGTTATATTGTTTTTATATCAGCAGTGACTATCGCCTGTCTTTTTTTTAAAGGAACCCATTCACGGTAACTCGCAGATCTCCATAACCATTCAACAGGACCGTAGTTGTATTTTGAAAGCCACCATTTGCTTATAAATAACTGAATGATAAATACAAAAATGGCGAAAATAAAATAAAACCAATACGGCATTGAATCTGCAATTCCAAGTCCAACTCCTGAAAAAACAAGGGCTGCCAATACATTTTGACTCATATAATTGGTTAATGTCATTTTTCCGCCTGCACTAAAATAGCCGAAAACGGTTTTTAATTTACCATTATTATAGAGCAGACAGATTCCGGTCGATATAAAAATCATCGTACTTAGAACGAGCCAGTACAGCGGATGGAAAACTTTTAGAAATGCTGCTTTATAAATGATCGCAATATTAAATATGAGTCCGATAACCATTGTGCAAACCAGACTAATAATGCAGAGATGTTTTAGGAGTTTTTTGAAGTTTGTCAAACGATCAAAGAAGTTTAGTTTTTGAAGCAGAAATCCAAAAAGCATACAACCCAGCATTACATAATGAGCCGTAATGGCATAACCCGGAACAATAATCTGCTCGTAAAATGAAGCAAGGAGGTTAAACCTGAAAAAATCAATCCAGTTTCCGGAATGGTATAATTTTAAGTACTCAGGATTAGTTGCAATCGCCGGATGTTCAATTTTCAGGCCATTGATATAAGCCATTAAAAAAGGCGTTGTGAGTACAATTACAGCAGAAATAATAGCTAAGGTTTTGGCAGAACATCTGTAAAAAAGCAGTAATACAAGCCCCAGAAACGCATAATCCTTTAAGATGTCGCCAAGCCAGAAAGAGGAATTAATAAAAGCTAAAATAAAGAGCAAAATCATTCGCCACGCAAAAAAAGCAATGGGATTTTTTCCTTTAGAGGCTACATTGTTCAGTAAAATGGCAAATCCATAGCCAAATAAAAGGGTTAGTAACGTCCAGGATTTTGTCGAGAATAAATAGCGGTTAACAACCTGAAGTATTTCCGAAAAAGTATCGTACTTCATTTCCTTTTCTACACCAATGTACAGAAAGTCAAGATAATTGCCAATGGCTACACCCAGTATAGCCCAGCCCCGAAGTATGTCGACAATAGCAGTTCTTCTGCTTTGTTCGACAGGATGATAAGAATTTGTCATTTGATTGATGTTTTTGATGTGATTTTGATTGATGATTTTGGAATAAATTTGATTATTGTTAAACGGAATCAAAAGTAGATAAATTATACAATTAAAGGTTTTTCTTAAAAATAAAATGTATAAAAAAAGCGCGTTATTTTTAAATAACACGCTTTAAAGTTTATTGTTTTAAAATTACGCCAGATGTTCCAGCATATCTTTAGTCATCGATTCCAGATCAAATTTATGATTCCATCCCCAGTCTTCTCTTGCAGAAGAATCGTCGATGCTGGCCGGCCAGCTGTCTGCAATTTTCTGGCGGAAATCCGGATTGTAGGTAATTTCAAAATCCGGAATATGTTTCTTGATTTCAGCAGCAATTTCAGTAGGCGTAAAACTCATTGCTGCCAGATTGTAGGAAGAATGTATTTTGATCTGCTCAGCAGGTGCTTTCATGATATTTATAGTGGCATCAATAGCATCATCCATATACATCATTGGCATTTTGGTTTCAGATGACAAAAAGCATTCGTATTTTTTATCGGCAATCGCTTTATAGAAAATATCAACCGCATAATCGGTAGTTCCGCCGCCCGGAGGAGTCGACCAGCTGATGAGGCCCGGATAACGAATACTGCGAACATCAACACCGTATACATTATGGTAATATTCGCACCATCTTTCGCCGGACTGTTTACTGATTCCATAAACCGTTGAAGGTTCCATAATGGTATATTGAGGGGTATTTTCTTTTGGGGTTGTAGGTCCAAATACAGCAATACTGGAAGGCCAGAAAATCTTTTGGATTTTTTTGGCTTTAGCCAGATTTAAAACATGAAAAAGCGAGTTCATATTTAAATCCCAGGCAAAGGCAGGATTTTTTTCTGCCGTAGCCGATAAAAGAGCGGCCATTAAATAAACATCGGTGATTTTATGAACTTCAACCAGATGCTCAATCTGATTAAAATCTAAAGCATTGATAACTTCAAATGGACCCGAATTAACAACATCAGTATTTAATTTTCGAATATCGGAAGCAATCACATTCTCGGTTCCGTATAATTTACGCAGTTTCTGGGTCAGCTCAGTCCCAATCTGGCCGCATGCACCAATAATTAATATTTTTGGGTTCATTTTGTTTAGATTTTAGTCTGGCAAATATAACGTTTTCGCAAATAAAAGCGATTTTTATAACATTAAATTATGAAATCAACAAAGATAAAGTTTGATTTTTAGAGTATTCTTTAAATGAAAAGGCTTGAGTCTGTCGGAATTCTTGTTTAAAAGAACTCTGTAAACAAAAAACAAAGAAGGTAAGGAAGTGCAAAATACCTGTTAAAATAAGGTTTGAAGACTGAAAATCAGAATTCGTAATTGTAAATTTACTTCGTAACTTTGCACCCTAACATTGTATCAGATGAAATATAAAATAGCGCTGTTTTTACTTTTGATTTTTGCACTGCACTCCTGTCAGAATGAGAATGAAAGGCGTCTTGCCGAAAATGCAAAAGAAGCTAAGAAGAAAGAAAAAATCTTTAATAACATCAATAAAGCCTGGATTTTTATAGACGAGCCTATTAATGAAGTTTCGGAAGAGAATGTAAAAAACTGGACAGAATGGCGCGATTTCTTAAAAGAAATAGGCGATAAACCGAGAAAAACGATTGGGGCTTTTCAGAAAAAATCAACCGCAATTTCAAAAAAAGCAATGGCTTTGAATGATAATATTCCGGCACAGTTCAATCAGCCGCAGATTAAAAGCCGTATTTCTATTTTGATTACAAAAGTCAGAATGATGGATTTGTTTATTCATTTAAATCAGATTCCGGATGACAAAGTAGCTTTCCTGATAAGTGAAATCAACAAAGAACTGGTTTCACTGGAAAGGCAGATGGACAAAATTGTCGAAAAAGCCAAAATCCCAAAAGAAGAAGGAGAAGCTGATTTTCTCAAAATGTTAGACACCACACGTGCAATTCCGAATTCGGGTGCACCTCAGGTTCCAATCCAACAATAGATCAAAACCATCAAAATTGAGTAAAAACGCCTTATATACAATTTATGACAATCTGCCAAAAGCAGAGCAGATTGCTAAAAGTTTACTGGAAGGAAATCAGATCAAAATGAACCTTAATGGTTTATTGGGATCTGCGGTTTCGTTTATAATCCGTTCTGTTTTTAAGAAAACCGAGCTGCCTTTTTTAGTTATTTTAGATAACAAGGAAGAAGCGGCCTATTATTTAAACGATTTAGAACAAATGATCGGGGAGCAGGACGTGTTGTTTTATCCGGCCTCTTTTCGTCGTCCGTATCAGGTTGATGAAACAGACAATGCCAATGTTTTGCTTCGTGCTGAGGTTTTAAACCGAATCAATTCCCGTAAAAAACCAGCTGTAATTGTTACCTATCCCGAGGCACTTTTTGAAAAAGTAGTAACACGTCAACAGTTAGATAAAAATACTTTAAAAGTTGCTTTAAACGACAAAATTTCGATTGATTTTATCAACGAGGTTTTATTTGAATACGAATTTAAAAGAGTTGATTTTATTACAGAACCCGGAGAATTTTCAGTTCGCGGAGGAATTGTGGATGTATTTTCTTTTTCTAACGATCATCCGTACCGAATTGAGTTTTTTGGAAATGAAGTAGACAGCATCAGAAGTTTTGATGTAGAAACGCAATTATCTGTTGAAACACATAAAAAAATCACGATTATTCCGAATGTTGAAAACAAAGTATTTCAGGAAAACCGTGAAAGTTTCCTGGATTATATTGCCGAAAAAACGGTTCTTTTCATCCAAAATACCGACGGACTTTTTAGTCAGTTAGACAAACAATTTGCAAGGGCAGAAGAAGCTTTTGAGAAATTATCCAAAGAAATAAAACATGCCGAGCCGGAACAATTATTCCTGAACCAGGCTGCATTTATTAAACGAGCTTTGGATTTTTCGATTGTAGAACTGGCTTCAAAACCTATTTTTAAAACCACAAAAAAATTCGAGTTTCATATTCAGCCTCAGCCGTCTTTCAACAAACAATTTGATTTACTGCTGAACAATCTGAGCGATAATCATTTTAACGGATACAAAAATTATTTGTTCTGTTCGAATGAAACACAGGCGAAACGTTTCCACGATATTTTTGAATCGTTGGACGAAGCCAATTCAGAGAATATACGCAAACAATATAATACCGTTGTACTGCCTTTGTATCAGGGTTTTATTGATGAAGAAAACCAGATAACGGCTTATACCGATCATCAGATTTTTGAGCGTTATCATAGATTCAATATCAAAAACGGTTATTCTAAAAAACAGAATATTACGCTGAAAGAATTAACAGCGCTTTCTGTAGGCGATTATGTAACGCATATCGACCACGGAATCGGGAAATTTGGCGGATTGCAGAAAATTCAGGTCGAAGGCAAAACGCAGGAAGCTATTAAACTGGTTTATGCCGATAATGATATTGTGTATGTAAGTATTCATTCGCTTCATAAAATTTCGAAATACAACGGAAAAGACGGTGCACCGCCTAAAATCTACAAATTAGGTTCGAATGCGTGGAAGGTTTTAAAACAGAAAACCAAAGCACGTGTTAAACATATTGCGTTCAACTTGATTCAGTTGTATGCGAAACGCCGTTTGGAAAAAGGATTTCAGTTTGCGCCAGACAGTTATCTGCAAAACGAATTAGAAAGTTCGTTTATCTACGAAGATACACCAGACCAAATGAAATCGACTCAGGAAGTGAAAGCCGATATGGAAAGCGACCGTCCAATGGATCGTTTAGTTTGCGGGGATGTTGGTTTTGGGAAAACCGAAGTTGCGATTCGTGCTGCTTTTAAAGCGGTTGACAATAGTAAACAAGTCGCTGTTTTAGTTCCGACCACAATCCTGGCGTATCAGCATTTTAGAACTTTTTCAGAGCGTTTAAAAGATATGCCGGTTTCTATTGGATATTTAAACCGATTTAGAACGGCAAAACAAAAAACACAGACGTTAAAAGATTTAGCCGAAGGAAAACTGGATATTGTTATTGGAACACATCAATTAGTCAATAAAAATGTAGTTTTTAAAGATTTAGGTTTATTGATTGTGGATGAGGAACAAAAGTTTGGTGTTAACGTAAAAGATAAATTGAAAACCATCGCTGCTAATGTTGATACCCTGACATTAACCGCAACACCAATTCCGAGAACACTGCAGTTTTCGTTGATGGCAGCACGCGATTTGTCTGTAATTACAACGCCTCCGCCCAATCGTTATCCTATTGAAACCAATGTGGTTGGGTTTAATGAAGAGATTATTCGTGACGCGATTTCGTACGAAATTCAAAGAAACGGACAGGTTTTCTTTATCAATAACCGAATTGAAAATATAAAGGAAATTGCCGGAATGATTCAGCGTCTCGTTCCAAATGCAAGAGTTGGAGTGGGCCACGGACAAATGGACGGCGCTAAACTCGAAGAATTGATGTTAGGTTTCATGAACGGAGATTTTGATGTTTTAGTTGCCACCACAATTATCGAAAGCGGACTGGACGTTCCAAATGCTAACACGATTTTCATCAATAATGCCAATAATTTTGGACTGTCAGACCTGCATCAAATGCGCGGTCGGGTAGGGCGAAGCAATAAAAAAGCATTCTGTTATTTCATTTGTCCGCCGTATTCATCGATGACCGAAGATGCCAGAAAACGTATTCAGGCGCTGGAACAATTCAGTGAATTGGGGAGCGGTTTCAACATTGCGATGAAAGACCTTGAAATTCGTGGTGCAGGAGATTTATTGGGCGGCGAACAAAGCGGTTTCATTAATGAAATTGGTTTTGATACCTACCAAAAAATCATGAATGAAGCCATCGAGGAACTAAAGGAAAACGAATTCAAAGATTTATATCCGGAAGAAAATGATATTGATACGAAAGAATACGTAAAAGATATTCAGATCGATGCCGATTTTGAATTGTTATTCCCGGATGAATATATCAATAACGTTTCAGAACGTTTGATTTTATACAACGAACTGAGTACCATAAAAGACGAAACAGGTTTAAAAGAATTCGAAAGAAAGCTAATAGACCGTTTTGGGCCATTGCCAAAACCTGCCATTGCACTTTTAAACAGTATTCGTATCAAATGGATTGCAACGAAAGTGGGAATCGAAAAACTGGTCTTAAAACAAGGCAAAATGATTGGTTATTTCGTTTCAGACCAGCAGTCAGATTATTACCAATCGTCTAAGTTTAGAAACGTATTGAATTTTGTTCAAAAACAAAGTACGCTTTGTAAAATGAAAGAAAAACAAACCGTAAACGGATTACGTTTATTATTGACTTTTGAAAATGTGAAGTCGATAAAACGTGCGTTGGAGCTGATGGAGTTGTTTGAGGAGTAAAAAAAGACAGCCACGAATTCACGAATTATTTAAATACAGATTTTAAAAATAAATTCGTGAATTCGCGGCTAAAAAAATTAAGTTTTATTTACCTTTTACTTAAGAAAAATCTTAGAACTAAAAAGTTTTCTTTGATTCAAATTTTCAAAGACAACTTTATATGCAGAATCAGCTTATTCTTCTATTTTTATTTTTAGGATTAACTTCAGTTTTCGCTCAGGAAAAAGGCAAAATCGTTTTCAGGGATTCCTTAAAATCAGAAACTATTGACCCGCTTCGTCCGGCAAAAGCAGCATTTTATTCGGCTGTATTGCCTGGTTTGGGCCAAATTTACAATCAGAAATACTGGAAACTTCCTTTGGTTTATGGTGCCATTGCCGTTAGTACTTATTTGTATATTGACAATCAAAAAAGTTATACTGTTTACAGGGATGAATATAAAAGAAGGCTGGAAGGCAGAACGAGTGATTCTGAGTATCTGGCAGGATTAACAGAAAGCCAGCTCTTAACGGCTCAGAAAGGCTATCAGAGAAACAGGGATTTATCGGCATTGTTTATAGCCGGATTTTATATTTTAAATATCATTGATGTCAATATTGATGCCGCTTTATCACAGTTTAATGTAAGCGAGAATCTGACTTTTAAACCTGCTTTAATCAACAATGATATAAGCTTCAGGAATGATTTTGGGTTTGCCCTGAATTATTCGTTTTAACACTAAAACAAGAAAGGCGTATAAAAATATCATACGCCTTTCTTGTTTTATAAATAGTGTTAGATTATTCTAATTTTAGATAATGAAGTCCTTTTTTCCCCGATATAATAATTTTTGTTTTAGAGAAAGAAATTTGATTCACTGTTGAGCCTGCAGGCAGTTCTAATTCTAATTCCCAGCTGGCACCTGAATTAGTAGTAGATAATATTTTATCACCAGACTGAATGTACCATTGTGTTTCTGATCTCAGGAAAATGGCATTAACGTCTTCTTTGATAACATTCCATGATTTTAACATATCTGTAGACGCTACTAATGTTTTACTGGTTAGATTTACAGCCAGGACTTTATTAATATTTTTGAATTTATAAGTACTTAAATCTGTATTGGCTTTAGAAATGGTATCAATAACAGTCCAGTTGTTATATCCGGTAGGAGATTCTAATATTACATTTTGCTGGTTATTGGAACCATATTTCATATAATCATTCATGATCCCTAACTGATAAAATTTGTCATTAGAAGTCGATTTTCCTAAGGATACAAATGCTACACGGAAAAAAGAATTTCTTACAGTCCAGGCCGGAGGATCATTTTTAACGATAGTTTTACCATTATCTGCAGTATAAAGCTGGCCACCGGTAACGGTCGAGATAATGCTGCTTTTGCCGTCTGAATAACTCACTCTTAATCCGTTTATCGCAGGACTAAATGCTTTTGATTCGATAGCATATTCCTGTCTTGTTTCGAATGTATTGTCAGAATAAAAAGCAGATGATGTATGGGTTAAAATACCTGTTTTATCCGTTAACATTCTAAAATGTCCGTAGTTTGCCATGCTTGAAGCCAGTTCTACTGCTTTAAAACCGGCAGCATTCGGAGTCAGTTTTTTTGGATTGCCGGAAAAACCAAGATCTCCATAGGTATTGACTAAAGAAAATATAGTATGGTTTTCGTCAAACACATCCGAAGTCATAATTTCTGAATTGCCTAAAGCATTGAGTTTGTTCCATCCCTTTTTTATAACAAAAAAATCAGTACGTTCACTATAAACATTTTTGACAATTACCTTAAGGGTATTTACACCTTCTTTTATATCGTCATTAATAGGAAGAATGATTTTGGTTTCGGTAATTTCTTTAGCCGTTACGTCAACATCATTAATCAATACTCTGGTTGGAAAATCTTTATTGGTAAAGTTGGTTCCTGTAATTTCAAGATTCTCTCCTTTGATTAAAAAATCAGAGGAAAGTGCTGTTATAGTAATAGGAAGAGGATCTTTTACGACAGGCGTGACAGGCGTTTCGGTTTTATCTCCGGAATCATCGCCGGAACAGGAAGCAAATAGTCCTCCTAAAAGGATAGTAATTAAAAGTAATTTTATTTTCATTGATTTAGGGATTTAATTTCTCCGCAAAAAAATGAAATTATTTGATCGAATCCTTACGGGAAACCTCATTTACGGGTTGTTTTTATGTAAAAAAGAAGGGCATATGAAACGTCATATGCCCTTAAAAATAGGGGGTTAAGAATAATTATTTAACAATCAGTTTTTTAGTCGATTTAAAATCTTTGGTAACAATATTGACAATATAAATTCCCGAAGCCAGACGATGGTCAATTTTTCCGGAAGCGGATAGTTTTTCCGTTAAAACCGTTCTTCCGTTCATATCTGAAACCGAAATTACAGCAGAATCCCCGTTTTCTAATTCCGGTAATAAAACGTGAAATTCGTTGTTTACCGACGGATTTGGATAAATACCAGTCATTTTTTCAGCTTTTGAAACTTCTTCAATATTCAAAGCCGTTTTGGATGTTCCAACGGTTGTAGGTTCCAATTGCCATTGGGCGCTGTACCAGCCGTCCTGTGAATTTCCGTATTGAGCAGCACCCGTTTGGTTTTCGATATGAATAATGTTTCCGGTCTGCCATCTGTTTCTTAAGCGAACCCAGGTTCCGTCAATATAATCGCCGGACCATTGTGCACTCCAGAAAGTAGTGTCGGTAATATTACACTGAACTGTTCCGGTTTGACCTTCGATATTCATTAATTCTCCTGTTGCGACATTTTTTAATACAAAATAAGTAGCATCAATAGCTATTTTCTGCCATTTATAGTTGTTTCCTGAAACGGTTGTTCCATAACCTGTATTGGTTCCGGAATCAGATAAATAAGCGCCTGTCCATCTGTTTTTGATCGTGTAATAATTTCCTCCGCCAGAAGGAGTAGAAACGGTTACGGCACAGGTACTGGTTTTGTTTCCGTCAACGGTTGATACCGTAATTACAGCCGTTCCATTCGCGACAGCGGTAATTAGACCCGAGCTATTTACAGCTGCCACAGCCGTATTGTTTGAACTATAGGTTACCGATTTATTAGTTGCATTTGCAGGAAGAACAGTTGGTGTTAATTGCTGAGTTCCGCCAACATTTAATGCTGCTGTAGATGGACTCAAACTAACACTTGTAACGGCAGCACCAGTTCCCGGATTTGAATCGTACCAGGTACTGTTCATGTACCATCCTGTTTTATTTCGGCTTAAGTCGGCTGTTTGATTAGTTCCGTCATTAAAGATTAAATTCGTTGAGGTAACATTTGTAAAGGTATAACTGTACCAGCCATTTCCATTATCATTCATATTTACTCCCGGCCAGTTAACCGTTACTAAAACCCCTGTTGGCAATGCATTCCAGTAATAGATTTTAATTCCAGTTCCCCAATTGGATGGTTTATAGAAATAAACCGTAAAATTAGTATTCGGATTTACCGTTATTGCAGCCGCAGCCGTTTTATTTCCATCCTGAGTTGTTGCTGTGATCGTTGCAGTTCCGGCAGCAACAGCCGTTACAAGTCCGCTTGAATTTACTGTTGCAATTGCTGTATTACTAGAACTCCAAGTTACATTTTTATTGGTTGCATTTGTAGGCGAAATCGTTGCTGTAAGCTGTTGTGTGTTTCCTGCATATAAACTTGCAGAAGTTGGCGAAACAGCCACGGAAGAAACGGGAATCGCAGCAACTGTTATAGCCGAAGTGGCTGTTTTATTTCCGTCAGCAGTAGTAACTGTAATGGTTGCCGTTCCAGCAGAAACTGCCGTAACCAATCCAGAAGCATTTACTGTTGCCACAGCCGTATTGCTGGACGACCAGCTTACGTTTTGATTGGTGGCATTTGCCGGAGCAATCGCAGCATTTAACTGCTGTGTTGTGCCTAAACCAACGGTTGCTGATGTTGGACTAACCGAAACACCAGTAACGGCAACAACCGGAGCATTGGTATTGGTTAAAACCAAATATTCGAAAGCCGCAAAATTACGTGCAGCACCAGCGGTTAAAGTTACCGAAGCATTATTGTTGTACGGATTTGCATAAGTTCCCGCTAAAGCAGCCGGAATAACATACGATTTGGAAGCATTTCTCAAATTTGACATTACGATAACTTTTTCTGTGCCTAATGTTTTTGTGAAAATACAGATATCATCATTCGCATAAGTCGTTAAATCTCCTCGTCTAATTGCTGCGCTTGCTGTTCTGAAATTTAAGATTTTAGCAAAATCTGCAGCAGCGGTTGGGTTTTGAGACCAGTTGAATTTGAAGTTTTGCCAGGGCCAGTCGGTTTTGGGTTCGTAGTCGATTTCCTGTCCGCTCATTAAAAAAGGAACTCCTCTCATGTAAGCTGAAACTAAGAAATTGGCAACCACTCCGTTATGGTTTTTAAATACTACAAATGGCCTTCTTACCCCATCATCATTGGTATAAGTATCATGATTTCCGGTATATCTAACGATTTGTTGATTAGCCGTTGCTTTTGCATATTCGTAAGTGGTCTGGTCCTGCATTCTTTGCGAAACAGGTCCTCCGCCGGCAATATCATATAAACCAGCGTGAAACCAACGATCACCGTAATTCATATCAAAACCAACTTCAAAATTTTCCTGTCGGTCACCTTCAGCTAACATTAATAATTTATGAGATGTGATTCCTCTAAGGTTTGAATTCACTTCTGACCAGAAATCTAAAGGAGGATTGTTGGCATAATCACAACGGTAACCATCGATATTGGCTGCAAAAATCCAGTAGCGCATCGCGTCTTTGATAGCAGCTCTTGTAGCCGGGCTATTCAGATCCAATGCGGCAATATCGGAGAAGTTTCCTAACTGCTGAATGGTTGTTCCAGTTCGTTTATAGTATTCAGGATGCGAAACGGTCCAGCCATGATCCCAGGAAGTTCCATTGATGGCAATATCCAGGATAACAGCCATTCCACGGCTGTGAGCGCCATCGACCAGAGTTCTTAAATCGGCCAGTGAACCATATTCAGAACCAACGGCTTTAAAATCTTTGATACAATAGGGCGAAGCCGAACTTCGGGAATCGGTGCCATGCGGGAAAATCGGCATTAAATAAATGACATTTGTACCAAGTGCCTTTATATTGTCTAATCGGGCGGTTACTCCGGCTAAATTTCCGTTGGCACTAAACGGCCGAATATGCACCTGATACATGTTGATATCTCTCGTATCGGGAACACCAGCAAAAGGTGTCCCGTATTGTGCAGGATCCTGTGCATAAACGGATCCTGTAAATAATAATACAAAGCAAACCAGTACTTTGGTAATATGAAATAATCTAGTGGTAATGTTGATTTTCATAATAATAGTTTTTGCATGCTTGTCGGCATTTCTAACTAAAATTCATTCTCACTCGCATTGTTTTTAAGTTCGACAAACATTTTGTGGTTAATAGTTTTCAAGTAGTAAGTTTTAATTTTTGCTCAGAAATGAGCGTAGGTTTCCTGCCACGAATTCTCGAATGAGGATTTATCTAGAAAATCTCAATTCTGAAAATTCGTGAATTCGCGGCAAAAAAAACTTAGAAACTGAGTATCTCAGAATCTTAGCACCTTAAATTATAATTTTTTCAATCCTTTTAAATCTGAAGCAGTTCCTTCTTTGATGCTAATGGCAGCACCACCGCCCGGAGCTAAATACTGCTTCAATTTGGTTTTTGAGTTTACGATCACTTTAGTAACAGTATATTGCTGTGGATTTTTATTCCAATTGGCATCTTTAGCATCAGCATAAATAGTCGCGATGAAATTTTTTCCAGCTGGTAAATAATCAAATGAAATGTTTGCTGTTCTGGCATTTTCATCTGTAATTCCGCCAATAAACCATTCGTTTTTACCTTTTGCTTTTCTTGCAATGGTAATATAATCGCCAGGCTCGGCTTCCAGAATGTAACTGTTATCCCAGTCTGCAGCAACGTCTTTAATGAACTGAAATGCATCCGGGAATCGCTCGTAATTTCCAGGAATATCAGCAGCCATCTGCAGTGGACTGTACATGGTTACATAATAAGCTAATTGCTTTACTAAAGTGGTGTTTACCCGTTGTGAACTTCCTGTTCCGTAATAAGACAAGTCTGTTTGGAAAATTCCAGGCGTATAATCCATTGGACCTCCCATTAAACGGGTAAAAGGTAAAATAGTGGTATGATCCGGAGCTAATCCTCCCATAGATTCGAACTCAGTACCGCGCGCTGATTCCTGAGCAATCCAGTTTGGAAAAGTACGGTTTAATCCCGTCGGGCGAACCGCTTCGTGGCTGTTGACCATAATTTTATAATCGGCAGCACGCTGAGCAACGTTGATGTAATGATTCACCATCCATTGTCCGTCGTGATGTTCGCCACGTGGAATAATCTGTCCTACGTAACCTGTTTTTACCGCATCATAACCGTTATCATTCATAAACTGAAAGGCACGATCTAAACGACGCTCATAATTTGTAGCCGATCCAGAAGTCTCGTGGTGCATGATAATTTTCACCCCTTTTGAAGCTGCATAAGCATGAACGGCTTTTACATCAAAATCAGGATAAGGCGTTACAAAATCAAAAACTTCTTCTTTCCAGTTGCCGATCCAGTCTTCCCAGCCAATATTCCAGCCTTCGATAAGAATGGCATCGAAGCCGTTTTTAGCAGCAAAATCAATGTATTCTTTTGCACGCTCTGTTGTGGCTCCGTGTTTTCCGTTTGGCGTAAGTTTGGTAAAATCATCCGTTATTTTTACGTTGTTTTCTTTTCCAAAAGCCCAGGTGCTTCTTCCAGCTACAAAATACTCCCACCAGATTCCGATGTATTTTACTGGTTTAATCCAGGAAACATCTTTATAACTTGTAGGTTCGTTAAGGTTTAAAATTAATTTTGAAGCTAAAATATCTGTTGCTTTGTCGCTTACCACAATCGTTCTCCACGGAGTCTGGGCATCGGTCTGCATATATCCTTTTGCACCAAGTGCGTCGGGTGCCAGATGACTGATCATTTTGTTGTTTACAGCATCAACTTCAAGATACATGGCTGGATAATTAATTAATCCCGCTTCGTGAATGTTGATATATAAACCGTCATCAGATTTCATCATAGACGGGGTTTGTACAGACAATTCTTTTATGGGCTGCTGTGCATTGATCTCGATCGTTGCTTTTTTCATCAGTGATGGAATCTCTGAAATTTTTGAGGTTGTATAGGCATATTCGTTGGTGTCATAATCTCCCGGAATCCAGAAAATTTTATGATTTCCGGCCAGATTAAATTCAGAACGTTCTTCTTTGATTACAAAATAACTCAGCTCATTTTGTTTCGGAAATTCATATCTAAATCCCAATCCGTCGTTGAACAAACGGAAACGAATGCGGATAAATCGATTGTTGTTTTTGGCCTGGGCTAAAGTGACCACCAGTTCGTTGTAATGATTGCGAATGGTTTTTTCTTCTCCTAAAACCGGATTCCAGCTTTCATCAACAGAAGTTTGTGCTGTATTTGTAATGGAAAAACCATCTCTAAATGAAGCTTTGTTTTGAAGTTCTAAACCTAAAGTACTTGGTTTAATAACCGCTTTCTGTTTGTATGATAACTGATAGGACGGGATTCCGCCTTCTTTTAATTCAAATTTCAGGATAAGGTTTTTGTCCGGCGAAGTTATCTCTTGTGCCTGAAGCCATAAAGTGCTTACAAGTATGAAAAGTAAAAACGCTGTTCTTTTGCCCAAACGAATTGGAAGCAATGATTTTTGGGATTGAAAATTCATGTTATTTAGTTTTTTGCAAATCTAATTTTTTTAAAGCTGCATTGTGATTAGTTTTTCAATACTAAATATTGAAAAGGCTGTAAGGTAATTTCGGAACCAACGGTTACGGCCGCTCCGGTAAAAGCATCTTTCCAGTTTCCTTTTAAAGTATTAGGTATAAGATGTTTTACAGCTGAATCGGTCAGGTTCGAAAGAACGAATACTTTTTCGGTATCTTTAACCATCGTAAAGGCACTTACGGCATTGCTGCTATATCCGGTAAAAGTTCCGGTTTTGATGGCATTACTTGTGTTTCTGAACGCAATGATTTTTTTATATTCTGCCAGCATTTCAGTATCTGCCGCAGACCAGTCGATTGGTGTTCTGGCAAAATAATTCAGTCTTTGTGCATAACCAATTTCCTGTCCGTTGTAAATCATGGGAACTGATTTTAAATAAGCAGCCGCCACAAAAGCCGCCACAGAACCTTTTTTGCCTCCAAAAAGCTCTAACGGGGTTCCCTCAGAAAGATTTACGTCATGGTTACTGGTATAACGCACTACTCTGTTTTCAGAATTGTAAATGTTGGTATATTCCGCAGCATTTGAATCCTGAAGTGTTGTAGCAGGTTTATTTTCTTTGAAAAGCTGTTCAAGCGTATAAAAGAAGTTAAAACCAAAAGTATAGTCAAAACCTGATGCGAAGTGGTTGTATTTTGACCCTTCAGCCAGCATCAGAATGCTCTGGTTTTTTTTGATTTTTCTCAGTTTGCTGATAGCTTCTGTCCAGAAATTGTTCGGAACAAAATCGGCATAATCGCATCTGAAACCATCAATATTGGCATTATAAACCCAATAGGACATGGCATCGATCATAGCTTCTTTCATTTCGGTATTATTGAAATTTAATTGTGCCACATCGTTGTAATTGGTTCCCGGCGGAATTATGATGTTTCCGGCTGCATCCTGCTGGTACCAGTTTTTATGCTGTGTAATCCAGGCATTGTCCCAGGCCGTATGATTAGCAACCCAGTCCAGAATAACGGCCATGTTTTTTTTGTGAGCTTCTTCTACTAAGGTTTGAAGATCCTGTAAGGTTCCAAAATCCGGATTTACGGCTTTATAGTCTTTAACAGCGTAAGGAGATCCTAATTCGCCCGTGGCTCTTTCTTTTCCAACAGGATAAACCGGCATCAGGTAAATAACATTTGCACCCAGTTCCTGAATCTGCGTTAGTCGGTCCTGAACCCCTTTGAGCGTTCCGGCCTGGCTGAAAGCACGAATGTTTACCTGATAAATTATAGCATCTTCTTTTTTGGGCATTTTTTCAAAAGGAGCTCCATACTGTGTATATGGAGAGTCCGGGGCTTTATTGTCGTCATCAGAAGAACTGCACGAAACAAAAGCCAGTGCCAGCAGAAAGGTATAAACGATTTTGATATTGAATTTCATGATTTTGAGTTTTTTAAAAGGTTGAGAAGTAACCTGCCTTTCGAAGTAAAAAGACAGGTAGACTCAAACCAAACTAAACTAAGTTTTTATTTATTTTTTGGTTATGGTATAAACTGCGGTGGCAGGATATCCGGCAGCGGCAGGATCAACATCATTTATTTGTAGAGTGATTTCATAAGTTCCGCCTTCACCTACATAATGAGCGCCCTGATCATCCAGATAAACAATTCCGTCTGTGGTATTTTTAGGTCCGTAATTGATGGTCCAGCTGTTGTTTAATCTGAACTTCACATTTCCGGGAACGAGATCAAGGGTAACTTTCCATGTTTTAGTCTGATGATCGTAGTCCATAGGCGTACTGTTGTCCCAGCTTCCGGAAGTAGCATCGCCTACAACTCCCCATGAATAAGGTGTTGCGGTCCATTTTAAGGTATTCAGGTTTACTTTGATCTGATACGAACCAGCACCGGGAAGTACAAAATCAGTATCGCTCATGTTTTTAAGATCGCTGTTGGCAGCACCGGCACCATAGAATTGTGCCCAGTTTCTTTCGGTATTCAGTTTGAATCCCGGACCAGCTCCCGGAGCAACCGTCATGTAACCCTGATAAACGCCTTTTTGAATTGCAGTTAAGGCCGCAGCAGTTTCAATGGCCCAGTTCTGGTAACTTCCCGGCATATAAATTTCACCAAAGACAACACTTTTTTCATATGGAGTAACAATAATGGTAACCGGATTAGAATAAATCTTACGATCCATAGCCGCTTCTACACGAACCATCAATTTCCCTTCCTGATCGATAGGAAGTCCTAAATCAACGGCAATTTTATTGAGTTCTGCACCGTTTAAGCTTTTGCTTAAAACCTCCGTTCCTACTTCAATTCGTTTGGCTTTCTGCCAGGCCGTGCTTCCGCTGGTATCTCCAATTAAATCAAACTGAATGGCATAAGTTACAGGAGCTTCAACAGGAAAAGAAACGGCAGGCCATGAAACCAGTAAAACAGGATCATCTGCGGTCTCTTCCGTCAATACTAATTTGTTTGAGGAAACGGTAATTTCAGAAGGGAAACTAACGGATTTCAGTGTCGTTAATTCAGCACCGCTTTCACAGGAAGAACCCAGAAAAAGCAGACTGCCTAATATAATTAATTTATGGATATATTTTTTCATGATAGTTTAGTTTTTAGTAACCCGGGTTTTGTTTTAATCCTGGATTGGCATTTAAAGCCGAAGTTGGAATTGGGAACAGCTTTCTGTAAGCAGGCGAGGCAGGTCTGAATTCGTTTGCCAGTAAAAATTTGTCAAAACGAATCATATCCTGTCTTCTGTGGCCTTCCCAGTTTAATTCAAACCCTCTTTCATTATAAATATCTTCAAGAGTCGGATTATGATCTAAAGCATCCAGTCCGGCACGCTGTCTGATGGCATCTACAAAAGGTTTCGCAGCACCGGCATTTCCTAAACGGGCATTACATTCGGCCATCATTAAAATAACATCGGCATATCTGAAAATTGGAAAGTCGTTTGAAGCTCCGCCGCCTGTTCTTGGTGTAACAGGATAGAATTTCACATTGCGCACTCCCGCCTGAGGTGGTGCCCCCGGATTGTCTAAAGAACCAACGTCGAGCGTATAATTGAAGCCGCCCGGCTGTTCTCCAAACAAAAACTGTTTTCTGCGAATATCATTTTCAGCATATTTCAGGAAAAAGTCTTTAGGAACAATAGTACCGTTCCAGCCGCTGAAACCAAATAAAGCCTGTGCATGGGCACCATATAAACTGCGGACAGCATAAACATTACGGGATACAACATCGAGCGTAACATAAATAGGAAGAATGGTTTCGTCTACAGGAAGTACGTCTCCAAATAGTTCATAATACTTACTTCCCAGCGGGTTTGAAGCATCGGCTTCCCCGGAATGAAGTGTAAATCCGCCATCAGACACTTTATTACAGGCCGCTAAACATTCTGTCCATTTTGCGGTTCCGGTATACACCTGAGCATTCAAGTATAGTTTTGCCAGTAAAGTATAACCGGCCCATTTATTGAATCTTCCGTAATAATTATCTCCTTTTGTTCCGGATAATAATTCCACATTTTCGTTTAGTTCTTTAACAATAAAATCAAAGATTTCTTTACGACTCGACTGCGGAATTTTATCTACAGTAATATTATTATCGGTGAAAAAAGGAACATCTCCGTAATCATCAATTAATAAATAGTAGAAAAATGCTCTTAAGACTTTGGCTTCTGCAATTTTGGAAGCTTCTGCATTTGATTTTTCCAAAAGGCTAACGGCTAAATTGGCATTAAAAACTGCTTTGTACAACCAGTTCCAGGTATTGTTAATTATAAAATCAGTAGGCAGCCATTCGTGTTTGTGCAAACGGGCAAAATCCTGCTGCCAGTCGCCTGTGTTTCTGTGCGGAATAACCTGCTCGTCCGATGCCATGCAGTTCATATCGTACCAGCCATTATCGGCTCCGGCGTATCCTACACCAGAAGCGTCTTCTCGGGTAAATTCACCCGGAATCTGGGCATATACATTGGCAAGCGCTATGTTGGCACCTTCAGGGGTTCCGTAAAATTCATCTGCGGGATATTTATCATATACATTTTCGTTGATATCTGTGCAGCTGAAAAGTGTCAGGAAACAAATGCTTCCTGTTAGGAGTATATTTTTAATTTTCATCTTTTTTACTATTTAAATTTTACAGTCAAACCAAACACAACACTTCTTGTACGAGGATAAATTCCTTTATCGCCTCCAAAACTGCTGTCTCCGCTTCCGCTCACATTTAGTTCAGGATCCATACCGGTATAATCGGTAATCAGGAATAAGTTGTTTCCTGTAAGCGAAAGTCTGATGGTATCAACATATTTATCTGTAAAACGGAAACTGTATCCGGCTGTAAGATTTTCTAAACGAATAAATGAACCGTCTTCCAGCCATAAATCAGAACCGTAAGGAGACGTATAAATTCCCTGATCTACGGCACTTGCCAGAATATTTGATTTACCTATGTTTTCCATTCGGCTCAAATTAGAGCGTAATCCGTTGTAGATTTTATTTCCTCCTGAACCTCTTACTAACATCGAAGCATCAAAGTTTTTATAACGGTACGACGGGTTAAAAGCAAAAGTATAGGTTGGTAAAGCAGAACCTGCATAGTAACGGTCCGGACTTCTGGTTCCCTGATCGATCAGGCCATTTCCGTCGCGGTCCAAAACGGTTTCAACGTTGTTTTCATTTTTACCGGTATGCTCCAGGATATAAAAAGCTCCAACCGGTTTTCCTTTTACCAGAAAGGAATTTTCAGCTCCCCAGCCCACATAATCGGTATTTAAAGGAACTCCGTTTATACTGCCGCTCATATTAAGCACTTCGTTTTTCATAAAAGAAGCATTTCCGGCCAGAGTTAGTGTGCTGTTCTCTGTTTTGATCACATCATAGGCAAGGGCAATTTCAAGACCTTTGTTTGAAATACTTCCTACATTGGCTCTGATGTCTTTATGCGGAAACGGCGGCTGAGGTACGGTATAATTGAACAGTAAATTTTCTGTTGTCGCACTATAGACATCTACAGTTCCTCGTAACCTGTTGTTTAAAAGGGCAAAATCAAGACCTAAATTGGTTTGTTTTTTAGTTTCCCATTTCAAATCGGCATTTGCATTTTGTCTTACACTGTAATTGGTAATAGGCTGTCCTCCAAAATAGACAATTCCGGAGTTTTGTACTAACGATACAGACTGCTGCGGAAGAAGCCCCTGCTGGTTACCGGTAACCCCATAACCTCCACGAAGTTTTAACTCGTCAAATAAGGTCTGGTTCTGCATAAAAGGTTCTTTGTTAATCTGCCAGGCAGCAGAGACAGAAGGGAAATTTCCAATTCGGTTATTAGCCCCAAAAACAGACGAACCGTCCTGACGAATACTGGCAGTAAGTAAATAACGGTCTAATAAAGCGTAATTGATTCTTCCTAAAACCGAAACTAAACTTCTGTCATTTTTATAGGATTCCATATCACCTGGTCTGACTTGCGATAAATCACCTAACTGCAGTGCATTATAAGTCGTTTTATCATTCATAAAACCTCTGGCCTGCAGATAGCTTCCCTGATACGTCTGATTCTGCCATTCGTATAAACCTAAAATGTTGATATTGTGTATACCAAAAGTTCTTTTATAGTTAAGGCTAAAGTTGGTTAGTTTTTCATTTTGTCTTTCATTTTTTATGTTGGCAAAACCTTTTTGATCAATAGCATAAGCAGCAGTTGATTCTACCGGCTGAAAATAACCATTGGTAGTATTGGTTTTTCTCCAGCTTCCAAACCAGTTTGCTGTTAAACCTTTTGCCAGATCCAGATCTGCTTTTAAACTTCCGAATAAATTATCATTCTGCGCTTCACTGGTAGTAGTTTGTGCTGCTGCATATGGATTTAAATACTGAAAAACGTTTGAATCCGTAAAGTAAGTTCCGTCTGTATTATAAACAGGATCTGTCGGCCTCATTAAATAAGCATTTGTGATCAGGTTAGACATAAAGGCTGCCGTACCTATATCCTGAATACTGCTGGTTGTATTGTTTACGCCGGTATTCAGATTAAAAGTCAGTTTCAGTTTGTCATCAAAAGCCAGCTGGGTTGCCTGAATACGTCCGATGTATTTTTGATTACTGGAATTAATTACAACCCCGTCCTGTAAAATAGCGGTTAGCGAAGCTCTGTAATTGAATTTGTCAGTTCCTCCGCCAAAGGATAAAGTATGGGTTTGTGTAATTCCGGTTTGGGTTAAAAGGCCATACCAGTCTGTATCAGAACCATGATTGGCCGATGCCGGAACACCTACGCTCTGAGCAGCTGCCCACCATTCGTCGGCACTTAACATGTCTAATTTTTTAGGAATAAAATCCAGCGAAGTAGAACCGGTGTATTCTATAGTGGTTCTTCCGGCTTTATTCTTTTTAGTCGTTACGATAATTACTCCGGGAGCCCCTCGTGAACCGTAAATGGCTGTAGCCGAAGCATCTTTTAAAACATCAAAACTTTCAATTTCACTTGGCGGAACCTGATTTAACAAATCCATATTTCCCTGAATTCCGTCTACTACTACCAAAGGATCGTTTCCCCCAAGTAAAGATCCGATTCCTCTGATACGAACACTTGGTCCTTTGCCCGGCTCGCTTCCAATTTGAGTGATGTTAACCCCGGCTGCTTTTCCTGCAATTAATTGTAAGGGGTTTACAATAGCGCCCTGGTTCATATCTTTTGCGGCAATAGAGGAAACAGCTCCTGTTACGTCTTTTTTCGCTGCAGTACCATATCCTACCACTACAATTTCCTGTAAGTCTGTAGCGTCCGGAAAGAGCTGGATATTAATCACGCTTTGGCTGGCGGTTACTTTTTTCTCCTTATAACCTACAAAAGAAACGACAATTACAGACTGGCTGCTTTCGACAGTAAGTTTGTATTTTCCGTCAAAATCTGTTACGATACCGTTTTTGGTACCTTCTTCAATAACAGATGCTCCGGGAAGCGGCAGACCGTTTTCGTCGGTAATAATACCGGACACGGTTTGTTTCTGGAATTCTATGACCTGTGTTTTAAGTTCGGGCTTTTTCAGGATAATCTGTGTATCACGAATTTTAAATTCAGTGGGAGTTCCTTTAAAAAGTTTGTCCAGAACCACATAAATAGATTGTTCTTTTACGGATATAGAAACGGTTCGGTCTAAGTCGATATCGCTTAGTTTGTAAATAAACCTGAAATCTGTTTTTTGTTCAATGGTCTCAATAACCTTTTCGATTGTTGAATTGTTTAATTCAAGGGTAACTTTTGTTTTTTGGGCATAAGTACTTGCTTTGATATTAAACATGGCGACCAAAATAAGTAGAGTAGTTAGTTTCAATTTTAGGTCATTTTGGAACAATGAGTATAGGAACCCATTATTCTTAGATTTTTTTTTCATAATTTTGTTAATTGATTGTAGTTAATTCGTTATATTCAATCACTTAGTTAATCGGAAATTGTTCGCAGCTCTTTCCGATTTTTTTATTCCCGTAATGTTATTTCCTCATATATTTTTGTTGGTTTTAGTGGTTATTTAATTAGTATTTGATTGTTTTTTATGGTGTAATTAATGCCATGGATTTCGTTAAAATAACTCATCACATTTTCGATAGATTCCTCTTTGAAGCTGGCATTAAATTTCTCATTGGCCAGTTTTTCATTTTTGTTTACAATGGTAACATTATAACGTCTTTCGAGTTTGGTAATAATATTTTTGAACGTCATGTTTCTAAAAGTGAGCCCGCCGTCGATCCATGAAGTATAAATGTCTGTAATAACCGCTTTGGTCGAAATTCTGGCATTTTCTTTATTGAAACTACCTTTAAATCCTGGTTTTAAAATCGTGTTTCTGGCAGCGTCAAACTCTTCATTCGATTCGTACATGCCAACAGAACCTTCTACGAGTACAACATCGGTTACCGCATCTTCAGGATAATTGGAAACATTGAAATGAGTACCTAAAACACGAACGTTCAGTTCATCGGCATTGACGATAAACGGATGTTTTTTGTCTTTGGCCACATCAAAAAAAGCTTCCCCGTCCAGAAAAACCTGTCTGTTTTGACCTGCAATAAAATTAACAGGGTATTTTAAAGTCGTTCCTGAGTTTAAATGCACCAGGGTTCCGTCTGATAACTGAAGACGGAATTTTTTTCCGTATGGAATTTTAAGTGTATTGTAAACCAGTTTTTCAGGATCTGAACCATTTCCGTATACGATTTTATCGCCATTTTGATTTCCTACAATGTTCCCTTTCGCATCTTTTACCTGAGTCGAATTGTGTTCTGATAAAACCTGAGTTTCGCCATTTTCTAACTGTAGTACGATGTCAGAGCTTTTAAAGTCAAATTTCTGCTCGATGGTTTTCTGAGAAATACTTTGTTTGTAGAAAAAGCCTGCTCCCAGTAAAACCACAACAGAAGCCGCAACAGCAATGTATTTTCTAAAACTGCTTTTACGTTCAGGCATTTCAATCACTGTCTCTTCTTCTTTTGAAGCCGAAAGGATGTTTTTGAAAATGGCATCGGCAGTCTGGGAATCCATTTTAGGCATTTCGCCCAGCAGGTTTTGAATATCTTCTACTGTGGGGAAATCATCTGTAAGCTGATTTTTTTTATAATAAGCGACCACCTCGTTTACTTCTTCTGGAGTACACTGGTTTAAAACAAACTTTTGTAAAAGATTTTTTATTTCAGAATTTGAATTCATTTCGAATTGTTTTTGGCAGGGTTTTGATATAATACAATCGAAAAGCAGCTGAGTACTACTCAATCGTTATAAATTTTTTAAATTTTAACATTTAAAACCATAAATAAGGATTTAAGTTGTTGATTTTCAGAATGTTTTTGCAATTGTTTTTTTCTAAAAATATTTAGTTTGAGCATTCTTTCCGGCAGATGCAGCGAATGGAAGAGATTTGCATTGTCTTACAGTTTGTGGTTTTGACACTGCAGCTTGTTTTTTCCGGATAAGCAAAAAAAAATCACCCTGGAGAGAGTGATTTAATTGGTCAACATGTGGTTTTGGTTAGATAATTTCATCATGAACCTGGAAAAAGACCCGCATCGATTCTAATGCTTTGCTCATCTGGTTCCTGACAGTATTTATAGAGATGCCGAGTTCCTGACTAATTTCTTCATAACTCATGCCTTTCTTTCGTGACATTTTAAAAATTTGTTTCCGCTTGGGAGGTAATTGTCTGATGGCCTGCTTTTGGAGCTTTTTACAGTCTTCTTCCCGAATAGCATATTCTACGTATTCATGCGAGGTCTGACTTTCATAAAAAACAGCTTCTTTTAGCGCCAGATCATGGGCCGCTTTATTCAATAAATTAAAGGCCTGATTTCTTGCAATTGTAAATATATAGGCCTTAAACGATTGTTCTAAATTTAAATTTTCCCGATACTGCCATACCTTCATAAAAACATCCTGAACATTTTCTTCGGCAGCTTCTTTCGATTTTAACAGGCTGATGCTGTACCCATAGATATCCTGATAGTACAAATCAAAAAGAGCACGAAAAGCTTTTTCGCTGCCATTTTTAAGTTCGCTTATCAATAATTTGCGGCTATGGTTCTGAGCTTCTAACATTAAATTAATTAGTTTGTATTTAAATCTAATTATATTACGATACTATCAAAAATCGATACTCTAATGCGTCGAGTGGTTAGCAAATATATAAAAATATTATTCGCAGCAAAAAGTGATAAAATAACCTTAATGCTTGTTTTTGTGATTTTTTGCAGCGGAAACCTCAGTAAACACGGCAGTAAAACACCTATTGTGAAGTTGGTAATTTTTTAGCTAAAATTTTAAAAATTAACTATAATGTGATTGTGTTTTTGAGAATATTCTTATTTCGAATAAAATTGATTAGAGATTTGGAAATGTAAATTTGTAAAAAAAGCCCTTTTATCCGCGGCTGGGACAAAAGGACTTGTTTTTTGAATCTGCGTACAGGAGATTCGGGTATTTAATTATTAGTTTTTCAAATCTTTTATGACTTTAAAAGCAACGTCAACCTGATCTTCACCTACTAAAATGGTAAATTCGTTTGAAGTTGAGATTACCTCATTGATGATGATTCCTTCCCATGCTAAACGCTGGAAAATGAAGTAATAAATTCCCGGAACCACGATATTTTCTTTTGGTAATTTTACCGTAATCGAAGCCAGGTTATCCAGTTTCTGAATTAATTTTTCTCTCATAAAGTGTTTCTCCACTAAATGATTAACACTGCTGCTTACTACAATATTCGTTTCGTTTACCCCGCGTGATGAGGTATAAAAAATATCAGACAAAGCATTGATGTCAGAAATCAAATCAGCTTGTTTGTTTAAAACAGTTTCTGAAGCGGCGAAAGTATAATCAGTCAATTCAGAGCGTACTGTAATTTCTCCAATGTTCTTAATTACTTTGTTGATTTTGTGGTTTAATTTAAAATCTAACTCTTCAGTTAATCGTTTCAGTGACATTACAACGGCACCTTGTTTTACTTCTTTGCCAAATTCATTTTCCAGTTCCGTCATGATATTTCGGGAAAGCGAAGTCAGGTTAATAATCCCAAGCGATAAAGCATTGAGGAGAAATGGTTTCGTTTTAATGTAATTTTCGACGATGGATGAAACAGTTTTCATAATTTTTTTTCTTTTTTTTTTGTAACTTAATTGGGTTGGTTTAGTTAATTTGTTGTTATAAAACTTTGCAAATATAAATAAAAAAACAATTTGTTACAATTATAACAATGAAAAATTATGTTAAAAATGATAAAAAGCATCGGTAAGATGTTCAATTGCAAATAATTCCCCATTTTTATGGATCGCAATGATGTCAAAACGAATGCTGATATCTTCTTCAAAATCTTTTTCCCTATAGTTTATGTAGGCATTTACTGCTTTTATGAGCAGCTGAATTTTTTTTGGTTTCACAAAATCCTGCGGCGAACCAAAATCCAGACTCGATCGTGTCTTGACTTCAATAATAGCTATGATGTTTTCTTTTTGGGCAATAATATCTATTTCCGCTTTTTGAAAGACCCAGTTTCGTTCCAGGATTTCATAGCCGTTTTCTTCCAGATGTTCTACAGCCAGATCTTCTCCTTTCTGACCAAGTTCGTTGTGTTCTGCCATTTTTTTGGGTTTCAGGTTTTGTAAAGTTTTACCGGTGAGTATTCAAAAAAGAAACGCAGAGTCACAAAGTATTTTCAACTCTGCGGCTTTGCGTCTCTGTGGAATTTTATATGTGGTATTTAAGAGACTCTCTTAAATGGTAAATTTTTATTTTTGAAAAGTAACCGTACTTCCGGAAGCATTTACATCAATAGAAATAGTACTTCCCATTACCAATGCTCTGTTGTCCTGTATATGTCCTGCGGGGAAATTGAAGATTACCGGAATATTGTATTTTTTAGTAACATCATCAATGATTTCCAATGCATTTTTGCCCCATGGCACTTCATTGTCTTTCATTTTGGTCATACCGCCTACGATAATTCCTTTTAAGCTTTCAATACAGCCGTTTCGGCGTAAATTCATCATCATACGGTCGATATGATACAGATATTCATCTAAATCCTCGATGAAGAGGATTTTATCTTTACAGTCAATTGCTGATGGAGAACCTAATAAACTGTATAAAATAGAAAGGTTTCCGCCTACAATTTCTCCGGTTCCCTGACCAAAACGATTCATTGCATGCGGAGGGACAGAATAGGAAAGCGGTTCACCAAGCAAAGCAGATTTCATAGAGCTGATCGCAGCCGGAGTGGCACGTGGAATGGTAACCGGCATAACACCGTGAATCGATTTATAGCCCATTGTATTCAAATGGTTATGTAAAACCGTTACATCGCTAAAACCAATTACCCATTTTGGATGCTGTTTGAATTTGGTAAAGTCTAATAAATCCAGCATTCTGACAGTTCCGTAACCGCCTCTTACACACCAGATGGCTTTGATGTTTGGATTGTCTAACTGTTTCTGAAAATCAGCGGCACGCTGTTCGTCAGTTCCGGCCAGTTGATGATAATCCAGTCCGATTGAACTTCCTACTACAGCCTCTAAGCCCCAGCTGTGCAGTAAATCTATCGTAGGTTTTAAGTTATCATCGATGTTTTTTCTGGCTGTTGCCACCAGGGCAACCGTATCTCCTTTTTGTAAATAAGGTGGTGTGATCATGATTTGTTGGGATTGACAGGTAAATGATTGTAACGCAAAAATAAGAAATGCCGGTTTACAAAAGGTAAAGTGTTTCTTTAGGCATTGTAATAGGTTCAATTTCATAGTTTGTTTTACTTAATAAATTAACTTTTATATTTTTTTTGAAGTTCTTCCAAAATGAGCATCAAACCTTTGTCTGCTTTTTCTGATTGTACATTAGAAAAAAGGATAAATGCTTTTCCGGTAGATTCACAAAGATACACTTTGGTTAAAAAAGTTCCCGGACTTCCGTTATGAAATGAATATCTCAAATGACTTTTTTCATTTATTTCAGAGTTCCATCCAAAAGAAAATTCAGGCAGACCGTAATGCATAAATTTGAAATCTTCGGCAGTCAGAACTTTTGATTTCCCTTCCAGTCCCTGAAGCTGCATTTGTATAAATTTACAAAAATCCGGCAGGGTTACCGTTATATTTCCAGCAGAAGAAAGCCAGTTTAGTTTATAGTTCAGAGCGGGTTTTTCGGGTTTCCCGTTTTCGTCATGCCCCCAGGTCTGATTGGGATCTTTTAGATTGGGCTGGCCAAATTCAAAGTCAATCTGTAAATCCTTTCCTAATTCGGCGACCAGAGTTTCATAACTTTTACCGCTCGCTTTTTCGAGCATTAAACCGGCGGCTACATAGGAAGGATTCGACCAGTATATATCCTGTTTTTCCAAAACAGGCTCCTGCTTTAAAAACCATTTTATAAATTCATAACGCTGCTGCTGGTCATTTCCTTGTATTTCCCTGCGTTTTGGTGTTTCATTTCCATACGACCAAATACTAAGATTAGCCCTGAAAGTAAGGAAGTCCTGCAGAGTAAAACGATAAAAAGCGGGATTGCCTGAAGCTTTTAATTCCGGGTATAGATCAAAAAAAGGAGTGTCCCGGCTTATTTTTCCCTGTTTTACCAAAACAGCAGCTATATAACTTGTTACGGTTTTAGTAATAGAACCCAGTCTGAATTTGTCAGAGAGTTCCGCTTTTAAATCGCTATTGATTTTTTTTAATCCCAACGCTTTTATTTCTAAAACAGAGTCAGAAGAAACTACTGCATAAGCTATTTCGGGTATCTCATATTGTATTCTGATACTGTCAGCAAAGTGGCTGTTTTTTTGCGAATAAGAAAAGCTGTGAAGCAGCAGTACAAATAACAATGTGATTTTTTTCATTTTTAAAAACGTGGATTTTAGTCAGCAAGGTACATGAGAAATTGAAAATAAAAAAGAAAAAACAGAACAAAATAATTTGAATTTTCCTACAATTAATTCTATTTTTATCCATTACTATTTTTTATTACGATGACTATGCGCCTGATCACTTTATCTATTTACTTTCTTTTCTTTTGTTTCAGTGTTACCCATGCGCAGCCTAAAAGATATTCGATACATACAGCTGCTTTTTACAATTTTGAAAACCTGTTTGACATTTATGACGATCCGGGTACCAATGATGACGAATGGACTCCTGTAGGTGCCCAGCGCTGGACAAAAGAAAAATACGAACAAAAATTAAAGAACCTTTCGAGGGTTATTGCAGAAATTGGAACACCGGAAAATTCAAATGCCCCCGTTTTGCTGGGCTGTTCTGAAATAGAAAACAGAGGCGTTCTCGAAGATTTAATCAAACAGGAAAAAATCGCGGGTTATGATTATGGCATTATTCATTTTGATTCGCCGGATCAGCGTGGTATTGATGTAGCGCTTTTGTATCAAAAAAAATATTTCAGACCCACTTCGTTTGCCAATATTCCCTTGTTGATTTATAAAAACAAAGAAATAGTACAGGAGCCGGTTAATGAAGATTTAGGCGATGTAGAACTAAAAAGAGAAACCAGAAACCGTGTTTTTACCAGAGACCAGCTTTTGGTAACGGGTTTTCTGGAAAATGAAGAAATTCATATTATTATCAACCACTGGCCTTCCAGATCCGGCGGGGAAAAAGCCAGCAGTCCCTTTCGTGAAGCCGCCGGAAGATTAAACAGAAAAATTATAGATTCACTGCAGCTGCTAAATCCAAAGGCAAAAGTGCTCACTATGGGTGATTTCAACGACGGACCTTTTAATAAAAGTATAGGAATCGAGTTGGGGGCAAAGGGAAAAAAAACAGAAGTGCCGGAATCCGGACTTTACAATCCGTTTGAAGAAATGGCCGAAAAAGGAATGGGAACTTTGGCTTTTAGGGATTCCTGGGATATTTTTGATCAAATTATCATGACCCAATCCTGGACAGAACCGGATTTTTCAGGTTTTAAATTCTGGAAAGCCGGGATTTTTAAAAGGCCGTATCTTATTCAGGCTTCTGGTAAATATAAAGGATATCCTTTGCGAAATACCCTGACAGAGGCTGGTTTTAGTGACCATTTTCCAGTTTATGTTTATTTGATAAAAGAGTTTCATTAGTTTACAGTCACAGTTTTCATTTAGTAAGGGAGACTGTAAACGGCGACTTCGACTAAAACTTTTTCACTACCTTAGCTTTTCATAAATTCAGAAAAAATGGCTATAGCAAAACCATTCAATCTTACTCAATGGATTGAAGATAACCGACACTTACTAAAACCGCCCGTTGGAAATAAAAACCTGTATGTAGATTCAGGTGATTATATTGTAATGATTGTGGCCGGACCAAACGCACGAAAAGATTATCATTATAACGAAACTGAAGAACTTTTTTATCAGTTAGAAGGAAGTATAAAAGTCATAATCCAGGAAGATGGCGAGCGTAAAGAAATGGAGCTTAACGCAGGCGATATGTACCTGCATCCCGCTAAAGTGCCGCATTCACCTGTACGTTCAGAAGGATCTATCGGACTGGTAATCGAGCGTAAACGTGCCGGACAGGGCTTTACAGATGGTTTGTTATGGCACTGTGATAATTGTAATCATAAACTATACGAAGTGTATTTTGAACTGCATAATATCGAAAAAGATTTTCTTCCGCATTTCGAGCATTTCTACAATTCAGAAACATTAAGAACCTGCGATAACTGCGGAACGGTAATGGAAACAGATCCAAGATTTACGGCTAAGAAGTAGTTTTTTATACTTGCATACTACATAATAAACCCGACAGGTTTTTAAAACCTGTCGGGTTTATAGTTTAAATAAAACGGTCTTAAGTAGACAAACTCTCATTTTTGCTTATATTTGTATCAAAAATGATATAAAAAATTATCAAATATGATACAAGAGATTTTAGCTTATAAAAGTATAGTAGATAATATTGAAGATTTGATGGCTAAGTCTCCCTTTAAGAAGAATTACATCATTGAACAAGTAGGTATTCCCAGCCCAACATTTTATCGTAAATTAAAAACACAAAGTTTTACTCCGGATGAGATCCTGTCAATTGCGAAGATTCTTTCTCCTGAAGAAAATTTCAGGCTGGAATTGAAAGCTGATATTGAACAGGGAAAACAAGACATAAAAGATGGAAATTTTATAACGCATGAACAAATGCTGGCAAAACTAAAAAGCAAAAATCTTATATAAAATTTATTGGTTTTTTTCGATTGTCATGTAAAGAAATTAATTCGATATAATTTTCGTTAATCTCATAGTATAGCGTAACATTTTTTGAAATAATTATACTTCTGCATTTCAAATTTGGATTATATTTTCCAATGAGAGGATTGCTTTCTAATAAAGTTATTATGTGTAAAACGTCCTTGATAAATTTTTGAGCTATTAGTGGTGACCCAAATTGTTCAAGGTAATTTTGAATATTGTCAAAGTTATACTCTGCTTTCTTAGACCAAATAATCTTCATTGTAAATTGAATATTTAGCTAAAATATAAAAAATAACTTACAATTTTGTTTCTATAATTCAAACTTTTTCCCTTGTTCGGGATAGATAATTTTAATTCCCAAATCATTCTGAGCTTTTAACTGCTTTTTTAGTTTCACAATATTCTGAGCGGGAGGTTTTAAATGAGTCACGATGATTTTGAAATTAGTTAAAGAACCTTTTCCGGCCAATTCCTCCAGAACATGCAGTTCTTTCATTAAATAATTAGGCGTTAAATGTCCAAATAAAAATGGGTCAGGCTGCTCGTTTGGAAAAGAAACTTCAATAAAAATTCCTTTTAACTGCTTGTTTTGAACCAGAGGAGAGACGGCTGTCCATAATGCTTTGAGTTTATCGCTTTTTTCAACAGCATCGGGTCCGGTGTCTCCGAGGTATAAGGCATAACTGTCATTATTCTTAATTAAAAATGCAGTACTTTCAAAAGGATTAACATGGCTTAAAGGGAAAGCTTTCACCGTCATACTTGTATTGGTAAGCGGTGTTTCCTCATTCAGGTTTAAAGTCTGATAATGGTATTTTTTTAACGGAATCCCCACGCCTTTATCTCCAAAATTCGCCCACGTCTGATCATTAAAATAATGGTTTTCCATCATTTCCATGCATTTTTCAGCAGCATAAACGGTTTTAGAGGAATCGGCGGGAGAGTTAATAATTAATCCCGAAACATGGTCTAAATGAGCATGTGAAATCAGATATCCTTTAATGTATTTTCGTAAAACTTCACTGGCCGGTACTTTAAAAACCTTGTTCTCAACTGCTTTTTCTATTCCGGCATTTACAGTTCCGGCATCCAGGCAGATAAAATCTTTAGTGCCAAATGGTGCCAGTAAATAAGCAGAAAGGTTTTTTTCGTCGATTCCTCCTTTTACTCCCAGAGGAACTACCTGAAAGGAAGGTTTTTGTTCTTTTTGAGAAAAGGCGCTTGAAGAAATCAATATAAAACAAAGCAGAAGCCGACTGAAAAAAGCCATAATCATAATTTATTAGAATGCAAATTTCATTAAAATTAGCGAATAAATCACCTTTAGTTTGCGTTAAGACTTATAAAATAACGCTAAATTTACTTTGTTTTTAATAATTGAATTCGATTTGAAATTAATTCTAAAACAATATCTTTACATAAAAAATATAACAATTTTAACTAAAAAAGTTACAATGACAACAATAGCATCACAATTTGGTATGAATGAAGCGCTGGAACAGCTGGGAATTAAGCTCGTTAACGAAGGTACTTCAACCGGAGTTGAAAATTTTGCATCAGGCGAAGTTTTAGATAGTTTTTCTCCGGTAGACGGAAAATTAATTGCGTCGGTAAAGACTTCAACACTTGAAGATTATGAAAAGGTAATGCGTTCTGCATCGGAAGCTTTTAAAACGTTCCGATTAATTCCGGCTCCGCAGCGAGGAGAAATTGTTCGTCAGTTTGGAGAAAAACTGCGTCAAAATAAAGAGGCTCTTGGAAAACTGGTTTCTTATGAAATGGGAAAATCATTGCAGGAAGGATATGGAGAAGTTCAGGAAATGATTGATATCTGCGATTTTGCAGTTGGGTTATCGCGTCAGTTACACGGTTTAACGATGCATTCTGAAAGACCGGGACACCGAATGTACGAGCAGTATCATTCATTAGGAATTGTGGGAATTATTTCGGCCTTTAATTTTCCGGTTGCGGTTTGGTCCTGGAATACGGCTTTGGCTTGGATATGCGGCGACGTGTGTGTATGGAAACCTTCTGAAAAAACACCACTTTGTGCTATTGCCTGTCAAAATATAATCGCACAGGTTATTAAAGAAAACAACCTTCCGGAAGGAATTTCCTGTCTGGTAAATGGTGATTACCAAATAGGGGAGTTGTTATCAAAAGATACCCGTATTCCTTTAATTTCGGCAACAGGTTCTACCAGAATGGGAAAAATTGTGGCGCAGACAGTGGCAGGAAGATTAGGAAAATCACTGCTGGAGTTAGGAGGAAACAATGCCATCATTGTAACACCGGATGCTGATATTAAAATGACAGTTATCGGAGCTGTTTTTGGAGCAGTAGGAACAGCAGGACAGCGTTGTACCTCTACAAGAAGGTTAATTATTCACGAAAGTATTTATGATAAAGTAAAAGAAGCACTGGCAGCGGCTTATAAACAATTACGAATCGGGAATCCGCTTGATGAGAAAAACCATGTTGGTCCGCTGATTGATACACATGCCGTAGAAATGTACGCTGTAGCTTTAAATAAAGTGGCTGCTGAAGGAGGAAAAATCCTTGTAGAAGGAGGGGTACTTTCGGGCACAGGTTATGAAAGCGGCTGTTATGTAAAACCGGCTATTGTAGAAGCGCAAAATGAGTATGACATTGTTCAGCATGAAACTTTTGCTCCTATTTTGTATTTAATCAAATATTCAGGAGATGTTGATAATGCTATTGAACTTCAAAACGGGGTTGTACAAGGATTGTCTTCTGCAATTATGACCAACAATCTGCGTGAAGCGGAAAGATTTTTATCAGTTACAGGTTCTGACTGTGGAATTGCGAATGTAAATATCGGAACTTCGGGAGCTGAAATCGGAGGCGCTTTTGGAGGTGAAAAAGAAACCGGAGGCGGACGTGAATCGGGTTCTGATGCCTGGAAAATTTACATGCGCCGCCAGACCAATACTATTAACTATACAGCGAATCTTCCTCTGGCACAGGGAATTAAATTTGATTTGTAATCGGTATAATTTACAATTGTAAACAAGCCACTCTTTCTATTGGGAACAGAGTGGTTTTTTTATGCCATTTGTAGTAATTTTTTTAGATTTGTGTTTTAACTTTTATCGAACGGGATACACATTACTTTCCTTAGTTTTTGTAATTTTTGTTTCCGGATAAAATTCCTATTTTTAATAGGGACGCAGGATCTCAGATTTTGGTTGATTATGGCCTGATTTCGGAAACCGCTGAGATGGAACTTATTAATACGATGGTTGACAGTATGCCGGGTACGCAGCAGATTAAAAGGTTTAAATTCAAAAGACAGCAGTTTTTTGCCGGAGATAATCCGGACACAATACTTAAAGATATTCCGGCGGCAGACTGGTAAAAACGAAAAAATGATGAATTTGATTTTCTTAGCGGGACTTACTCCTTTTGGATATGCCTTTATCGGGATACTCTTTATATCATTTGTATTGGCCTGGTTCTGGCTGAAATCAAATGGGAAAAAGGAAAAACCTGGCTGTTTTTCAATTGGATTTGCAGGTATTCTGATTTGGTTTGTTCTGATGTTTCCGGCTTTTATTACTTTTTCGATAATAGAGAACGGAAATACCGCAGCTAAAATAGGGACAGGAATCTTTTGGCTTTTAGTAGTGTTTCTGGTGGTTTACTTTCGATTTGCAAAAAATACAGGCGGTGTCAAAAAAGTTATTTTTGCCTTTTTTAAATATTTGCTTTATCTGGTATTTACAGGACTTTTTTTAGTGCTGTTTTTTGGAATGGCGTTTTATGTTTACCTCCGTCTTTTTACATCAGAAAAAGAGGAAGACCCTGTATGGCCTGCTCTGGTATGTGTGTTTTTTATCGGGGCACTTATTTTAGCCGGATTGGGTCTTTTAAGCAGAAATAAGGAAGAAAAGAAAAAAGAAAAATCAACTTTTTACAACCTGCAGGAGGCAAAATTAAAACCGGAACGGGTTATTGAGCTGGATTTGTCCAAAACAAAACTAACGGAATTTCCTGAAGAAATACTATCGTTTAAAAATTTGAAATTCCTTATTCTGAGCCAGAATCAGATTAGTAAAATTCCAAATGAAATAAACAGGCTGTCGTTTTTAACCGGTATTGACTTAAGCGATAATCCCATTTCGGATGCTGAAAGAAACAGGATTCGAAAATTGCTTTCAAACGAAGTAGAGATTGTATTTTAATAATTACCAAAACAGAGTAGGGTTTACCGTTTAAGAATATGAATGATTTTTATACTTTTCTGATACAAAACGAAACAGATGCCGCAGGTGTTGTTTTTTTAATGCTTTTTAGCCTGGGAATTGCGCTGTTTCAAACCGTAATTTTTTCAGGATTGTTTAATTTAAAATTTCCCGGCTGGCTTTTTTTTGTGATAAGTCCACTGCTCATCGGACTTAGTTTCTGGATAGATCCGCATTATCCTTTTGCTGTTGTTTTGGTACTGTTTGCTTCGGTTTTTATATGTGGCTTTATTGGTATGATTTATTCGGGTATACGAAGCAGTAAAACAGAAAGGAAAGAAAGAGAAAAGTTTAACAGAAAACACAATATTCAAAAAACACCTTTAGAAAAAAAGCTGCTTGGGATTTTGGTTGGAGCAGGGATCATAGGTGCTTTCTTTTATCTGGCACAAAGCGGGAATCTGAAACTGCTTTTTGTTATTATTCCGGGCTTCATTATACTCAAAAGTATATTTTTTCCAAGTAATAAAAGTAAGTTTATGAGGCTTCAGGCTGTTCTGCCTACTTCCAAAATAAGCGCTGCGGCTATGGGGCAGATTGAGATTGTGGGCGATCTGGAAGAAATAGACCCTATTATTTCGCCTTATTTTAATGTACCTTGTATTGGTTACTATTATAAGATTGAAGAGGAAAGCAAACCGGATGATGACGGAAGAACGACTTACAGTACTATATTCAGCGAAGTAAAAACAGGAAAATTTAAAGTTAAAGATGAAACCGGATCCTTAACAGTTGATGGTGAAGGTCTGGAATATTATTTTAGCCGTATTGATAACCAGCGGGGCGGTAGGACAAGACATTCTGAAACCTATTTAAAGCAGAATGATTATATGCTGCTGATTGGTTATGCGGCTTCTGATAACGGCGATATAATTCTTCAAAAAGGAGGTTCTGATGCTGTATTTGGTATTGCAGAACCCAGAAGTATTTCGTTCCGGAATAAATACAAACCGCTGCTGGACTCTTTTTTAACCGTTTTGTTTTTTATCTCGCTTGTACTCATTTATATCATTTTAAATTAAAGAAATTATGACTGTTCAGAACATTGCCTTAATTGCCGGATTATTACTGCTGTTTGTATTTTTTAATGTCTTCATCAGGATTTACAATAAGCTGGTGATGCTGAAGAATAATTATGAGAAGGCTTTTAGAAACATTGATGTTATTTTGATGCAGCGGGCAGAGGAGATTCCGGAACTGGTAAAAACGGTTTCTAAATTTATGGAACATGAAACAGAGATGCTGACCAGTCTGACGAAACTGAGAACGGAGTTTTTAAATTCAAAATCAGTTGACGAAAAAATTGAAAATGCCAATGCGTTTTCAAAAACTATGAAAAACCTTTTTGCTGTTTCCGAGAATTATCCGGCCCTTTTGTCCAATGCCAATTTTCTTGAATTACAGAAAAGAGTTTCTCAAATGGAAGATAAAATTGCGGACCGACGTGAATTTTTTAATGACAGTGTAAATCTGTATAATGTAGGGATTCAGGAGTTTCCTAACTTTATTATGGCCAGAATAGCAGGATATAAAACACAAGGGCTGTTTGAAGTTTCACCTGAAGAAAAGAAATACGATGGGATTCAGTTTTAATACTTTTTTTGGATACGAGGCGGAGATTAATAAACTGCAGGATCAAATTTTAATGTATGGTTTTGCGGGAATAATTTTTGGCATTGTGGCTTTGTTGTGTATTGCCGTGTTTTTGAGAAAAATAGGTCTTAATGTGGTAAATAGTTTCCTGATTAATCCATTAATGCTGGCTTTAGGATTAACTTTTTTAACGGCTATACTGCCAACGGTGATTTTTTATGTTGTGGCTTCCGATATTTCGGGGGTAAAGATTGTGTACAGCTGGCTTACCATTTTTACTGGGATGGTTTTATTCGTAGTTTTTAATCTGCAGACCATTAAAAACTTCTTTAAAGAGTTTGGCAGAATGGCAGAACAAAAGGAATTTCGAAACAGAAAAAGAGCATAACAGAAAAGGCTTCCGGATAGGAAAGCCTTTTGTTTTTTTAGAAAATATCTTAATTGGTTATTTCTTTATAATAGTGTAGTTCACTGAACCTTCAGCTGTTGAAATTTTAGCAAAATAGGATCCTGCTGCCAATTGGCTTAGATCGATATTTTCGTTTCCTTTTTGAGCCGTTTTTACCAGTATTCCATTTGCATTATACAATAGAATGTTTTCAATTTTCTGAGCCGGATCTGACACGTACAGTATATTTGAAACCGGATTAGGATATAAAACAGGTTTTGAATCTGTCGTTTCTGACTGGATTTCTTTTTGAGCAGTTTTAAGTGTTCCGGTATTGTAAACTGTACTCATATAAAACAGGTTAGAGGTGTCTTTTTTCGTAATCGTATGACTTCCGGCGGCCAGTGATACCGTTACGATCCCGTTAGAAGCCACTTTATCGATATTGTCTACCTTAATGGTGGCTGCCGACTCAACAAAAACAAGAGTTAAAGTACTGGCTTGTGTAGTCGTAAAAGTAATACTTGTCGATGATTCTATTTTCAGGCATTGTGTAAGTGTCAGGCCATTGTAAGTAACCGTTCCTTTTGTCGTCGAAAGATTTCCTGTTATCGTATAAAAAGAACTCGTTTTTCCTGAAGCGGTAAAATTATGTATTTCAGATCCGCCGGATGAGCCCGTAGTTACCGTTATAGTTCCTGATGCTGAGGCGGCGGTTCCCGTTCCGACGGTGGTTACCGTGTACGAAACGTTTGCGGTTGGAGTTCCCGAAATCGTGATTGTTTTGGCAGAAGTATTTTTTACAAAAGTAAGTCCTGAGGCCGGTATACCATTTATGGTCGCATCAGTAGCTGTTCCTCCCCAGGTAAATACGATTGAGTTTATAGCTGTACCGCTGGTTACGGTCTGACTGTTATTGCTGGTTGAAGTTAAGGTCTGGCTTCCTGCTGCATTTACCGTTATAGTCCCCGATCCTGATGCAGGAGTTCCTGCAGTTCCGCTGGTAGTAACAGAATAGGATACTGTTGCTGTTGGAGTTCCTGTAATAGTAATAGTTTTAGCAGAAGTATTTTTTACAAATGACAGGCCCGATGCCGGCAATCCTGTTACCGAAGCATCTGTGGCATCGCCTCCCCAGGTAAAAACAATACTTCCAATAGCTGTTCCGCTTGTAACCGTTTGATTATTATTAGAAGTCGAGGTCAGAGTCTGGTTTCCGCTAACGGTTCCGTCCTGTACATAGACTAATGAAGTCTGGTAATTGGATACGGCCGATTTAAGACCGGTATTGACAGCATCTGCGGTATCATCAACGGCATTATTAAATGTCCATTGCAGATCGCCTCCTGAAACACGTCCTGCATACTGCATGACATTTGTTCTGGCTGTTTCCGGACTGTCAGGGGTATACGAATACATTATACTCGAATTGGTATCGAAATTATTATAGGTTTTAGCTCCTTTTTTTGAGGTAATACTGCTGCTGATTGTCTCGTTTCGGGCAGCAGCTACGTATGCATCAAATTCTACCGGATAAGAGGTCGAATTGTAAGCTATAAAACGGGTTTGGCCGCTCATAGTATTATTGAACGCTTTAATGGTTCCGCCGTCTTCACTGGAGAATGTTCCTGTTGCGCCATTATATACATCTGTTCCCTGCATAGAAGTCAGCATTGGGTATTTACAGTTTCTAAAATAGTTGGCTTCGACAAAAACCGAAGAACCCAAAGTTGATCCTACGCCATATTTTGAATTGCCATCGTAGTAGTTATTGTAAACATGAGCTGAATAATAACGGACACGGGGATGGCGGGAATCAGAATGATCATACCAGTTGTGGTGGTAGGTAATGTACAAACCTGCAGTTGTACCTTCACTAAGTCCTAAAAGATTTGATTTCCCGGAATCCCAAAAGTGATTGTATGAAAAGGTAATATAAGTTGATTTTTTACAATCTAATGCCCCGTCACCTTTAATCTGATCGGCATCGCTTCCCGCATTTCCATAGAAAAAATCGCAGTTATGAACCCAGACATAATCATTGTCCTGCTGAAGGCCTATATTATCGCCTTCGCCGCTGTCGCAGTTCATGGTTCCAATATTTCGGATTTCAATGTTTGAAGCATTTTTGATCCGGATTCCCCAGCCATCGGCCACGGCATCGTTTCCAATCCCTTCCAGTGTAATATAACTGGAAGCGTTTTTGTTGTTTTCAATAACAATATCGCCGCTTAACATATAAGACAAATCGGTGATCTGTCCTACCATGCGAATAATTAACGGACGGGTATCTTTTCCCTTTTTATATCCGTCCAGAATAGTCTGAAGTCCTACACATGGATTTGAAGTGGCACCGGTTACATCAAGAGAAACGGTGTTTTTAGTCTGCTGGGTAATGTAAAGGATAACGGCATTGCTTTTTGGAGTTCCATCAGCATTGTAAGCACCCGGAACACGAGAGTTGGCAAATGCAAATCCGGAACGGTCATGAGCTTTAACGGTAAGAGAACTTGTGGTGGTTCCTGTTCCTTCTGTGCCCGAGATGACCGGCTTAATTTTTACGGTATACGTTCCGGCTTTTAACCCCGGAATGTCAGCACGAAAATAACTTCCGTAGCTTCGGATGAGCTGGTTGTCAATTTTTCGGTCTGTAATTCCTTCGCCGCTGTAATATACATTATAGAGCTGGGCATTAGTTACCGGCTGCCATTTTACAAAAACCGATTCAAGCCATCCGCTTGCTTCAGTGATTTGCTGTGACCATGTTGGGAACGCAGTTACAAACAGGATCAGAAAAAGTAGGTTTTTTTTCATAATTGTTTAAGTTAGACATTAATAATAGTTTTTGTGGTTTTTTGTGGTTTGTCGGTACAAGTTTATTGTAATCGATTACACAAAATTATACAAAATTTCGATATTCTTATTTTTTATGTCTGTAAAAAATGTATATTAAAAAAATAATGTATTTATTTAAGTTAAAATGTAATAAATTGCACGAATTGTAATTTATTGCATAATTTGGATGTTCTTTAAAAGCCTTGATTTTAGGGCGCTCTTATCCTGTAAGAAAAGTAAACATTTCTTAAATGTTAGGATTATGTGAATTTTTTAGGTTTTTGTGAAATTGCTAAATACGTACCAATAATTTGTGTTTTTGATTAAAAAAGGAAGAGGATAACAGCCTGACAGGAATATAAAAAAAGCCTTTTTGAAATTTCAAAAAGGCTTTTAAAAAGTTTATCAGTTAATGAGGAATTAATCCTTGCTTGATATTTTGGCTAATAATCTTAAGAATTCAATATACAGCCAGACTAATGTGATCATTAAGCCCATTGCGCCATACCATTCCATGAATTTTGGCATTCTTTGTTCAACTCCTTTTTCTATCTGATCAAAATCTAAGAACAAATTCAGGGCAGCGATTACAATAACAAAAACACTTATTCCGATGCTCATCAAAGAATTACCATAATGAACAGGAGTGAAATTAAAGATTAAAGAGGCAAGCCAGGAGATTAAATAATAAGTTGCAATTGCCAGAGTAGAAGCAATAACAATAGATCTAAATTGTTCTGTAACTTTTACAATTCTAAATTTATATAATCCAAGGCATACTAAAAATGTTACCAGCGTTGCTCCAACGGCATTGATTACGATTCCGGGGAACTTAGCTTCAAAAATGGCTGAAATACCTCCAATAAATAAACCTTCGAATAAAGCATATCCAGGCGCTAAATAAGGCGAGGCTTGTGGTTTGAATACTGAGATCAGAACAAGAACGAATCCAACAACAGCGCCTCCAATAACCGGAAGCATAATGTTCATTCCGTTAAAAGCCATCCACCATGTTACCATAGCAGAACCGCATAATATTAAAAATAGAATAGCTGTTTTATTGATCGTACCGGACAAAGTCATTTCCTGATTGTAGTCAATAATCTTTGCTTCGTGTACTTCTTCAGCTCTTGAAACAGCATTTGATGAAAAACGCTTGTTACTTAAAAATGGATTTTTTGAATTAAAGGCCATAGTTATTGTGCTTTTAGTGAATTCAAATATATGGAGTTTTTTTGAAGTCTGATGGCAGGCGGTCTATTTTTAACATGAATTTTTCTTTTGAAAAAAGGTCTTAAAAACAAAAAATCCATCAAAAGAAACTCTTGATGGATTTGTATGTGTTTATTGTATTTTTTTACTTCAGTAAATCTAAAACTAAAGAAGGGAACAGACCTAAAACAATATTTAAAGCAATTGAAACAACAGCAACGGCATAAATAAGTAATGGTTTTCCGGTACGCGCTTCGTTTGGTTCTTTCGAATACATTGCCAGGATTAATTTGAAATAGTAACCCACGCTTATAATAGAGTTAATTACGGCTACAATTACAATAGCGGTGTAACCAGCGTGTAAGGCCTGATCAAACAAGAATAATTTAGCAAAGAATCCGGAGAAAATAGGAATACCGGCCATAGACAATAGAGAACCTGTTAATATGGCAGCCAATAACGGGTTGGTTTTTCCTAAACCATGAAAATTAGTAATGTCTTCGTTATCCTGATTTTTGCAAACGTATAAAATAACGCTGAAAGCAGCGATACCTGCCAGAGCATAAGCGGCGGTATAGTATAACAAAACGCCAGCAGAAGTTGCAATCGTTAAAAATGTCATTAACATAAAACCGGCATGTGAGATTCCGGAGAATGCCAGCATACGTTTTACATTTACCTGACGTAAAGCCATGATATTTCCAACAGTCATTGAAGCAATTGAAATTACCAGGATAATGTTTTCAAATGTTCCTAAAAGATCCTGATTTTCGAGAGAAGGAATTAAGTTTAATCCGGAAACTAATTTAAAAAGGGTAGCAATGGCAACCACTTTTGCCAAAGTACTCATTAAAGCAGTTGTTAACGCAGGAGAACCTTCGTAAACATCCGGTGCCCAAAAATGAAAAGGTACCGCAGCCACTTTAAAGAACATCCCGATAGTCATTAAAATCATTCCGATAGGAAACCAGATTGGCAGCTCAGCAGATAAAGAGCTTTCGTGAATTTCTGTAATATCAAAAGTTCCCATTGCCCCGTAAATTAAACAAATTCCGAACAGGATAATTCCCGAAGCAAAAGATCCCATTAAGAAATATTTCATACCGGCTTCGTTACTTTTAATATTCAGACGTTCGCTGGCAGCCAGTACATATAAAGCGATAGATAAAACTTCAATTCCAAGGAAAAACATGGCTAAGTTTCCAAAAGAAACCATCGCCACAGCTCCGGCCAGTAAAAATACTTTGATCGCAATATAATCAGAGATTTTAGTCTGGTGGTTTTCGTAAAAATTATGGCTTAAAGCTACCAGGAAAATAGTCAGAATAATAAATAATGATGAAAAGGCAGTTGAAAATTTATCGACTGCAATCATATTATTATAATAACTTGCTGTCGTCCCAAATTCATAAAAGTTAAGCGCCAAAACCCCCAGTAAACCTAAAATGGTAAACGGAACGATGCCTTTTCTAAAATTTAGAATCTCAAACAATAGGCAGAAAATACCCAATCCTGTTATAGCTATTAATGTATTCATTTTTGTTTTTTTGATTTAGGAAATCTGAAACGCCCTAATTTATTGTATTTAAAATGTATTTTTCTTTTTCTTTCAAAACTAAAGTGACAACAGGTTTTTAAGCCTGAAAATTCAAAAAAGCCTTTTATTAAAGTGTACTATATTTAATTTTTATAACATTTAATATAGCTTCCAAACTTGGAGTAATCAGATCCGTAATTGGTTTTGGATACAATCCAAAGAACAATAAAGTGCCTATAATTACTGCCATTGAAATTCCTTCGTTTACAGAAACATCTGCAAAAGTTTTAGAATTAGTTTCACCTAACATTACATTCTGGAACATTTTAAGCATATAATAAGCTCCTAAGATAATAGTAGTTCCTCCTAAAACAGCGAACCAGATGTTAACCTGGGAAAGACTGTACAAAACTGTAAACTCTCCAACAAAGTTAAAAGTGCCGGGAAGTGCTACAGAAGCCAGAACCAAAATTAAAAACATAGAAGTGAATTTTGGAGACTGAACACGGATTCCGCCCAATTCGGCAATATCTCTGGTTTGAAATCTTCTGAAAATTATTTCAGCAGCGTAGAACAATCCAACCACCACAAAACCGTGAGCGATCATTTGTAAAACAGCACCGCGTAAACCGTCAAGAGTTAGCGTATAAGATCCTGCCGCAATTAATCCAACGTGGGCAAGTGAGGAATAGGCTAATAATTTCTTTACATCTTTTTGTCTTAAAGCGACAATTGATCCGTAGATAACTCCGGCAATTCCTAACGCTATAAGTATATTTTTAAACTCTATTGCTGCATCAGCCGCAATTGGCAGCTGCCAGCGGATAACACTGTACAATCCCATTTTCAGCATAATCCCAGATAAAAGCATGGTTCCCACAGTTGGGGCTTTTTGATATACATTTGCCTGCCAGGTATGGAACGGAATAATTGGAATTTTTATGGCATAAGCTAAAAAGAAAGCTAAGAAAACCCAGATTTGTTCTGCCTGAGATAAGTTTATTTTGTATAAATCTTCAATTAAGAAAGAACCTGCTTTTTGGTATAAATAGATAAAAGCAATCAACATGAATAACGACCCGGCAAGTGTGTAAATAAAGAATTTAACCACAGCTTTTCTGCGTTCTTCCGCATCGCCATTACCCCAGATTAAGGCAATAAAGTAAATAGGAATTAGTGCTAACTCCCAGAAAATATAATATAAAAGACCATCTGCAGCAAGGAAAGTTCCTGTCATTGCAAACGCCATAAACAAAATTAGAGCGTAAAAAGCTTTTGCATTTTTATATTCGTTTCCGAAAGAAGAAAATATAATAACAGGAGTCAAAGCTGTAGTTAATAAAAGCATGGCAAGAGCCAATCCGTCAGCATTTAGAGCAAAAGAAATTTTAGGTTGTGTAATCCATGCATTTATCATACTGATATTTTCACCAGCATTAAAATGATTCAGCAGTACAACCGAACAGCCTAAAGCTGTCAAACTAAAGAACAAAGCTACTTTTGAAGCGAGTTTGTCACCAGCAATATAAGTGACAAATGCACCAACTAAAAGAATAATTAATATAAGAGAAACGTTCATAGTTATAAAATTATTGAGCTAAAAATATATAAGAAACAATGGCGCAAAGCCCCAGTACGAAGGCAAAAAGATACAATCCGATACTTCCGCTTTGAAGTTTTTTACCCTGAAAAGCCAATTCATTTGCAGCTTTTCCTAATCCGAAAACAAGTGCTGATAAGCCGGTTTCAATATAATCTCTAAAGAATTTTGATAATCCGTTTACAGAGCGCACAAAAATCGCATCGTAAGCTTCATCAACATAATATTTATTGTATAATACTTTTGCTGCACCTGTAATGTTTTCGTCAGCTTCCGGAACATTATCCTGTTTAAAGTATTTTACATAAGCAATTAAAATCCCTAATAATCCGCCTAATACAGCAACTCCCATTAAAGTATATTCGGTAGCACCTAAATGATGCTCGCCTTCTGCTGCTTTTACAAAAAGAGGAGCAAGGTATTCATTTAACCAGCTGTGTCCCGGTAAACTAATTAATCCGCCAAAAGTCGCTAAAATAGCTAAGATGATAAGCGGAATAGTAATTAATGCACCACTTTCATGTAAATGATGTTTTTGTTCTTCTGTTCCTCTGAATTCTTTGAAGAAAGTCAGGAACATTAAACGGAACATATAGAAAGCGGTCATAATTGAAGCAACCGATCCAACAACATATAATGGAATGCTGTGGTGGAAAGCTGTCAATAAGATTTCATCTTTAGAGAAGAAACCTGAGAAAAACGGAACTCCGGAAATTGCTAATGAAGAAATTAACATGGTCCAGAACGTGATTGGCATCGCTTTACGCAATCCTCCCATATTACGCATATCCTGCTCACCATGTAATCCGTGGATAACAGATCCTGACCCTAAGAATAAACAAGCTTTGAAGAAAGCGTGAGTGATTACGTGGAAAACGGCTACTTCGTAAGCTCCAAATCCTAATGCCAAAAACATTAATCCTAATTGAGAAACGGTAGAATAAGCCAATACTTTTTTGATATCATTTTGAACTAGTCCAATTGTGGCAGCAACTAATGAAGTGATGGCTCCAATAATGGCAATTACAGTTTGTACGTCAACAGCTAAATCAAAAACAAAGTTTAATCGGGTTACCATAAAGATACCAGCAGTTACCATCGTAGCAGCGTGGATCAATGCAGAAACCGGAGTTGGTCCCGCCATCGCATCAGGTAACCAGGTGTATAACGGAATTTGAGCCGATTTACCACAAGCCCCAATGAATAAGCATAAAGCAGCTAAAGAAAGTAAGGATACATTTAAGTTAGAAGCTCCGGCGATTGCCGTTTTTAAAGTGGCATAATCTAATGTTGAGAACATGGAACCAATGATGAACATTCCGATTAAAAGACCTAAATCTCCAATTCTGTTCATGATAAAAGCTTTTTTCGCCGCATCATTGTAATCCTGGTTTTTATACCAGAATCCAATTAATAAGTAAGAACAAAGTCCAACACCTTCCCAACCGATGAAAAGAACTAATAAGTTGCTTCCAATTACAAGGGTAATCATAAAGAAAACGAACAAATTCAGATAAGAGAAGAATTTGTGCATATTTTCGTCATCATGCATGTAACTGATAGAGTATAAGTGAATCAAAGATCCAATTCCGGTTACAAAAAGTAACCAAAGAACAGATAACTGATCTAATAAAAATCCAAGATTGATTTTAAGGTTGCTAATCTGAATCCAGTCAAACAGGGTCACTTCAATTCCTTTTCCGGTTGAAGTTATCTGATTAAAAAGTACAAGAGTAACTATAAAAGAAATTGCTACGGCAGCAGTCCCGATAAATCCGGAAACTGTTTTTCCTAAGCTTTTTCCAAAGAAAACATTAATTAAAAATCCTAAAAAAGGAGTTAATACTAAAAGTAGAGCTAAATTGGTATCCATTTTTTATTTATCCTTTTAAGTTTTTTAAATTATCGATACTAATGGAGCCTATGTTTCTGAAAATAGAAACTAAAATCGCCAATCCTACCGCAACTTCGGCAGCAGCAACCGCCATCGAGAAAAATACAAAAACTTGTCCCTGAGCATCCTGATGGTAAGTTGAAAAAGCCACAAATAAAAGGTTTACTGCGTTCAGCATGATTTCGATAGACATGAAAACGATAATAGAATTTCGTCTGTACAATACACCAAAAACACCAATACAAAAAAGTACAACACTTAAAAAGATGTAATTTTCAATACCTATTTGATTTAATATATTACCCATTACTTATTTAATTTTTCTTTTTTAGACAATAATACGGTTCCAATCATCGCAACCAAAAGTAATACTGAAGCAAATTCGAACGGCACCATATATTCGTTCAGTAATATTTTACCTAATACCTCGATAGACTGGAAATCTTCTCCTGTTGAATCGTAATCGCCCACAATTGGTTTCGAATTGATGAAGATGGCAATTAAAATAATAACAATCAGGCAGAAAGAAACTACAGCTCCTAAACGGGTGATCCTTGGACGGTGAACGTCTTTTTGTTCGTTTAAGTTCATTAACATGATCGTAAACAGGAACAGAATCATAATCGCCCCCGAATATACTATAATATGTACAACAGCTAAAAACTGAGAATTCATTAATAAATAATGACCGGCAATAGAGAAGAAACAAATCACTAAGTAAATGGCAGAGTGAATAGGGTTTCGGCTAAAAATAGTCATGAAAGCGGTTATTACCGTTATAAACGCTAAGAAACAAAATATAACTCCAACAGGAGTTGCGTTTGCAAGATCTGGAATATGTATCATTTAGTTAGCGTTTTTAAGTTGAGCGTTTTTCAAAGCCATTTCTAAAGGCATTACTAATTTATCTTTCCCGAAAATGAAATCTTCTCTGTTGTAATTAGCAGGCACTAGAACTTTAGATTCTGTCAAATAGATAGCATCTTTAGGGCAGGCTTCTTCGCATAAACCGCAGAAAATACAACGAAGCATGTTGATCTCGTAGATTTCAGCATATTTTTCTTCTCTGTACAAGTGTTTTTCATCCGCTTTGCGTTCAGCTGCTTTCATAGTGATCGCTTCTGCCGGGCATGATAAAGCACATAATCCGCAGGCAGTACAGTTTTCACGGCCTTGTTCATCGCGTTTCAGCATGTGCTGGCCACGATAAACCGGGCTCATTTCACGAACCTGCTCAGGATAGTGAATGGTAACTTTTTTTCTAAAAAGGTGTTTTACAGTAATAAACAAACCTTTTACAATCGCCACAAGATACAATCGCTCAACAAAAGACATGTCCTTATTTGACACCACCTTTTTTCTACCCGATAATGATATAGTTTCTATTGACATTTTTACTAGTATAGTTTATGATTCAAAATTTGAGTATTCAGATTTGAATCTATTTTGTTTTTTATTTGTGAATAATTACGGGTTCTTAGAATCCTAAGAAAGCTGCAATATCGTGTCTTAATATTACAATACCGGTAATCATGATATTAACGATCGAAAGCGGAATTAAAATTCTCCAGCCTAAGTGCATTAATTGGTCATATCTAAATCTTGGAATGGTCCAGCGAACCCACATGTAAAAGAATATGAAGAAACATATCTTAGCAAACAGAACTGCAATTCCTAATAAGTTAGCTGTATTTACACCAACATTTTCTACCATCCACTGCATTCCAGGGTAATTGTATCCACCAAAGAATAAAACAGAGATAATAGTAGAAGAGATAAACATACTGGCATACTCAGCAAATAAATAGAATCCCATTTTCATGGATGAATATTCGGTATGGTAACCTCCAATTAACTCGTTCTCACATTCTGCTAAATCGAAAGGGGTTCTGTTCGTTTCTGCAAAAGAACAGATTAGGAAAATTAAAAAGGATAAAGGCTGGTATAATACATTCCAGTGCCATTCTGACTGCTGTAATGAAATTTCTTTTAAACTCATTGTTCCGGTCATCATCAACAAAGCAATCATCGATAATCCCATAGCAACCTCGTAAGAAACCATTTGTGATGCTGCACGAATTGCTCCCATCAAAGAGAATTTATTGTTAGAAGCCCATCCACCAATCATGATCCCGTAAACTCCAACAGAAAGAACTCCAAAAATGTATAATAAAGCGATATTGATATCTGTAGCCTGAAGAATAATGTCCCTTCCGAAAAGGTGAAGTCTGTCTCCCCATGGAATTACAGCACTGGTCATTAGAGCTGTACTCATCGCAATTGCCGGACCTACAACGAACAAAAATCGATTAGGTGTATTTGGGAAAAACTCTTCTTTAGAGAATAATTTCATACCATCGGCAAGCGGCTGTAATAAACCTCCCCATCCGGCACGGTTTGGTCCAACACGGTCTTGCAGGAAAGCAGCGACTTTACGCTCTGCCCAGGTAGAATACATCGCCATAATCATGGTTACCGCAAAAACGACAACAATAACAACACTTTTTTCTATAATAAATGCACTTTCCATTTCTTACAATTTTTGATCTTTATCAGTTAATGGAATTGCTGCCATACTAATTTTTTTACGGTCGATATCTCTACCTAAAAGAATGTTCTTTTCAGTATCGATGGTAACTTTCTCTAATTTCTGAGTATAGTTATTTTGGTTGATAACAGAATCTTTTTCAAATTCTCTTGGACCTTCAATTACCCAGTCATTAACATCTTTGTGATCAAAACGACAGCTGTTGCAGATGAATTCTTCTACTTCATGGTACTCGTCTTTACGACCCGTTACACGCTGAATTTCTCCACCAAACATCCAAACAGTAGTTTTACCGCAGCATCCCGGAGTAGTACATTCTCTGTGTGCGTTGTAAGGTTTGTTAAACCAGACTCTTGATTTAAAACGGAAAGTTTTGTCGGTTAAAGCTCCAACCGGACAAACGTCAATCATGTTTCCGGAGAACTCATTGTCGATAGCTTTGGAAATTCCGGTAGAAATATTAGCATGGTCACCACGATCTAATACCCCGTGAACTCTGTTGTCTGTTAATTGATCTGCCACTTGTACACATCTCTGACATAAGATACAACGGTTCATATGCAGTTGAATATTTGGACCAATATTTTCCGGTTCAAATGTTCTTTTCTCTTCAATATAACGTGATTTTGGGTTTCCGTGCTCAAAACTTAAATTTTGAAGATCGCATTCTCCCGCCTGATCACAAATTGGACAGTCTAATGGGTGATTGATCAATAAAAATTCTGTTACAGATTTACGCGCTTCGGTAACTCTGGCAGAAGATTTACTGTTTACTTCCATTCCGTCCATACATCCTGTTACACAAGATGCCATTAATTTTGGCATTGGTCTTGGATCAGCTTCACTACCTTTGGAAACTTCAACTAAACAACAACGGCATTTTCCGCCGCTGCCTTTTAATTTTGAGTAATAGCACATGGCTGGCGGCACCAAATCTCCACCAATCATACGTGCAGCCTGCAGGATCGTTGTTCCTGGTTCTACGTCTATACTTTGACCGTCTATGGTTACTTTCATCTCTTTATTTGTTTTTTTAGTTTCAGGTTTCAGGTTTCACGTTTTCACTTGAAACTAAAAAAACTTGAAACTTTAAACTATTTTAAACTTTTTTGTTGAAAGTCGGAATATTGAAAAGAATTGCTGTCCTTTTTAACATTATGAACTTTATAACTTTCTGCTTTTTATATTATACGATTACTTTACCGCCAACTAAATGTTTCACTTGTGAAAAAGGTTCAGCGACAAAGTGATCTCTATTTTTGATTTTTTCAGGGAAACGAACGTGATATTCGAATTCATCTCTAAAGTGACGAATTGCAGCTGCTACCGGCCAGGAAGCTGCGTCTCCTAATGGACAAATTGTGTTTCCTTCAATTTTACTCTGAATGCTCCACAATAATTCGATATCTTCTTCACGGCCCTGACCGTTTTCGATTCTCCATAAGATTTTTTCTAACCATCCTGTTCCTTCACGACAAGGAGTACATTGTCCACAAGATTCGTGGTGGTAGAAACGAGCAAAGTTCCAGGTGTTTCTTACCACACAAGCAGTGTCGTTGTAAACGATAAATCCTCCGGAACCTAACATAGATCCAGTTGCAAAACCGCCATCACTTAAAGATTCGTAAGTCATTAAACGATCTTCACCATTTGCTGTTTTGAAAATCAATTCAGCTGGTAAGATTGGCACCGAAGAACCTCCCGGTACAAATGCTTTTAATGGACGATCAGAAGACATTCCTCCTAAATATTCATCAGAATTCATGAATTCGTCAACACTTAAACCTAATTCAATTTCATAAACACCAGGGTTTTTGATGTGCCCTGAAGCAGAAATTAATTTAGTTCCAGTAGAACGTCCAATACCAATTTTTGCATAATCGTCTCCAGAATTGTTTACAATCCAAGGCACAGTCGCAATAGTTTCAACATTGTTTACTACTGTTGGATTTGCCCAAAGACCAGAAACCGCTGGGAAAGGTGGTTTAATACGAGGATTTCCTCTTTTACCTTCCAAAGATTCGATTAATGCTGTTTCTTCTCCACAGATATAAGCTCCAGCTCCACAGTGAACGTGAAGTTCAAGATCATAACCTGTTCCTAATATATTTTTTCCTAACCAACCTGCAGCTTTTGCCTCAGCGATTGCTCTTTCTAAAATTTTGAAAACCCACATATATTCTCCACGAATGTAGATATATGATAAGTTAGCGCCCAAAGCGTAGCTGGAAGTAATCATTCCTTCGATTAATAAGTGAGGAATGTATTCCATCAAAAATCTATCTTTGAATGTTCCTGGCTCCGATTCGTCGGCGTTACACACTAAGTGTCTTGGTCTTCCTGATTTTTTGTCAATAAAGCTCCATTTCATTCCAGCAGGGAAACCTGCACCACCACGACCACGTAATCCTGATTTTTTTACTTCCTCAGTTACTTCGTCCGGAGTTAATGTTTTTAAAGCTTTTTCTACAGAAGCGTAACCACCGTTTTGGCGATAAACTTCATAGGTTTTAATTCCAGGAATATTGATTTTATCTAATAATATTTTTTGTGACATCTTATTTATCGTGTAATATTATTTTATCATCTCTACAATCAGCAATGATCTGATCGATTTTTTCTTCTGTCAGTTTTTCTTTGTAGAAATCACCCAACTGCATCATTGGAGCGTATCCACAGGCACCTAAACATTCTACACCCGCAATGGTAAACATTCCGTCCGGAGTTGTTTCGCCCATTTTGATGCCTAATTTCTCAGAAGTATAATCCATTAAATCTTCGGCACCTCTTAAACAGCAGCAAGAAGTCTGGCAGAACTCAAACATATACTTACCAATAGGCTTCTGGTTGAACATCGTATAGAAAGTAACCACTTCATAAACCTCAATTGGTTTTATCTGAAGAATTTCGGCAACTTTATCCTGCAGTTCAATACTAAGCCAGTTGTTGTGTGCATCCTGAACTTCGTGCAAAACAGGCAGTAAAGCCGATTTTTGTTTGCCCTCAGGATAATGACTGATCAATTCATTGATGCGGTTCATCAATGCCTCGGTCATGTTTATTTCTTGTTTGTAATGTTTACGTTCCATTTTTATTTTAGATTTTAGATTTTAGATTTTAGATTTTTTCAATCTTTGTCCGTAATCCATATTCTGCAATCTTTATTAATTTTAGATTTCTGATTTTAGATTTTAGATTTTCCAATCTGAAATCTACGTTCTAAAATCTGCAATCTTTTTAGGCGTCTAATTCTCCTGCAATTACGTTCAAACTTGAAAGAATGATAATTGCATCAGAAAGCATGGCACCTTTAATCATTTCCGGGAATGCCTGATAATAAATAAAGCATGGTCTTCTGAAATGTAATCTATATGGAGTTCTGCTTCCGTCAGTTACTAAATAGAAACCGATTTCTCCATTTCCTCCTTCTACCGGGTGATAAATTTCTGCAACTGGTACAGGAACTTCTCCCATTACGATCTTAAAGTGATAAATTAAAGATTCCATAGAAGTGTAAACATCTTCTTTTGGAGGAAGGTAGTAATCCGGAACTTCAGCGTGATATTCGTTTCCTGGAGGCATTTTTTCTAACGCCTGACGAATGATGCTTAAACTTTCCCAAACTTCAGCATTACGAACACAGAAACGATCGTAAGTATCTCCTGATTTTCCAACAGGAACGATAAAATCGAAATCTTCGTAAGAGGAGTAAGGCTGAGCAACACGAACGTCATAATCAACTCCAGCAGCGCGTAAGTTTGGACCTGTAAATCCGTAAGCCATTGCTTTTTCAGCAGTGATTCCACCTACATTTACAGTTCTGTCAAGGAAAATTCTGTTCCTCTCGAATAAGTTTTGGAATTCCTGCCAAACCGGAGGGAATTCTTCCAGGAATTTATCTAGTTTTTTGAAAACTTCCGGTGACCAGTCTCTTTCAAAACCACCGATTCTTCCCATATTGGTAGTCAAACGGGCTCCACAAATTTCTTCGTAGATTTCGTAGATTTTTTCTCTAAATTGAAAAACGTATAAGAAACCAGTATACGCACCAGTATCTACACCTAAAATTCCGTTACAGATGATGTGATCTGTGATACGAGCCAGCTCCATAACGATAACTCTTAAATACTGTGCTCTTTTAGGAACTTCAATACCCAACAGTTTCTCTACTGTCATCCACCATCCCATATTATTAATAGGAGAGGAACAATAGTTCATACGATCTGTAAGAGGTGTAATTTGATAAAAAGGACGATTCTCGGCAATTTTTTCGAAAGCTCTGTGGATGTAACCAATAGTTGGCTCAGCTTCCAGAATTTTTTCACCATCCATTAACAGGATATTTTGGAAAATACCGTGAGTCGCAGGGTGTGTAGGACCTAAATTCAGAACAGAAAGTTCGCTTCCGTCTTCGTTAAGTCTCTCCTTAATTATTTTAGCATAACGATGCTCTGGTGGTAATAATAGTTCTGACATTTTATAATGTTGAATTATTTTTTAGCAATTTGTTGTTGTTCTTCCAAAGAATCTGTCGTCTTTGTCGGTTCTTCCGCTGTCTTCCATTGGGAATTCTTTTCGCATAGGATGAGACACCATTTCGTCCATATTTAAAATACGTTTCAATTGAGGGTGTCCAATAAAGTCAATCCCGTAGAAATCGAAAGTCTCTCTTTCCATCCAGTTTGAACTTAAGAAGATATTTGAAACCGATTTGATTTGTGGTTTTTCACCGTTTAAGAAAACTTTGATTTTTAATCTTTTGTTTTCATACCAGTTGTGTAAGTGATAAACAACGGCAAACTGACGCTCACTTTCGTTGTCCGGGTAATGGATACCGCATAAGTCAGTTAAGAAATGAAATTTTAACTCAGGATCGTTTTTAAGGAATAGAATCAACGGTGTAATTTTATCAGCTGAAGCCTCTAAAGAAAAAATATCTCTTTCCTGCTGAAAGTTGAAAACATCGTTATGAAATGTTTCAGTGAGTTTATCTTGGATCAGGGTGTTTTCTAAAGCCATTTTATGAGATATTATAGGAAGCTAATAATTCTTGGTATTCCGGAGAACTTCTTCTTCTTACAGATTCGCTTTTTACCAGGTCCTGAAGTCTCATTACACCATCAACAATTTGTTCTGGTCTTGGCGGACATCCTGGCACATAAACGTCAACCGGAATTACTTTGTCAATTCCCTGAAGAACGGAATACGTATCAAATACCCCTCCTGAAGAAGCGCAGGCTCCAACAGCAATAACCCAGCGGGGTTCTGCCATTTGTTCGTATACCTGTCTTAAAATTGGAGCCATTTTTTTTGAAATAGTTCCCATTACTAATAACATATCTGCCTGACGGGGAGAGAAACTCACACGCTCAGATCCAAAACGTGCTAAATCGTAATGAGATGCCATTGTTGCCATGAATTCGATACCACAGCATGAAGTTGCGAAAGGAAGCGGCCATAGTGAGTTGGCTCTTGCTAGACCAACAACATCGCTAAGTTTTGTGGCGAAGAAACCTTCTCCATTTAGTCCTTCTGGCGGCGCAACCATATTTACTTTTGAATCGCTCATTTTATTTTAGATTTCTGATTTTAAATTTTAGATTATTTTGGAATCGTAAAAGGTAAAATCAATTTTTTAAATCAGTATTAATTCAATTGAATTTAAATTTTAAATTTTAATTCCGGATCTTTCAATCTAAAATCAGAAATCTAAAATTTAAAATCGCTTTTATTCCCACTCTAAGGCTTTCTTTTTAATGATATAGAAGAAACCAACTAAAAGTAAAGACATGAAAACGATCATTTTTAACATTCCTTCAATTCCCAGGTCTTTGAAGTTTATTGCCCATGGATAAAGGAAAATTACCTCTACGTCGAACAATACAAACAAAATGGCTACCAGGAAATATTTTACTGAAAAAGGAATACGGGCATTACCAACAGATTCGATACCGCACTCGAAGTTTTTATCTTTTACTTCAGAGGTTCTTCTAGGGCCTAATTTTCCAGAAATAATAATGGTTCCTACTACAAATCCAACCGCAAGGATGAACTGCATTAAGATAGGAATGTAACTGTATTGATCAGATTGCATAAGCTTCGCTTTTTTACTTAAAGAATAAGCCACAAAGATAGGTTTCAACGATGTAAATCACAAACTAAAGGGGGGTATAAGTAGCCGATGAAACCGCGTTTATATGTAATTTTTATTGATTATAAATAACGTGTAGTTTTTTTAATATTTTTTTAAGAAAAGGACAAAAAAAACGCCCCGATACTTCGGGGCGTTTTTAACCGTTCAGAGGCAAAAAAAAATAGATTGCTATATTTTTCTTAGATTACTGCTACTTTAGCAGCAACTTTCCCTTTTCTTCCTTCTTCTTCTTCATAGCTTACACGGTCACCTTCGCGTAATTCTTCCGCGTTAATTCCTGAAGCGTGAACGAAGATGTCTTTACCTGTTTCTTCGTCTGTAATGAATCCATAACCTTTAGATTCATTGAAAAATTTTACTGTACCTGTACGCATTGTAATTGTAATAATAATTTATAATAAAACAAATGTAATATTTAAATTCATACAAAAGACATATACCTGTTAAAATTTTGTAAAAATTATTGATTTACAGTGTTTTTACGTGGTTTATTGCGTCAATTTGTTTATAGAACACCAATATTTGAGAATCATTAATTGTAAGAATATAAAAAAAGGGTAATTGTAAGAATTTGATAATTGGAAAAAGGTATGTTTTAGGATTATTTTTACATTTATGAATAAAAAAAGCGGCTGAAAAACATCAGCCGCCTTTTAAGTATTTAAAATCTATAAGATTTATATAGTATCGAGTTTTATATGTAATTCTTTTAATTGTGCATCATCAATGGCTGCCGGAGCATCTATCATAACATCACGTCCTGAATTGTTTTTAGGGAAGGCAATAAAATCTCTGATGGTTTCCTGACCTCCTAAGATGGCAACTAAACGATCCAGACCAAAAGCCAATCCTCCGTGAGGCGGTGCTCCAAACTGGAAGGCATCCATTAAGAACCCAAATTGTGCTTTTGCTTCTTCTTCGCTAAAACCTAAATATTTAAACATTAACTGCTGCGTAGCTTTATCGTGAATACGAATAGAGCCTCCTCCAATTTCGTTTCCGTTTAAAACCATATCATAAGCGTTAGCACGAACTTTTCCTGGTTCTGTTTCTAACAAAGCCATATCTTCTGGTTTTGGAGATGTAAACGGGTGATGCATGGCATGATAACGACCGCTTTCTTCGTCAAGTTCCAATAATGGGAAATCAACAACCCATAACGGCGCAAATTCTCCAGGATTACGTAAACCTAAACGAGTGGCCAATTCCATACGAAGTGCTGAAAGTTGTGCACGCGTTTTGTTGGCTGGTCCAGAAAGTACAAAAATCATATCGCCGGGATTTGCTTCTGTAGCTTTTGCCCAGTTTGCTAAATCTTCATTATCATAGAATTTGTCTACAGATGATTTGAAAGTTCCGTCTTCGTTACATTTTACATATACCATTCCGGACGCTCCAACTTGCGGACGTTTAACCCAGTCAATCAATCCGTCGATTTCTTTACGGGTATAATTTCCGGCTCCCGGAACTGCAATTCCCACAACTAATTCGGCCGAATTAAAAACCGGGAATTCTTTATGCTGTGCAAATTCGTTTAACTCACCAAATTTCATCCCGAAACGAATGTCCGGTTTGTCATTTCCGTATGTTTTCATAGCATAGTCGTAGGTAATTCTTGGGAATTTGTCTACTTCAATACCTTTAATTTCTTTTAATAAATGTCTTGTCAGTCCTTCAAAAACATTCAGAATATCTTCCTGTTCCACAAAGGCCATTTCGCAGTCAATCTGAGTAAACTCTGGCTGACGGTCGGCACGTAAATCTTCATCACGGAAACATTTCACGATTTGGAAATATTTATCCATTCCGCCTACCATCAATAATTGTTTGAAAGTCTGCGGAGATTGCGGCAGTGCGTAAAACTGTCCTTCATTCATACGGCTTGGAACTACAAAATCTCTCGCTCCTTCGGGAGTCGATTTAATTAAGTAAGGAGTCTCGACTTCGCAGAAATCCAAATCAGAAAGATATTTACGAACTTCCATTGCCACTTTATGACGGAACAATAAACTATTCTTTACCGGATTTCTTCTGATATCCAGATAACGGTATTTCATTCTGATATCTTCACCTCCGTCTGTTTCATCTTCAATTGTAAATGGAGGTGTTAGAGCAGTATTTAGAATTGTTAATTCTGAAACTAAAATTTCGATTTCACCGGTTGGAATATTTTTGTTTTTGGCCTCACGCTCAATAACAGTTCCTTTTACCTGAATTACAAATTCTCTTCCCAGAGTTTTTGCCAGTTCAAAAACAGTTTTATCAGTACGGCTTTCGTCGAAAATAAGTTGTGTAATTCCATAACGGTCGCGTAGATCGACCCAATTCATAAATCCTTTATCACGTGATTTTTGAACCCAGCCCGCAAGTGTAACTTCGGTATTAATATTTGAAGCGTTTAATTCGCCGCAATTATGACTTCTATACATATTCTCAATTTTAGACTGCAAAAGTAAATACAAAATTCAAGATAATATAGTAAAGTGATAAACTTGATGTCTATAATTTTAAATATTTTGTTAATTCTGAAATTTTGAAGCAGTTATTTCTTTAGATTTGAATCCATAAAACGAACTAATATATACCTATGAAAAAACTTTTTGTTACGGGTCTTTTGATTTTTAGTGCTTTAAATGGTATTGGACAGACTACAAATCAGATAAAATTTACGGCTAAAATTGCGAACAGAAACAGCGATACTTTAGTTATTAAAGGAAGAAATAATTTTAAGCAGGTTATTCCAATTGATAAAAAAGGAGTTTTTACAGCTGCTTTTGAAGCGCCAAAAGGGTTTTATATGTTTTCTGACGGAACAGAATCGTCAAGTTTATATTTGAAGCCAAATTCGGAGGTAAACTTAACTATGGATGCCAAAGAATTTGATGAAACGATTGTTTACAAAGGAAAAGGAGTAAACGAAAGTAATTTTCTGGCTCAGCAGGCTTTGAAAGATGAAAAATTTCAGAATGAAGCTTTTCTTAAAGAAGCGGCAGAGTTTAGCAGTCTTTTAGAAAACAAGAAAAAAACCGATTTTGAAAGTCTGGAAAAAGGTGATTTTGATCCTGAATTTAAAACGGCCTTAAAAACCAGTTTTGAAAGTTTTAACCAGTATGCAGTTCAGGAATATGAAAGTGCGGCCAATGCACGAAAATTGATGGGTAAAGCTTCTCCTCAGTTTGATTATGAAAATTTTAAGGGAGGTAAAACAAAATTGACCGATTTAAAAGGAAAATACATTTATATTGATCTTTGGGCTACCTGGTGTGCACCGTGCCGCGCCGAAATACCTTATTTGCAAAAGATTGAAGAAAAGTATCACGGAAAAAACATTGAATTCGTGAGTATTTCTATTGATAAAGCCAAGGACAATGAAAAGTGGAAAAAATTTGTAACCGATAAAAACCTTGGCGGAATACAATTATTTGCTGATAAAGACTGGGAATCTGATTTTGTTGTAAAATACGGTGTAACCGGAATTCCAAGATTTATTTTGATTGATCCCAACGGGAATGTGGTAAGCTCTGATGCTTCAAGACCCTCTGATCCAAAGCTTCAGGAACAATTAAACAGCTTATTGAACTAATTTATTTACGAAATTTATAACGTTATCGTGATTTGGGCTTTTAGCTAAAAACACCAGTAAAACCAGTGCCTGAGCGCTGGTTTTTTTATTTAGGTATAATTTCCAATGTTAAGTTTTTATGCAATGTTACCAAATTGTTAAGCAAAAGTTTTTTTAATGTAAACTATTAACTATATTTGATAATGATTTCTTAACATTAATACCTAAAGACATGAAAAAGAGTGTAATTTTAGCAGCGTTGTTGTTCTCTGGAATATTAGCTGCACAGGAAGTAAAGCCTGAATTGGAAGCTGTTGGAAACAAAGTAAAAGCTACCTATTATTATGAAAATGGAAAAGTGCAGCAGGAAGGTTTTTTTAAGGACGGTAAGTTAGATGGTGTCTGGGTATCTTATGATGAAAATGGAAACAAAAAATCAGTAGGGGAATACACAGACGGAGTAAAAACCGGAAAATGGGTTTTCTTTAACGGAAACAATTTAAGTGAAGTTGCTTATGTAGATAACAAAGTGAGTTCAGTTAAAAATTCGCAGAAAAATGCTTTAGCAAACCGAAATTAATCCGATTTCGACAAATCATAAAAAAACCGTCCCGTTTTTTAACGGGACGGTTTTTTTATGATTATTATTTCTCAAGTTTCTTAGACTTTAAGGAATATGCGGTGTAAAGTGTAAGTGAAGCCAGTACAATCCAGAAAACATCAATAAAGAAAATCTGGATTTTGTTCTGCATGAACGAACTCCAAAACCAGTCTCCGGTAACAATACCGTTGGTCACAGGAATCAGGAAGCCCAATATGCTTCCGGAAATTAAACAGAACTTATTGGTAAAAGAATCACTCTTTTTAAGGATAAAGAATACTGTCAGCAGCAGCCAGCTTCCAAAATACAGAGTAAACAAATCCGATTGTTTTAAAGGATAGAAAATTTTCGATCCAATAAAGGCTAACGCTGTAACGGGATACATACTTAAGCAGATGGCAAGATAAATACGAACCACAGCAGCATTAAAACGTTTTTTTCTTTCAGGTAAATTGTTTTTTTGTCTTGCTACCAGCCAGATCATAACTCCTGAAATGATTACAAAACAGGTAATGATCCCGAGAATAAAGCTTACTATTTTTAAAGCATAACCTCCGTAATCGCCAAAATGAATACGATATAAAACATTCTTCACCACATCAAGATAGCCATTTTGTGTAACCGGGTTTTTACGGGCTACTTCTTTTCCGTCAGCAATGCGGTAAACGACTTTTCCAATTCCGGTAAATTTTTTATGGCTTGGTAATTCTCCTTCTATTAAAACGTGCATATTGGCATCGCCATAGTTTTGAATGAATACTCTCGTAATTTCAAAATCGGCCCAGCTGTTTTTTGCTTTTGCAGTCAGTTCATTAATGTTAAAAGGGTTTGCCAGTTTTTTGTTTTCAAATTTATAATCGGCATCTGTATATTCGAGTTCCTTGTACAGTTTGTCCTGATCGCCTTTATAAAGAGTCATTACAGCCGGTGCCACGATTAAAAGTTTAATCATGAAAAAAGCTCCTGTTACGGCATATACAAACTGAAACGGAAGTCCGATCATTCCTAAAGCAGTGTGAGCGTCTGTCCATAATGTTTTTAATTTTTCCTTTGGACGGAAAACATAAAAGTTAGAAACAATTTTTTTCCAGTGCAGTAACAGACCGGTTACTATAGCAAACAGAAAAAACAGAGCTGTAAAACCGGAAAGGTAATATCCGACAGGATAAGGAATTTGTGCAAAGAAATGCAGGCGGTATAAAAGTTCTCCTAACGAATAAGATTCTTCGTAAGTATAGGATTTAAAGTTTTTATTGTCTAAGTAAAAGAAAGAACCTTCTTTTTGTTTGGCCGGAGCCAGGGTGTCTTTGGTGCCTTCCATATAAACGGCAACCCTGTTTTCTACAGAAGGTTTAGAAATCGTAATGTTTCTTCCGTGTAAAACGTATTTTTTGTCAAGATTTTCTAAAGCAGCATTGTAGTCTAATTGTATTTCTCTTGTAACAGCAGTAGATTCACTTCTTTCCCAATTGATGATTTCATCCCTGAAAAAAGAAAAAGATCCTGCAAAAAAGATAACAAAAAGCAAAACACTGATCACAATTCCGCTAACGGTATGTGTATGGAAATAGATATTGTAATGACGGTTATTCATAAGTATTACACAGCAGTATTATAAGTTTGACCAAGATAAATTACTAGAGAAAAAACTAAGGTAAGAAGAATATAGATACCCCATATTTTCCATCCGCTTTTTGCTAAAAATGCCAGTACCATCAATACAACCCAAAGAATAAATCCTGTGAAAGCGGTCGTCATAAGTACTTCAGGACGGTTAAACCAGGAAGCAATGGCTAAATGAAAAGTAACAGAAACAAAGTATCCGCCGAGAATTGCTGCTGTTATCTTAGCAAAACGAGGCCAGAAAGACGGATTTAAATATTTTGGATTTGCCGGCATTGGTCAGGTATAGGTTAGTTATAATAAAATTCAAGTAAAGCAATGATAATCAAAAGTGCTAAAAGAGCTTTACTGTTTACTTTTTTTAAAGGGGTAAGAATGATAATTAAGCTTCCAATAGTCATCAGCTGAATAAAAAACATTAAAGTGCCGCAGCCTAAAGACTGTGTAAAAAGCCACATAGCATAAGCCGCAGCTAAAAGAACCAATCCGGTAATTTTAGTCTGTTTCGGATTTTTCTGCATCCATTTTTCAAAACCTAAATCATAAGACAAGGCCGCTCTTTTTGAGGTGTAATAAAGCGTATAAAAAGCTAAAAAAACGATAAGGCTTGCTATTGTTATCATAATTTATAAAAATTTAAAAAACACCTTTCCATTTAAAGAAAGGTGTTTTTATTTATTAGAATTTATAAGTAAAACTTGCAGCAAAAGTTCTAGGATCTTTCGGATGTATTGTAGACCATCCGTCATAGATTTCTTTGTTTGCAATGTTGTTTAATTTTAGTGTAATACCAAATCTCTCAGTGTTGTAAAATAAAGAAGAGTTTAGTACAGTATATTCTGGAATTGTAAATGTTCCTGAAACAGATCTGTTCATGATTTTATTGTCGCCAACATAATTTCCTCCAAAACCTAAACCGAATCCTCTTAGTAATCCATTGGTAAATTTATAGCTGGCCCATAAGTTAGCCAAATTGTAAGCTCCTGAGCTTTCTGGTCTAAATCCTACGAAATCAGCATCTCCTTTTGTTAAGGTTGCATCATTATAGCTGTAGCCAAGGATAATGTTTAAACCAGCTATCGGGTTAGCAATAAATTCAGCTTCAAAACCTTTGTTGTGCTGTCCACCGTCCTGGTAATTAGTTACATCTGTAGCGTTTGGTCTTACACTGTAAACCATATTTGAAACTTTAATGTCGTAGTAACTTAAAGTAGCATAAAGTTTATCTTTAAAAAGATTTAGTTTTGTACCAAATTCTAATTGGTTTGCATGTTCAGGGTCAAATGTTACAGGAGTTCTTACAGTTCCATTTACGTTTTCGCTTGGAGATACGTTTGAAAAACCATTCATGTAGTTTGCAAAAAGAGATACTTTGTCAATAATTGGCTGATAAACCAATCCGAATTTTGGAGACAAAGATGTTTGGTTGTAATCGTCTTCATCTGTTGCAGTACTTCCACCATTCATAAAACGGTCAACACGTAAACTTACCATTGCAGAAAGAGCAGGGGTAAAGTTGATCACATCGGATACATAAGCGCTATAAACTTCTTGTTTTGTTTTGCTGTTATTTCTTGGGCTGTTTCCTACAATAGCGTCAGATCCAGCTTTTGTTAAATCTCCTGTATCGCCATTTGAAGGACCAAAAATTGCGTTAAATGATGCTAAATCGTCTCCAATGTAAACATACCCATTTCCAAAGTATCCTGTTCCACGATCAAGTCCCACTCTGTTGAAGTAATCTAAACCAACAACAAGTCTGTTTCTTAAACTTCCGATTTTAAAATCGCCAATGAAGTTTTGTTGTACATCAAAGGTGGTGGTTTTGTTGTCTTGGTAATTGAAAAATCTTGCTAAAACAATACCTTCCGTAATAGAAGAAAGTGTAGGATCACTGGTTCCTTCATATAAATAAGCATAATTTCCAGTGGACTTAGCAGAACTTGTAGAGAAGATGGTTTGTGAAGTCCATTGGCTGGAAAGCTTGTAATTCATTTGAGCCTGAATATTATAAGAAGGCGTTTTGATTGTTAGTTCATCGCTTGTATAAGAACGTTTGTTGTCATATTTTAATTCAGCCATGTTATGAACTCTCAAAGGATTACTTCTGTCTAAAAACAACATAGTTGGATTTGTTGTTTCGCTGCTCATGAATTCTGTATTTACTAAGAAAGATAAACGATCATTAACTTCATAAGATAATGATGGAGCAATAAAAAAGGATTCGATAAAACCAGCATCCTGAAAACTATTTTGTTTGTTGTATGCCGAATTAACTCTAAAATTAAGTGTTTTTTTATCGTTAAGTGATGTGTTAAGATCTACAGTTGCACGGTTTAAACCATAACTTCCAACAGTATAATTTACTTCTCCGCCAAATCCTTTGTAAGGTCTTTTTGTAGTAGTATTGATTAATCCGCCATAAGAAATTAAACTGCTTCCAAATAAAGTTCCGGAAGGACCTTTAATGATTTCAACTCTGTCGATGTTTGCCGGATCCAGACTTCCGTTTGTTAAACCGGGAACACCATTAACAATGGTTGCCTGAACAGGAAATCCTCTTAAAGAGTAATAACTTGCTCCATCTCCGCCACGACCTGTTGAAGTCCAAAGCTGAGTAACGCCAGGTGCATTTTTTAAAGCATCGTCAAATGTTGTTACTACTTGTTCTTTTAAAACGCTTGCGGTAATTGTAGTATATACTTGTGGATTTTCAAGGTTCTTAAGAGGTAATCTTGAAACTTGCTGGTTATCTTTGCGTACAAATTGATTTTTACGACCATTTACAACCACCTCAGTTAATTCTTCTGAATTTGAAGTAAGATTAAAATTTTCAGTTAATTCCTGACCTTCGACAAGGGTGATCTTTTTTTCTATAGCGGTATATCCAACTCCTGAAACTTTTAATGTATAAGTTCCTGGCTTAATGTTTTTTATTTTATAAGTGCCTTCGTCATCGGTGATAGTTCCAAATCGGGTACCTTTTAAAGCTACCGAAATTCCTTCAGGAGATTCGTTACCACTTAAAGATATTTTTCCTTTAATGACTGCTTTTTCCTGAGCTGAGATTGTAGTTCCTGCCAGCAGGAAAAAACAAAAACTTAGAACAGAAATGGTGAATTTAAATTTCATTTTTATTTAGAATTAATTTTGATAGCGCAAATGTAGGGTATGAATGGAAACAAAACAAGTTGTTCTTATTTATTCTAAATAAAATGCTTTAAAAAATGTGAAAATCACCTTTTTAACAGGAAAGTCTCTATTGAGAGGCTGGACGGAATCAAAAAAAAAGCCTGTTCAAATAAATGAACAGGCTTTATATATTTAAGGAAGTATACTGATTACAACTCTAAAGCACGTTTAGCATCGCCATTCATCAATAATTCTACCGGGTTTTCTAAAGCTTCTTTAACAGCAACCAGGAAACCAACAGACTCACGTCCGTCAATGATTCTGTGATCGTAAGAAAGAGCAACGTACATCATTGGGTGGATTTCCACTTTTCCATTTACAGCGATTGGACGCTCGATGATGTTGTGCATTCCTAAGATTCCTGACTGAGGAGGGTTGATGATTGGAGTAGATAACATACTTCCGAAAACACCACCATTAGTGATTGTGAAAGTTCCTCCAGTCATATCGTCAACTGTAATTTGACCGTCACGAGCTCTTAAAGCTAATCTTTTGATTTCAGCTTCAATTCCGCGGAAAGTTAATAATTCAGCATTACGAACAACAGGAACCATTAGACCTTTTGGTCCGGAAACCGCGATTGAGATATCAGCAAAATCATAAGCGATTTTGTAATCACCATCCATCATTGAGTTAACATCCGGATATAATTGTAATGCTCTTGTAACCGCTTTTGTAAAGAATGACATGAAACCTAAACCTAAACCACCATGTTTAGCTTTGAAAGCATCTTTGTATTCGTTACGAATTTGGTTAATTGGCGTCATGTTTACTTCGTTGAAAGTAGTCAGCATAGCCGTTTCATTTTTAGCTGAAACCAATCTTTCTGCTACTTTACGACGTAACATAGATAATTTTGTACGCTCAGTTCCACGGCTTCCACCAGTTGGAGTTCCCATAGAAGGTACTGCATTTACAGCATCATCTTTAGTGATTCTTCCGCCTTTACCAGTTCCTGTTACAGTTGCCGGAGCAATATTTTTCTCGTCTAATATTTTTCTTGCTGCCGGAGATGGAGTTCCCGCTGCATAACTTGTTGCTGCCGGAGCCTGAACTGGTTCCGCCTTTGGAGCCTCAGCTTTAGGAGCTTCCGCTTTTGGTGCCTCTGCTGCTGGAGCTTCTGATGCAGCACCTGCTGGTTTTGCAGCATCTGTATCGATTAAACAAACTACAGCACCTACTGCTACTGTATCACCTTCTTCAGCTTTTAGTGTAATTACACCGCTCATTTCAGCAGGTAATTCAAGAGTAGCTTTATCTGAATCAACTTCAGCAATTGCTTGATCTTTTTCTACATAATCTCCGTCTTTTACTAACCAAGTTGCAATCTCAACTTCTTTTATTGACTCCCCTGGTGATGGGACTTTCATTTCTAAAATCATCTTATTTCTTTGTTTAAGGTTTTTATGGTTTCAGTCCCGATAGCTATCGGGATTGAAACTTGAAACATTTTTTTTATTATCTGAATAAATTTTTATCGAATACCATTCTAATTGCATCTGCATGACGACGTTTTGCACGTGTGTAACTTCCTGATGCCGGAGCAGAGTATGCTTTTAATGAAGCTAATCTCCATTTTACAAGATCAAAGTTCATTAACATAAAGCTGTAAGCTCCCATGTTTTTAGGTTCTTCTTGTGCCCAAACATAATCATCAGCATTTGGATACTTCGCGATGATTTCTTTAATCTGCTCAACAGGGAAAGGGAATAATTGCTCGATACGAACCACTGCAACGTCATTTCTTCCGTTGTTTTCTCTTTCAGCCACAATATCGTAGTAGAATTTACCCGTACAGAAAACTAAAGTTTTTACTTTCTTTTTATCTACAGTAGTATCGTCAATTGTTTCCTGGAAGCTTCCATTTGCTAATTCATCCACTGTAGATACACATCTTGGATCACGTAGTAAACTTTTTGGAGAGAAAACTACTAACGGTTTACGGAAGTTTGTTTTCATTTGTCTTCTCAACAAGTGGAAGAAGTTGGCAGGCGTTGTACAATCTGCAACATACATATTATGTCTTGCACAAAGCTGCAGGTAACGTTCCATTCTTGCAGAAGAGTGTTCAGCACCCTGACCTTCGTATCCGTGAGGCAATAACATCACAATACCATTTTGGTTGTTCCATTTATCTTCTCCACAAGAAATATATTGGTCAATCATGATTTGAGCACCGTTAGAGAAATCTCCAAATTGTGCTTCCCAGATGGTTAAGGCTTTTGGATTTGCTAATGCATATCCGTAATCAAAACCTAGAACACCATATTCAGATAAAAGAGAGTTGAATACTCCGAATTTTCCTTTTTTGTTTTCGATTGCATCTAAAAGAATTACTTCTTCTTCAGAATCTTCCACTTTTACTACTGCATGACGGTGAGAGAAAGTACCACGCTCCACATCCTGACCAGAAATACGAACATCAAATCCTTCTGTTAAAAGTGAACCGTAAGCCAATGCTTCAGCAGTTCCCCAGTCAAGTGTATTGTTGTCGTAACCCACTTTTCTGTCTGTAACAATTTTAGTGATCTTATTGATGAACTTTTTGTCTTCTGGTAAAGTTGAGATCGTGTTGATGATAGAATCTAAGCCTTCTTTAGCAAAAGTAGTATCCACTTTTTGAAGCATTTGCGTATCAGTTACCTGAACAAATCCTTCCCATTCGTTTTTCATGAATGGCGTAATGATAGTCAAATCTTTTTTACGGGAAGCTTCTAAGTTTTCTTCTAAAGCCGATTTGTATTGTTTTTCTAAACCATTTACATAAGAAGCATCGATTACGCCGTCAGATAATAATTTCTCAGCGTAGATGTCTCTTGGGTTTTTGTGTTTAGCAATGATTTTGTATAAAACTGGCTGTGTAAAACGAGGTTCGTCACCTTCGTTATGACCGTATTTTCTGTATCCTAAAAGGTCGATAAATACGTCACGTCCAAACTGCATTCTGTAGTCTAATGCAAAAGATACAGCATGTACGACTGCCTCAGCATCGTCAGCATTTACGTGTAATACCGGAGATAAAGTTACTTTAGCAACGTCTGTACAATAAGTAGAAGAACGAGCATCTAAATAGTTAGTCGTAAATCCAACCTGGTTGTTGATTACAATGTGGATTGTTCCTCCGGTTTTGTAACCATCTAATTGTGCCATTTGAATGATTTCGTATAAAATACCCTGACCTGCGATAGCAGCATCTCCGTGAACAGCGATTGGTAATACTTTAGAGAAATCATCGGCAAAATATTTGTCTTGTTTTGCTCTTGTAATACCTTCAATTACAGCCCCAACTGTTTCTAAGTGAGAAGGGTTTGGTGCTAAATTGATGTTGATGCTTTTTCCGGATCTTGTTTTTCTGTCGGCAGTAAGACCTAAGTGGTATTTTACGTCACCGTCAAAATATTCCTGATCGTAATCTTTTCCGTCAAACTCACCAAAGATATCCTGAGTAGATTTTCCGAAGATGTTTGCCAAAACGTTCAAACGACCACGGTGAGCCATTCCCATTACGAATTGTTCAACACCTTTTTCAGCTGCTTGCTCAATTAAAGCGTCTAAAGCCGGGATGATAGATTCTCCTCCTTCTAATGAGAAACGTTTTTGTCCCACATATTTAGTGTGAAGGAAGTTCTCAAAAGAAACCGCTTCGTTTAATTTATTTAAGATGGTTTTCTTTTCTTCTGTAGAGAAATTTGGCTGATTAACATTTACAGACAATTTATCCTGAATCCATTTTACAACGCCAGGATTTCTAATATACATATATTCAATACCAATATGCTGGCAGTAAATAGTTTTAAGGCGGTTTACAATATCTTGTAAAGAAGATGGCTGCATTCCGATTGTCTGAGCAGCATCAAAAACAGTTGAAAGATCAGCTGCAGATAATCCGAAGTTTTCAATATCTAAAGTAGGTGATGACTGTCTGCGATCACGAACCGGATTTGTTTTAGTGAATAAATGGCCGCGCGTACGGTATCCGTCGATTAATTTCAGAACGTTGAATTCTTTTTTTAGTTTTTCTGAAACCTGACTGTAATCTGTGTTATCGCTAGTCACGTACTCAACGATAGTCTGCACTGGATTTTCGTCGTTATAAGTTGTTTGTCCAAAGTCGAAACCCTGAAAGAAACTTCTCCAGCTAGGCTCAACGCTGTCTGGGTTAACTAAATATTGATCGTATAATTGTGCAAAGAACTCGGTATGCGCTGCGTTTAAAAATGAAAACCTATCCATAATATGAGTGAATATACTTTTTGTTATATTAGAAAGGCAAAAGTACAACAATCACATTTATTTAAATCTTTTTTTTACGTACTTTTACGTAAAAATTTGTTAAAATAAACGTTAACTATGAATAAAATTCAATTTTCAATCGATTGCAGATATTTTTTTGTGATTTTGACAGTCTTATTCTCAAGTTATACAATTGCCCAGCAGACTTATGTTATTGACAATAAAAACCATTTTTGGGAAAAAGTCCAGTTTGGGGGCGGCCTGGGCTTAGGGATAGGGTCAGGATATACTGACATTTCGGTCATGCCAAGCGCCATTTACAATGTTAACGAAATTTTTGCCGTTGGAGTGGGACTTCAGTTTGGTTATTTATCTTCAAAAAATTATTATGAATCGTATGTTTATGGCGGAAGTTTAATTACGCTTGTAAACCCAATTCCTGAAGTGCAGCTGTCTGCAGAACTAGAACAGGTAAGAGTGGATACCCGATACGAATCGAATATCAACAGACCGGCTTTTTCTGATAGTTACTGGAATACAGCCTTGTATCTGGGGGCAGGTTACAGAACCGGAAACGTTACCATTGGTGCCCGGTATGACGTGCTGTATGATCCGGACAGAAGTCTTTACGGATCCGGATTTATGCCCTTTGTGAGGGTTTATTTCTAAGTTACTATCCCCATAAGTTATCGGGACCGAGATACTGCAATTTTAAATATAGTGATTACATAAAATTGTTGACGAAGTAAGAAAACAGTTTTTTTAGATAGGGTATATAAGCAAAAAGAGCGGCTCAGTCGAGTCGCTCTTTTCATTTATAAAGGGGGTCTTTAAATAACGCAGAACATCGAATACATGCTTCGGGGATCTGTGTGCTCCGGAGCAGGAACAATAGTGCTGGTTCCTCCTACAATTAATCTTGCCTGATCTGAATTTAATTCTGTAATATTAGTTTTTTTTAACACTAATTTTTTTAAGTTATTTTTTTTCATAATCTTTGGGTTTTAAAATTGGTTTTGAATAGGTTTTGAAATCATGTTGTGAAATTATCTCAAAAATACCACTGAAAAAAGTCATAAATCCCCAGATTTATAAAAATAGTTCAATCCAGAAACGATGTAATTGCTTGATTTTTAAGTTTTTACTTTAAAATAAATCAATATGAATGTAGTAAATAAGGTGTTCGGCTTAATTTTATTGTTTACCATCAATTTTAGTGTTTTTGCCCAAAATAAAATTGAAACCTATAAAGATTCCGTCAAAAACTTATTATACAACAACCCCAGCAAAGCAAAATACTATTGTCATAAGGTTTTAAAATACGCCAAAGCCAATGATTTAGTGGTAGAAGAAGCTAAATCATATTGTTTTCTGGCTGACCTGAGCGGAGCTTTAACCCAAAAAGACAGCGCTTTTTATTATTTTGACAAAGCCATTCAAAAAGCAGGTTCCATCGATGATGAAAGACTGGAAATGGTCTTTAAAATCAATAAAGCGAACTATCTTTTTAATGAATTTGATTTCCAGGAGGCACTCACGCTTTATGAAGAATGTGTGACCTTATCTAAAAAACTCAATGATATTAATGCTTACAACTATATATCTATAAAAAAAGGCAGTATTGCTTATGAATTAGAAAGGTATCAGGAAGCTTTAAAAATCTATAAAGAGAATTTATCCAAAAAAGGATTTGATAATGTAAGCAGACTCGATATTAAATTAGGTTTGGTACGAACTTATATTAATTTAAATAAACAGGATTCAGCCTATGTTTTTATAAAAAGCGGTATAGAAGAATCGCAAAAAAACAGCTTAAATGAGCATGAAGTTCACTTTTTGGAACAATTGGGCTTAATTTACCTTGATAAAAAGGACTTTGAAAATGCCAAATTAACCTTCGATAAAGCGCTGGCTATTGCACAGAAAGTTGAAAGCAATAATCTGATAACAGAAATTAATATCAGGATTTCCAAATTGTATTCACTGCAAAAAGAATATAACAAAGCCATCGATATTTTAAAGGCGGTTATTAAAAACGAACCCCAGTCTGCTGTGCCGGTTGAAAAACTCTCTGAGATCTACTACTTACTGGCTGAAAACTATAAATCCATCGAAAACTTTTCCGAATCCAACTATTACTACAGCCAGTTTATTGAAAAATCAAAAAAAATAGGTGAGAAGCGAATCGAAGCTATAGATCACTTACATAAGATTGATATCAATGAAAGTAAGGAAAGAGAAACGGAACAAAAGAACCAAAAATGGATATTATTGGGTGTAACAAGCTTTTTAATACTATTATTTATAGGCTTCTTTATTAAAAGAAGAAAGGAATCGATACAAAATCAGGTAAAATTTGAAGAATTATTGCTTAAAATCAGAAATTTTGAGAACCAAAACCCTAAAGGCCCTGATGAAATTCAGCAAAATGTAGTTTCGGTTGCTGAAGATGAAGCTGTAGAACCTGATCAGCCGGAAGAAGAGTTTGAAACCGAATTTCTTCATAATAATAGTATTGTTACTATTAACAGTCCGTCTGACAGTTTAATAATGGATGAAACTGCCGATACTGCTGATCTTGAAGAGGCTAATAACAGTAACTTTATCATAAAAGATGAAACAAGGACAGAAATACTGGACAAACTGATTAAGCTTGAAGAGAAAAAACTGTTCCTAAGACAGGATTTTACCCTGCATAATGTGGCAAAAAGACTAAAAACAAATACTGCTTATCTCTCGAAGATTGTAAATAGTGAGCTGGATAAAAACTTCAGTTCCTATGTAAATGAGCTTAGAATTAACTATATTATTATAGAATTGAAGAATAATGTCAAGTTAAGATCCTATTCAATTAATGCCATTGCAGAAGAAATTGGGTATAAAAGTCCAGAATCTTTTACCAAATATTTTAAGATTGCAACCGGAATAAGCCCCTCAATTTATATAAAAAAGATAAATCAGATGAAAGAAAGCGAAAACAAATAGTTTTGTTGTAACTTGCTTAAAATCAATTCATTGAAAGCTAATATGTACCCCCTTATTTTATAAATATGGGGGTTTTTCATTTTTTTTTCAGGAAAAAAGCTTTTTACTTTGTCTCAGAAATTAATCGAAAAAGCAGATTAGTTTCGACTTTGGTTTTGAAGGGTGGCGAAAGTGAAAACGAGTAGCCACTTCAAAAACAAAACTAAAGTAAAAAAATAAAACAGAGTGTGGAGACTCTGTTTTATAAGTGATTTAACAAAAACGTAATTACTAACAAGTTGCCAGAAATTACTTCTACAAAAGTAAAAAAAAATGTCTTTAATAAAAGTTTTTTTTACTATTTCTAAAGTACTTCTACAAAGCATTACTTGTTAGCCAAAAGAAAAAAGTATGACTAAGAGTAATCAATCAGGCCCAAAAAGGCTCAGCAGGAATTCAATTTTTAAAATTGAAGATCACGATACTGTAAAACAGCCCAAGTCTCTGTTTTACAAACTAAAAAAACGAATTGCAAAACTTTTTAAGTAAATCCGGAGTTTATCCGGGACCAGTTTCTGGTGCCTCAATTTGGGGAATGATCAAAATTTAGATCAGTCTTTACTTATTTGGAATTCTTGTTTTTCATTAGATCCCGCTAAAATTTTTTTAGCCAGTCCGGTGTATACTCTATCAGAATTAATAATTCAGAATATCACATTATTGCATAAAAATATTTAACAATTAAATCTAAACACAATGAAAAAACAAAACCAGAACAAACTGGCTTTTAACAAAGCCGTTGTTACAGAATTAAACATTCAGCAATTAAGAAATGTAAACGGAGGCACAGGAATAAAAGGTCATGACGAGGAAACAAACCCTTGTTCAGGCTGTGTTTGCGACCCTGTTTTAACCAAAATAACCATTATTAAACCTAATTTAATATAATGAAAAACGTAAAACCAACCAGCAGACTGGCTTTTAATAAAGCGGCTGTTATAGAATTAAACATTGATCAGTTAAGAAATGTTAACGGAGGAGTAAAAGACGACGGCGATACCAATTCGGGCTGTATCTGCAATCCGGTATTAACTAAAATAACGATTGTAAATCTTTAAATCAATTAATATGAAAAACGTAAAACCAACTCACAGACTGGCTTTTAATAAAGCGGCTGTTACAGAATTAAACATCGATCAGTTAAGAAATGTTAACGGAGGAGTAAAAGACGACGGCGATACCAATTCGG
>NZ_JBMDKA010000020.1:0-118470 GCF_057809475.1 Flavobacterium sp. FG19 | reverse complement strand
CCAAATTTACATTTTATAGATATTTGTAAATTGACTTGGCAAACATAGGAGAAGCAAAATATCTCTAGCCAAAGAATGGCCTACAATATTAAAGCTCCAGCGGAGCGACATATATTATAAAAAAACATGTCGCTCCACTGGAGCTTTTTTTCATTTTTCTTATTGGAAATTCTATAAATATTCTTTGCTGATAAAAATAAATCTTAAGCAATATTTTTACTTAAATCGTATTGTTCATTAGAATCGAGGAAAGAATATCCTATTGTTTTTCTTCTTTTTTTGTTTACTATAATGGTGACAAAATTATTTTTGTCTTCAGTTGACAATAGAATATGCTCAAACTTTTCAGATGGATCTCTGTAAATTTTATAGATTAGGTCGTTATCTTTAATTTTTTTAGATAAAACTTTAGCTGATTTTAGTTTACTTACATAAGGCCAGATATTAAAAATGTTAGAATCGGTCTTTTTTACTTCTACCATTTTTTCGGTCATAGTTGAATTGTATTTCTCTCTTTCGAGTAACTTGGGACCTTTTTTATTTCTCATTTTGATAATAACTGCCAAAATGCATAGCGAAGCAGTTACAAGAAGCATAACAAGTAGAGATAGATGAAAGTGGTGTACGTGAGCTGTCATGATATTTAAAGTTTTAAATGTATAGACAAATTTGATTTAGCTCCGCAGATTCTCAGACTACGAGATTGCGATTGCTGTAATTTTACCTCTAATTTAATCAAAATTCAGCAGATTTTTATCAAAAAAATGTTTTTATTGCAAGTTACAGCCAAATCTTTTCATCACGGCAACGACGATAAATATAACTTTTTAAGTTTGCGATTGTTTGCTGATAATCGGGTGCATCATAACCATATCGTTCATGTTCCATTTGTTCCCTTTCAATAGCATCACATCCTTTTATAACTTCTTTAATCATGTCAAGTAAAGCAAGTTCTTTATTGTCTGTCTTTTGAAATTTAAAATCCACAATTTCATCCTGAAGCTCTTCGCAATAGTCAATGAGCTTTGTAACTTCCGGCTCGTCCAGAAGATATTCTTTACTTTTAAAAATTTCCCGTACAGATTTCATGTATAAATACTTAATATTAAAAATTCCAAATTCCAAATTCCAAATTCCAAATTCCAAATTCCAAATTCCAAATTTTCTAAAAAAAGACAGCATGTAAATTACTGAAAATTTGTGTTATTTTGGCTCGAATTTCAACAAAAAAAATCCAAATCCCATTAAGTTTGGAATTTGGATTTTTATCCCGAAGCTTCGGGATTGAAGTATTAATAGGACTAAACCTCGTCGTAATCTACATAAATAGTGTCGGATGTTGGATGTGCCTGACAGGTTAAAATTAATCCTTCGGCAATTTCACTGTCTGTTAAGATCGAATTTTTCGTCATTTCTGCGCTTCCTGCAGTAACACGGCCTAAACAGCTGCTGCAGATTCCGCCCTGGCAGGAATAAGGAGCATCAACGCCTTGTTTTAGGGCAGCATCCAGGATGGTCTGCTTTTTAGACATTTCAAAGGTGGTTTCTTCATCATCAACCAGAACTGTGATTTTTGTATGTCCTTCCTGAGATCCCTGAATTGTATTTTCCTGAGATGAGGAAGTAAAAAGCTCAAATTTTATGGCAGATTCTTTTACGTTTTTCTCTTTTAAAACATTTGAAACCGTATTGATCATTTCTTCCGGTCCGCATAAGAAAAACTTGTCAAACAGAAGTTCCTTATGTTTATTGTTTAAAACATAATTTACGGCCGATTTATCAATTCTTCCAAACAAAGCGTTTTCTGCTTTTGCCTGACTGTATACATAATGTACAAAGAAACGGCCTACATACTGCAATTGCAAATCATGCAGTTCCTGATAAAAAATAGTTTCTTCGGGAGTTCTGTTTCCGTAAACTAAAACAAAAGAACTTTTAGGTTCATTTTTTAAAACGGATTTTAAAATAGATAAAACAGGAGTGATTCCGCTTCCTGCAGCAAAAGCAGCATAGTTTTTTTGTTTTTCGGCATCCGGTTCAAAAGTAAATTTTCCTTCCGGATGGGCTACTTCAAGAACATCTCCCGCTTTTAGTTTTGTGTTGGCAAACTGAGAAAAAAGACCATTTTTTACAGCTTTTACAGCAATTCGCAATTCACCGCTGTCCGGTGCAGAACAAATAGAATAAGCACGTCGAATTTCCTGGTTATCTAGTGTTAGTTTTAAATTTATGTATTGTCCGGCTATAAATTTATAGTCTTGTTTAAGTTCTTCAGGAACATTAAAAAGTACAGAAACAGCCTCTGCAGTTTCACGTTTTACCTCTTTAATTATTAGTTTTAAGAATGAAGGCATGATTTATTTTTTTTGCAAAAGTAGCAAACCATACCTAATTGGCACTTACTAAAATATTTTTTTTAACTTTTTTTGTAACGTTTTCCTACATTTGATCTCTTACATGAAAATACAAAACCATTAACCATGATTAAAAAGTTTATTTACCTTGAATGGAAAGCCTTTACCAGATCAGCATCATTTGGTAAAAATGTGGCAATGAAAATCCTAATAGGTTTTCTAATGATTTATTTTTCATTAATTTTTATAGGAATGGGAGTCGGGGCATTTTATGTTCTTAAAGACATGCACCTTGAACCATTTAAAACGGTGAATCAGTTTTTAATTTATTATTTCCTGTTTGATTTAATCATTCGTTTGCTGTTACAGTCTATTCCTGTTTTGAATATCAGACCTTTGCTGATTCTGCCTTTTAAAAAACCGGTTATTGTAAATTTCTCTTTAGGAAAAACGGCTCTGTCTTTTTTCAATTGGGTACATGCTTTATTTTTTATTCCTTTTTCATTTGTATTAATTATAAACGGATACGATGTTGTGGGAATTGTTTTTTGGCATTTAGGAGTAATGGCACTTATCTACATTAATAACTTTCTGAATATCATTTTGAGTAATATCGATAAATTGTTTGTCGTGTTTATGGCACTAATCCTGGCTTTAGGAGGAGCACAATATTATAAGCTGTTTGATATTACGATATTTACTACTCCGTTTTTTCAGGGTTTTTACGAGATAGAAGGCGTATTTCTAATCCCGGTTTTTGTACTGATAGCTTTGTATATTGCTACTTTTAAATATTTTAAAAGGAATTTGTATCTGGATGCAGGACTTTCTGTAAAACAAGATGTTGCAACAACTGAAAATCTTTCCTGGCTTAATCAGTTTGGAACAGTAGGTACATTTCTTAAAAATGACATTAAATTGATAAGAAGAAATAAAAGGTCAAAAACGACAATTTTCATGAGTGTATTGTTTTTGTTTTATGGTCTGTTGTTTTTCTCCGGAGGAATTGAAACCTATGACAAACCGGTCATGCATCTTTTTGCAGGTATTTTTGTTTCGGGAGGGTTTTTATTTGTTTTTGGGCAGTTTGTACCAAGCTGGGACAGCTCTTACTATCAATTAATGATGACACAGAATATTCCGTACCGGGGTTATATTATGGCAAAATGGTGGCTTATAGTTATTGCCACTATAATTTCGACAATTCTGGCTTCCTTTTATTTGTTTTTTGGATGGGGAGTATACCTTACCATTGTGACAGGGGCTGTTTATAATATTGGAGTCAATTCACATTTGGTTCTTTTGGGCGGTGCATTTACCAAAACACCAATTGATTTAAGTTATGCCGGAGGTGCTTTTGGAGATAAAAAAGCGTTCAATGTAAGTGCCATGCTGCTCACGCTTCCAAAAATTTTACTGCCTTTACTGCTGTATGGCATAGGTCTTTATTTTGATAACAATAATCTGGGATTAGCCTTAGTTGCGGGAGCCGGAGTTTTAGGATTTATTTTCAAAGACAAAGTTTTTTCATTAATTGAAAAAAGATATAAAATCGAAAAATACAGTACCATAAGTGCTTACAAACAAAAGAGTTAATCAGATAATAAAGAATGGCATTACTTAAAAATCTAAAATCAACAATCTGAAATCTAAAATTACCATGATACAAGTAAATCAACTTTCAAAGAAATATAACGGAACGACAGTTTTAAACATTGATACTCTTGAAATTCCAAAAGGACAGAGTTTAGGATTAGTAGGCAATAACGGAGCAGGAAAAACGACTTTTTTCAGTTTGCTTTTAGATCTTATTCAGCCTTCAACAGGATATATAAAAAGCAGTGGTATTCAGGTAAATACAAACGAAGACTGGAAATCTTTTACGGGTTCCTTTTTGGATGAAAGCTTTTTGATAGGATATTTAACCCCCGAAGAATATTTTTATTTCATCGGGGATCTCCGTCATCAGAATAAAGCAGATATTGACGCCCTGCTGGCTAAACATGAAGAATTTTTTAATGGTGAAATATTAAACAACAAAAAATATCTTCGTGATTTATCAAAAGGAAACCAGAAAAAAGTTGGTATAATTGCCACTTTAATCGGAAGTCCGGAAGTTATAATTTTAGACGAACCTTTTGCTAATTTAGATCCGACAACAGTAAGTCGTTTAAAGAAAATTATAAAAGAACTGGCTGAAGATCCAAATGTTACCGTTTTGGTTTCAAGTCACGATTTACAGCATACGGTTGAAGTTTGCGATCGTATTGTTGCCCTGAATAAAGGTGAAATTGTAAAAGACATTCAAAGCTCAAAAGAGACGCTTCAGGAACTGGAATCGTTTTTTGCGGTTTAAGTTTCTATATTTCAAAAAGAAGCGTATTTTTACAAGTCATTATACTAAAAATGCATTTTAGAAGTTAATGCTTTAAAATCAGTTCTATTGAAAAAGAATATTTTTATATATAGTTTTTTTCTCACCTTTTTATTCTTTTTGATAGCGTGTTCTACCAAGAATAATACTTTCGTGAACAGGAATTCCCATGCCTTAAGTACAAAATATAATATTTTATACAATGGAGGAATCGGCCTGGAAAAAGGACTGCAATCTATACAGGCCAATAATCAGGATAATTTCTGGAAACTTCTTCCTATTGAAAAAATGCAGTTTGATGAAAATTTTTCCGAAGGAGAAAAAACAAAAAATGCTGATTTTGAAAAAGCAGAAGAAAAAGCGACAAAAGCTATTCAGAAACACTCCATGAATATTGGGGGAAGAGAAAGAAATTACCAGATAGACGAAGCGTATCTGATGCTTGGAAAAGCCAGATATTATGACCAGCGTTTTATTCCGGCCTTAGAGGCTTTCAATTATATTCTTTACAAATATCCTAACAGCAGCAATATTTATACGGCAAAAATCTGGCGTGAAAAAACCAATATGCGCTTAGGGAATGATGCCATTGTAATTAAAAATATTAAGCTGTTATTAAAAAAGACAGATTTAAATAAACAGACTTTTTCAGATGCTAATGCACTACTGGCAGAGGCTTTCCTAAATATGGAAGAAAGGGACAGCGCCGTTGCCAGGCTCAGAGTAGCAGAGGAGTTCTCCAGAATAAACGAAGATCGTGCCCGATATAAATTTATTTTAGGGCAAATGTATCAGGAAGCAGGAATTAAGGATAGTGCTGCTTATTATTATGACGGCGTAATTCATATGAACCGTAAAGCCGATCGTAAGTACATGATGCATGCATATGCAAACAAAGCACAGATGTATGATTATGAAACCGGCAATGATACGATCTTTTTAAAAACCTATAATAAGTTAGTTGCAGACCGTGAAAACAGACCGTATTATGATCTGCTTTTTTATGAAATGGGTATTTTTTATGATAAGAGAAAAGATAAAGACAATGCATTGAAATTCTATAATAAATCCTTAGCGCGAAAATCTAAGGATCCTTATTTAATGGCATCTGCATACAGAAACATTGGTAACATGTATTTTAAGAATACAGATTATTCAATGGCAGCCAAATATTATGACAGTACACTGACAAAATTAAATCCTAAAACAAGGGAATTTGCTTTTATAGAAAAAAACAGAAAAAATCTGGATAACGTAATTAAATATGAGGCTATTGCCAAGCGCAATGACAGTATTATAATGGTCTACGGTCTGCCTGATGCCGAAAGAAAAATTTATTTTGAAAGTTATATAGCTGAACTTAAAAAGAAAGACGAAGCCAAACGAATTCAGGAAGAAAAGGAGAAAGAAAAACTGGCTAATATTGACAGAAATACAAATGCGTCCGGTGCACCGGCAGCGCTAAGTCCGGGTTTATTAGGAAAACCAGCGGATCCCGATGGCGGAATGAGACCTCCATCCGGAAGTGATGCAGCCAGTACATTTTATTTTTATAACCCCACAACGGTTGCTTACGGAAAACTGCAGTTTAAAAAAATGTGGGGTAATCGTGCTCTTGGCGGAAACTGGCGACTTTCGGTAATAACTGCAGCAAATAATGCGGCCATGAACGATACTATAAATCAGGACGCAGCCAGTAAAAAGGATACGATTGTTATTGAAAAATATACAACAGAGTTTTATCAAAAACAGCTTCCGAAAACCCAGGCAGCAATGGACAGTATTGGTAAGGAACGCAATTTTGCTTATTACCAGTTAGGTCTTATATATAAGGAGAAATTCAAAGAGTATGCTTTGGCAAGTGATAAACTGGAGCAGCTGTTGAAAAATAACCCTGAAGAAAAACTGATATTACCATCCAAATATAATTTGTATAAAATATATCAGATAACCAATCCGGCAAAAGCAGAAAAAGTTAAATCGGATATAACAGTAAATTATCCAGATTCACGCTACGCCCAGATTTTAAATAATGCCAATACCGATGATATTCCATCTCCTGAGAAAGAATATCAAAAATGGTATAAACTTTTTCAGGAAGAAAAATTTGACGTGGTCTTAGACAATATTGATAATCTCATAAATCAATATTCAGGTGAAGAGATTGTATCTAAATTTGAATTATTGAAGGCCAATACTTTGGGTAAAGTAAACGGACTGGATGCTTATAAAAAAGGTCTGGAAAATGTAGCGGATAATTACCCTAACAGTGAAGAAGGTAAAAATGCCAGAGAAATTCTTGAAAAAGATGTTCCCATCTTAGAAAGATTGAACTTTACAACAGTAGATAATAAAAACTGGAAAATTTTATATTTAGTTCCTAATAACGATTCTAAAACGCTAAAACAAATTGAAGAAGCTATTAGAGTATTTTTGTTAGTTGAAAATTACGAAAGGTTAACAACTTCTTTTGACAAATACAACAGAACAGAAAGTTTTGTAGCTATTCATGGTTTGAAATCTGAAGCATATGCTAAAGATGTTGCGGGAGTTTTAAGGGATGACAAAAAATATAAAATTGCACATCCGTCAATAATTATGTCGGCTGATAATTATAAAGTGGTTCAGATTAAAAAGAACCTTGATGCCTACCTTGCCCCAAAAACCCCATAATAATGTTTGATAAAGTAAAAAAAAACGGAACAGAACTTTTAGGAAAAACAAACCGAATTGTTGAAGGTACTTCTATTGTAGGAGACATAGTCTCAAAAGCTGATTTTAGATTAGATGGTGAATTAATTGGAAATTTCACCTCTCAGGGAAAATTAGTCATAGGCGTTACCGGTGTTGTAAAAGGAGAAATCATTTGTAACAATGCCGACATTGAAGGAGAATTTCACGGAAAAATTAAAGTACTTGAAATCCTTAATATTAAATCGACCGCACAAATTCATGGCGAAGTGGCCGTTGGAAAACTTTCTATAGAACCGGGTGCAGATTTTACAGCGACCTGTACGATGCTTTCCCATTCAAATACAGTAATTATGTTAGAAGATGGAAAAGGAACCGAATAATAACGGAAGAAATAAATGGATAGCACTCATTAATATTCCGATACAAATGGGTGTTATCATTTTCTTATTTTCTTATTTAGGAACCTGGCTCGATGAGCATCATCCAAGTGAAAAAGTATACTACAATAAAATATTGGTTATGGTGGGTGTTGCCATTGCCTTATACAATGTGATCCGTCAGGTAAACGAAATCAATAAAACAAAGTAGTCTGGGTTTTAAAAACGGCTTGAATAAATATTGCATCTTTGCAAAAAAATATCAGGATGTTTTTAAAATACAAACTAATTCTTCATTTATATATTCTTGCTTTAACTTCTTATATAGTACATAAGGGAGTTTTTTGCGTTTTCACACTCGATGATCAGAACTTCTATTATAGTATAGAAATACTGTATCTGATCTTTTTATTTTTTTCTACCTTATTATTAATACTGACACTGCGATTTAAAAAAGATAAATTCGACAGTATTGGAATGTTTTTTATGCTGGGAACTTTTGCTCAAATGTTTGTGTACTATTTTATTTTGAGACCAGTTTTATCCGACAGGATGCATAACACTCCTGTTGAAAAAATGAACTTTTTTATAACATTTATTCTGTTTTTGTTATTTCAGACCGTTTTAACTGTCCGATTATTAAATGAAAAGCGTTAAAATGCGGATTCTTTAAAACAAGGTTCAAAAATAATTTTTCATATCCTTTTGAATATTAATAAAAAATGTACCTTTGCACCAAATTTTAGAAACGTAAAAAATAAGAATTTCCACAGATATGGTGATTTCAAACAAACCACTCAGATTTATTCTTGCAGCTTTAGTAGCTTGTCTTCCACTAATGAGTTTTTCTAATTCAGAAAAAGACTCGGCGCATGTTCAAACTGAAACAGCTCATGAAGCAGCTGCTGAAGGTCATCATGCTGAACCGACAGATGTAAAATCTAAGATTAAAGCCTTTATTGGCCACCACGTTTTAGACTCTCATGATTTTACATTAACACAGGATGATGAGACAGGTAAATATTATGGTTTTCCATTACCGGTAATTCTTTGGGATAATGGTTTACACATTTTTTCTTCTTCTAAATTTCACCACGGACACGAAGTAGCTGAATCAAATGGCAGCTATTACGCGATCAATCACCATGATGGTAAAATTTACAGAACGGATGCTTCAGGAGATATTAAAGAAGATGAAAAAACAGGACATCCAGCAAATGTACGTCCTATAGATTTTTCAATTACAAAAACGGTACTTTCTATTATGGTTGCCGCTTTATTAATGTTCTGGTTGTTTACAAGTTTAGCAAAATCGTATGCTAAAAATGGAGGAATCGCTTCAGGAGCAGGAAGATTTTTTGAACCGCTTGTTGTTTTTATCCGTGACGAAGTTGCTATTCCTAATATTGGTGAAAAACACTATAAAAGATATATGAGTTATTTATTGACTATCTTTTTCTTTGTATTGTTTTTAAATATTTTTGGATTAACTCCACTGGGAATTAATGCTACTGGTAATTTAACAATTACATTCTCTTTGGCAATCCTTACTTTCTTAATTACAAATCTTACTGCAAATAAAAATTACTGGGGTCACATTTTCTGGATGCCGGGAGTTCCAAAACCAATGAGAATTATTTTGGCACCAATTGAATTGTTAGGAGTTTTTATCAAACCCTTTTCATTAATGATTCGTTTGTATGCTAACATCTTTGCTGGTCACATTGTATTAATGAGTATTATTGGTTTAATGTTTATCTTTAAAAGCTGGATTGGAAGCTCTCTGTCTTTTGGATTATCATTTGCACTTTCTATACTGGAAATTTTAGTAGCATTTTTACAAGCTTATATTTTCACAATGTTGTCTGCACTTTATTTTGGTTCAGCAGTAGAGGAGCATCATCATGATGACGCTCACCATTAATATTTAGATTTCAGAGTTTAGATTTCAGATTTATTTCAATCTAAAATCTACATTCGAAAATCTAAAATCAAAATTGAATGTTTAATTTTTAATATATACATATATGAACGGTTTAAATTTCATAGGAGCTGGATTAATCGTAATCGGAGCTGCATTAGGTATTGGTAGAATTGGTGGTTCAGCAATGGACGCTATCGCTCGTCAGCCAGAAGCTTCAGGAAAAATCCAAACAGCTATGCTTATCGCTGCTGCCCTTATTGAAGGAATTGGTTTCGCTGCGTTATTCGCTGCTTAATTAAAACACAAAAAACAATAGTTGCAACGGTTGGTTGTAACTATTGTTTTAAAAATTAAAACATTAAAAAATAAAATTGCTCTTTACGAGAATTTAAAAAGATATAATTTAAAATTTATAATTCTATATAATGGAAAAGTTAATAAATCAGTTCGAGTTCGGTTTGTTCTTTTGGCAAGTATTAATATTTGTTGGATTAATTTTCTTATTGAAAAAATTTGCATGGAAACCAATTCTTGATGCAGTAAACGACAGAGAGCAAGGAATTAAAGATGCATTACTTTCTGCTGAAAATGCAAGAAAAGAAATGGAAAATCTTCAGGCAGATAACCAGAGAATTTTAAATGAAGCTCGTGCAGAACGCGATGCAATGTTGAAAGAAGCCCGTGAGATGAAAGAGAAAATGATCACTGATTCTAAAAACGAAGCACAAGCACAAGGTCAAAAAATGATCGAGCAGGCTAAAGCGGCTATTGAAAGTGAAAAAAATGCTGCTATGGCTGAATTGAAATCTCAGGTTTCAACTTTATCATTAAGCATTGCTGAAAAATTATTGAAAGAAGAATTATCTAACAAAGAATCTCAAACTAAATTAGTAGAGAAAATGTTAGGTGACGTAAAGTTAAACTAAGACTATGGCAAGTACAAGAGCAGCAATTCGTTATGCAAAAGCAATTTTGGACTTAGCAAACTCTAAAGGTGTTGCCGAAGCTGTAAATAACGATATGAAATCAATTGCAGATGCAATTGAAACTAATGAAGAATTGAGTACGTTTATTGAAAACCCAACAACAACGGTTGAAGTTAAACAAAGTGCTCTTTTAGAAGTTTTCGCAAATGTAAATGGTGTAACTAAAGGGTTATTTCAATTATTATTCGAAAACAAGAGATTTGAAATTTTAAATGCGATTGCTGTAGAGTATAGTAAAGTATATGATGAAAGCAATGGTGTTGAAGTGGCGAAAGTAACAACTGCAATTCCTATGGATGCAGCTTTAGAAGCTAAAGTTTTGGCAAAAATTGCCACTTTATCCGATAAAAAAATAACAATTGAAAATATAGTAGATCCGGCGATTATCGGTGGATTTATTTTAAGAATAGGTGACAAGCAATACAATGCTTCTGTTGCAAACAGATTACAAGTATTAAAAAGAGAGTTAAGTAATTAGTTTTTATAACACAAAAGTGTCTAAATTATAAATTAAGATGGCGGAAATCAAACCTGCTGAAATTTCAGCAATATTAAGAAAGCAAGTAGAAGGTTTTGAATCTGGTGCTACGCTAGAGGAAGTAGGAACAGTACTTCAGGTTGGAGATGGTATTGCTCGTGTTTACGGGCTATCTAATGTACAATATGGTGAGTTAGTAGAATTTGATAACGGTATGGAAGGTATCGTATTGAATCTTGAAGAGGATAATGTTGGGGTTGTACTTTTAGGACCTTCAACAGGAATCAAAGAAGGATCTACTGCTAAAAGAACTCAGCGTATTGCTTCTCTTAAAGTAGGTGAACAAATGGTAGGACGTGTAGTAAACACTCTTGGTTTTCCAATTGACGGAAAAGGACCAATTGGTGGTGATTTATACGAAATGCCGTTAGAAAGAAAAGCACCAGGTGTTGTATTTCGTCAGCCGGTAACGGAGCCATTACAAACGGGAGTAAAAGCAGTTGATGCTATGATCCCGGTTGGTCGTGGACAGCGTGAGCTTGTAATTGGTGACCGTCAGACAGGTAAATCAACTGTTTGTATCGATACCATCTTAAATCAAAAAGAATTTTACGATGCAGGAAAACCTGTATTCTGTATATATGTTGCAATTGGACAAAAAGCTTCAACTGTAGCAGGAATAGCAAAAATGTTAGAAGAAAAAGGAGCAATGGCTTATACTGTTATTGTTGCTGCTAATGCTTCTGACCCTGCTCCAATGCAGGTTTACGCTCCATTCGCAGGTGCTGCAATTGGAGAGTATTTCAGAGATTCTGGTCGTCCGGCTCTTATCGTTTATGATGATTTATCTAAACAGGCTGTTGCTTACCGTGAGGTTTCTCTATTATTAAGAAGACCACCGGGACGTGAAGCTTACCCTGGAGACGTTTTCTACTTACACTCTCGTTTATTAGAACGTGCTTGTAAAGTAATCGCTGATGACGGAATTGCTAAGAACATGAACGATTTACCAGAATCTATTAAGTCTATCGTAAAAGGTGGAGGTTCATTAACTGCTTTACCAATTATCGAAACTCAGGCTGGTGACGTTTCTGCATATATCCCAACAAACGTAATCTCGATTACAGATGGTCAGATTTTCCTTGATGGAGATTTGTTCAACTCAGGGGTTCGTCCTGCGATCAACGTAGGTATCTCTGTATCTCGTGTTGGAGGTAATGCTCAGATTAAATCTATGAAAAAAGTTTCCGGAACTTTAAAATTAGACCAGGCTCAATTCCGTGAATTAGAAGCTTTCGCTAAATTTGGTTCTGACTTAGATTCAGTTACTTTAAACGTAATTGAAAAAGGAAAAAGAAACGTTGAGATCTTAAAACAAGGTTTGAACGATCCTTATCCAGTTGAAAACCAAGTTGCGATTATTTACGCCGGATCTAAAAACTTATTAAGAAACGTTCCTGTAAATAAAGTAAAAGAATTCGAAGCTGATTTCATCGCTTACTTAAACAGTAAACATAAAGATACGCTTAACGCGTTGAAAGCTGGAAAATTAGATGACGCTATTACTGATGTTATCGAAAAAGCAGCAAAAGAAATTTCAGCAAAATATAACTAATTTTAGTTGATGGTTGTTGGTTGATTGTTGTTGGAATTATCCAAATAACTATCAACCAACAACTAACAACCAACAACTATATACATGGCAAATTTAAAGGAAATCCGTAATAGAATTACTTCCGTTTCATCAACGATGCAGATTACATCTGCGATGAAAATGGTTTCTGCTGCAAAGCTTAAGAAAGCACAAGATGCAATCACTGCAATGCGCCCTTATGCCGAGAAATTAACTGAACTGCTTCAAAATCTTTCGGCTACACTGGAAGGTGAAGTAGGAGGAGCTTACACAGAACAGCGTGAAGTAAAAAAAGTATTACTTGTTGCGATAACTTCAAACAGAGGTTTGTGCGGTGCATTTAATTCCAATATTATTAAAGAAGTTAAAAACCGTACCGATTTTTATGCCGGAAAACAAGTAGACGTTTTTGCTATTGGTAAAAAAGGAAATGATGTTTTAAGTAAAACTCATAAAGTTCACGGTCATCATAATGCAATTTTTGACCATTTAACTTTTGAGAATGTGGCCGGAATTGCAGATAATCTGACTGAAAAATTCGTATCCGGACAGTATGACAAAATCGAATTAATCTACAATCAGTTTAAAAATGCTGCGACTCAAATCGTTCAAACAGAGCAATTTTTACCGTTAGCACCTATTAAATCTGATGTATCAGCTTCTACTGGAGATTACATTTATGAGCCTTCAAAAGAAGAAATTGTGCTGACTTTAATTCCTAAGTCATTAAAAACACAATTGTACAAAGGTATCCGTGATTCATTTGCTTCTGAGCATGGAGCTCGTATGACAGCTATGCACAAAGCGACAGATAACGCAACAGAATTAAGAAACCAATTGAAATTAACTTACAACAAAGCGCGTCAGGCTGCAATTACAAACGAAATCTTAGAGATCGTAGGTGGAGCAGAAGCTTTGAATGGATAATTTATTCCAGAATATATAATAAAAAAGCCAGCATTTGCTGGCTTTTTTTATGTTTTTTTGTTTCCAATTAAAAAATAATTGCCAGCAAATAGACTCAAATAATACTTCTTCGGAAATATATCCCTTATATTTCTTTTTTTACATTATATAAATCTCCTTTTTAAATATTGTCTTATTTTATTATAAAAAGATTTTTTGTAGTATTTAATTTAATATATTTTTCATTTTGAAAGAAAAAGTTTATATTTTAATATAAAAGCATATTTTTGTCTTTATTAATTCTACTTCACAGTTAACATTCAATGTAAACGTGAAAGACAAATAAGCAATAATGGCAAACGAAAGTTTTAATTGGAAAAAGCTCTTTATAAATGACGAAGAGAACAGCAGCGAGCAATCTGAATCTGTAAGAGAAAAAAACACTTCATTAAATTCAAGCAATCAGTTTCCGGTTCAAAACGAGGAGAAATATAATTTGAATGGGACAAATCCTTTTTTGAATGAAGTTCTTGATGTTTATGAAAAAGGTTTTGACAGCTTGAATACTCCCGGTTTTGATTTTTTTGAGTTGTATAAATCCGTTCTTGTTGTTGGAAGCTCAAATTCCCAAAGTTTTCAAATGGCTTTCACTATGGGAAAATCTTTAAATCCAGATTTGACAAAAGAGTTTCTTTTAGAAAAGGCAGATTTTTATAGGAGTGAAATTGAGAAGGTCTATGAAAAATATAATGTTGTAGGTTTAGCAAAAAAGAAAGAATTAGATCATTCAATTACACAAGGGAAATACAATCTTTCTAAAAGTGTTACTGAATTAGAAACTAAAATAGTAGAACTTCAGAAAGAGCTTGAATCAAAAAAAACAGAACTTCAAAAACTGGATCCGGACAATGAAAAACAGCTTTCAGAAATTCAGTTGAAAATTGAAGCTAATGATTTAGCGAGACAGAAAATTTTATCATCAATAAATACTGTAGTTACAGGAATCAATCAATATTTATAAAGACATGGATAAGTACGAACAGGAAAAAAGTACACTTTTATCATTACCAATATTAAAACATTTTGACGAATCTAAGGGCGAAATTGCTCTAAAAACAGAAGATCTTAAAAAAGGAGAAAAAGGTTTATACCTCGCTTTAGCAATTGGTCTGCTGGGTATGGGAGGTTATTTGGTATGGACCTATATTATTCCTCCATTATTTACCATGCTGGGGCAGGCTATTGCTTTATCGGCAACCGGTGTTTTTTTGGTTTTTTTAGTCATGATGGCTCCTGTTATCAACAAAGCATTGCGCTTTGCGACCAGAAAAATTCATAGGGCTTTGATTCAGAGTAATCCTTTTGGAGAACTTGAGGAACAAAAGCAAAAAATGATTAAGAACCGTGAAGTTTTTAAAAATACTAAGGGCAAATTAAAAGGGTTGAAAAATGACATGGAGATTGAAGCCAATAAATCTGAAAAAGAAGCAAAATCGTTTCAGGATGATGTTTTGAGCTTACAGCGTCAGTCAGAAAAATTAAAATCTGCAATGGACGAGATGGTAAAAACAAATGGACTATCAGCTAAAGACACAGATGAATATGTGGCTTTGCAAAGTGAGCTGGCTAAAAAACTAAGCGAGTCTCAAAGAATTTCAACGCAATATGAACAAAGCAAAAGTTTTATTCAAAAATATGGAGTAAGAGCAAATGTTCTTGGAAAAATGGATAGAAAGCTGACTTTGGCAGGAACAGCAATTGATATTAAAATTGCCGATTTTGATGCTACCGTTAAAATGCTTCAAAAAGAATATGAATTTGCCAAGAATGCTAGGGAGGCAACTGAAAGTGCAAAAAGTGCCATGATGTTTACCAAGGATTGGGAACTGGAATATGCCTTGGAAGTTGTGACTTCGACAATTGCTCTGGATATCGCCAAGACTTCTGAAAACTTGATTGATATTGATACCTTAACTTCTAAATATTCAGTTGATAACGATGAACTGTATTCAAGATTAGATTCATTGGCAGATGAAATAAAAACAGGAAACAATACAATTCCGGATTCTACTAAATATTCGAGTTCAAATTATAAAATGACGAAGGAAGACAAATTATCAAGCGGAGGTTTTGGGGATATTTTTTAATAAAGAATAAATAAAATTCAATTATATAATGGGAAAAATTTTAAGAACACAAAAGTTAACCACATTTTCAGAATTGTTGATTGTTATTGTAGCAATTGGAGTTGTTTTAGGAGGAATTTATTATTTATCTCCGGGATTAAAAACGGCTGTGTCAAAACAATTAAGTGGTATTGACCTTAACCAAATGGATGTTAATAATGTTACTAACGCTGAAAAAATTGCACTTCCATCTAAGGATGTTTCTACAGAAGTTGCGAATAAACCATTAGTAAGAATTGCGGCGTATGCATGGAATGCTCAATCTGGAATTATTGTTTCTAATGGAGGACCAAAAACAACAAAAGGATCTTTGATGGAAAAAAATGGAGTTAATCTTGAAATTCTTCGTCAGGATTGGCTTTCAGAATTGCGTAATATGCAGATGAAATTTATTGAGGAATTTGATAAAGGAGAAGCGTATCCATCTTCAAATAAAAGTGCTTTTGCGATTATGATGATGGGAGACGGTGCACCATTCTACATTAGTTCTATGCAAAAATCACTTAATGAAAAATATGGAAAAGACAAATACCATGTACAAGTTATGGGGGTTGTTGGAATGAGTAATGGAGAGGATAAATTGATTGGACCACCAAATTGGAAATCGGATCCAAAATCTATGAAAGGTTCTGTGATTTCAGCTGTTCTTGGGGATGGTGACTGGGTAACAACAGTTAATTATTGTTTTGCAAATGGTTTAAAAGTAAATCCAGATCCAACGACTTATGATGCTGAAGCTGTAAATATTTATCCATCTGAAAATGATGATTATATCAAATCTGCTGAAGAATTGATTAAATCGCAAACTACGGGGTGGACGGTAACATTGAAAGAAGTTGTAAATGGTAAGTTAACAGGGAAATCTGTAAATAGAAAAATTGACGGTTGCGCTACCTGGACACCTGGCGATAAAACTGTTTTTGACAGGCTTTCAGGTTTTGTAGATATAGTTTCTACAAAAGAGTTTAACAATCAAATGCCAACCGTAGTTATTGGAGTAAAAGAATGGGCTGAAAAAAATCCGGAAATTGTTTCGAATATTTTAAAATCGGCGCTTACGGCTTCAAATCAAATGAAAAATTATGAAGATTGGAAAGTAAGAGCTTCACAGGCTGTTGCAGATACGTACCAAATTGAAACTCCTGACTATTGGTATAAAATGTTTAAGGGTCAGCAAGAAACTAAAAACGGATTGACCTATAATATGGGAGGTTCAAAAGTATTTAATTATGCCGATGCGATGCAATATTTTGGTTTATCGGATGGAGTTAACAGATATAAATCGGTTTACAATCAGGTTTCAGGATATTTGACAGAATTAAACCCGTTTGGTTTTAATGAAAATGTAGGAACTCCTGTTTCTTATGATGAAGCAGTAAATTTATTTTTCCTGAAAAACATTAATGATATTGAATCAACATCTGCAGACAAAGCAGATTATAGTAACAAAGCTACTGAGGTTGTAGCATCTGGAGAATGGAAAATTAATTTTAATACAGGAAGTGCTGAAATTTCAAGTTCATCAAGTAAAGAAGTTGAAAGAATTTATAATCTTTTGGTTCAGGCAGAAAATACGAAACTTACAGTTGTTGGACATACAGATAATGTTGGAAATCCGGATGCCAATTTAGCATTATCAAAAAGCAGAGCTGAAGCTGTTGTGAATTATTTGAAACAAAAAGGAATTCCAGCCAGTCGTTTTCAGTTGGTTGATGGAAAGGGTCAAAGTGATCCGGTTGCTGATAATAATTCTGCATCAGGAAAAGCGTTAAACAGAAGAGTTGTAATTACGTTCTTAAAATAAATTAAATACAGAAGGCTGTCTTATGGTAGCCTTCTTTTGTAATATCATGATTAAATATTTTATACCCTTTGAAAAATTATCAACACGAAACAGAACATTTATTGTAATAACGTGGTTGATTCTTTTGATAATAATTTGGTTTTTAGGAACCTCTGGTGAGAAACATCTTTTTCCTTCTCCAAGTCAAGTATTAAAAGGTTTTACAGAATTATATAATGAAGGTTTGGTAGTGCATATTTTTAATTCTTTAAAACTTTGTTTCATTTCTATTTTTTTAGCAACCATAATTTCATTGTTGTTTGCCTATGCCTGGCCAATACCTTTGTTAAAACCAATAGCCGAATTTGTAACCAAATTTAGGTTTTTGCCATTTACAGGTCTTTCCTTTTACATTACAATGATTATTCATGAAGCAAGAATGATGCAGGTCTGGATATTGGTTATTTTCTTGACTACATTTCTAACAACATCATTAATTGCAGTAGTTAAGGACATTCCGCAAGAAGAATTTGATCATGCCAAAATGCTCAAATGTACACGATGGGAAGTGCTTTGGCAGGTTATTATTTTAGGAAGATTAGATTATGTAATTGATGTAATCAGGCAAAATTTAGCGATAACCTGGATGATGCTGGTTACAGTTGAATCAATTGTAGTTGCTTCTGGAGGTCTAGGTTTTTTAATTAAAAACTCAGATAAGTTCATGAATACCGGACGCATAATTGCCCTGCAAATCATTATTTTATTAATCGGTTTAGGATTAGATTCCGGAATCAATTTTTTAAGAAAAGCAATATTTAGATATTCAAAAATATAAGTATGAAATATGAATTTAAAGAAACGCTTTTATATGTCGAAAATCTGAGCGTTGTGTATGATGATAATATTATTATTAAGGATATAAATATTTTAGAAAAAGATGTAGTGCGAGAGGAAAGCAATTGTACCGGACAAGTTTTAGCTTTTGTTGGAAGATCAGGCCGTGGAAAATCAACTTTTTTTAAAGCACTAACAGGATTAGTTCCTGCAAGTTCAGGAAAAATTTTAATTAAAGATTTTGAAAATTCTACACCCAATACCGCAAAAACAATACATGAAGGAGATATTGGTTTTGTAGATCAAAAATACACTCTGTTTAGACATAAGACAGTTCGTGAAGCACTTAAATTTTCTTTAAGAAAAACGAAACTTTCGAATACTGAAAAAGAACAAAAAATAAATCAGTATTTAGAAGAATGGGGTTTAATGAATTGTGCCGACAAATATCCGAATGAACTTTCTGGCGGACAAAGACAAAGAACAGCCATTATTGAACAATTATTTTCATCAGATCAATTTATTGTTTTAGATGAGCCATTCTCTGGACTTGATGTTGGAAATATTCAAGAAGTAAAAAAAGCTTTCGAATTGTTAGGAAACTCATCAGAGTTTAATACCATTATATTCTCGACTCATGATATTGAACTGGCACTTGAACTGGCGCAGGTAATTTATGTTATAGGATACCCAACAGTTAATGATAAACTACAATCTTATGCGACTATTGTAGCAAAATATGATTTAAGAGAAATGGGATTGGCTTGGAAAGATTACTGTGAAGATCATTTAAAATTGTCAAAAGAAATTATTCATCAAATGATGATTTCTTAAGTTAGAATATGTCAAAAAAAGATAATCCAATAACAATAATAGGAGATTCACTTTTGTCTCTAAAAAAATATTTAAAAACAAACCTATCAAATAATGAAGCTGTTTTTACGGCTTCATTTATTATGGATTTACAAAAGGAAACGAAGAAGATTCTTGAAGTTTGCTCTCAGTTAAATCAGGATGCAGATTTTATTCAGAAGATCAATCAAATTGTGAATCCTTCTTTTTCCAGAGAAGGATTGTTTAAGGCAGAACATTTTTTCCTTTCAGACATTATCGATCTTTATGAAAAAGAACAAGGAAAGAAAAATGAAAAACAAGAGTTTGTTCTGGCCTATTATTATGACGCTTTGCGCAACAAACATTTTGCTGACGAAAATTCGGTAAGCGAATTAAATCAGTTGGTTTTTACGGAAGGTTTTAAAAATCATCTCAGCAAAATAAAAATCGAGAATAAAATACCAGCTTCAAATGCAATAGAAAACCAGTATTTGCTGCCGGAAATTTTAGCTGAAAAAAAGAATAATAAATTAGAAAAAATCTTAATTCGATATCAAAACTTCCTATACTTTTCATTCGATAAAAAAATTGAAAATGAGAAAGCTTTTAATGACTATTTGGGTTTAAATCTGAACAACTCAAAGAAGAATAAAAAAGAGCCGGGTAATCTTCCTGAAGAAGACACACTGGAAAAAGTTCTTAAAGAATTAAATGAATTAGTGGGTTTGGCCGAAGTAAAAAAAGATGTTTCAGAACTTGTCAATTTATTAGAAATTCAGAAAAAGCGTTCTGAACAAGGTTTGAAAAATGTTGACATCACACTGCATACCGTTTTTCTTGGCCCGCCGGGAACCGGAAAAACTTCTGTTGCCAGACTTCTAAGCAGAATTTTTAAACATTTGGGTTTTTTGTCTAAAGGGCAAATGTTTGAAACAGACCGAGAAGGTTTGGTAGCCGGTTATGTTGGACAGACAGCAACAAAAGTAAATAATGCTGTAGAATCGAGTCTTGGTGGAGTTTTGTTTATTGATGAAGCTTATGCATTAACTCAAAACACATTTGGAAATGATTATGGTGCTGAAGCCGTAAACACATTGCTAAAAAGAATGGAAGATTATCGTGAAGATCTTGCTGTGGTCGTAGCTGGATACACAGAACCCATGAAGATTTTTATAGAATCGAATCCTGGATTAAGATCTCGTTTTAATAGATATTTCTATTTTAAGGATTTTACGCCTAATGAATTATATGAAATTTTCGAATTGTTTTGTTTAAAATCCGATTTTATTATTTCTGATGATGTTAAAGAAAAACTTACAGATACTTTTGAGTTGCTATATGAAAGTAAAAATGAAAGTTTCGGAAACGCAAGATTGGTTAGAAATTTGTTTGAAAAGTGTGTGCAAAATCAGGCCAATAGAATTATAACGTTGAAAGAATTAAGTAGTGATACCTTAAAAACATTAATAGACAATGATATTACAGAATTAAAAGAGATTGAATACAATTCTGAATTCTAAACATAATAAAAAAAAGCCAGCATTTGCTGGCTTTTTTTTATTGGAAGTTTTTTCTTTTTTAAAAATAATGTTTATAAAATGGTGATTCTCAATTTACCGAAAATTGAGAATCAATACCATTTTATAAAATTATTGACACAGATTTTATAATGTCTGTTGCTTTGTCTTTCATGGGAACAAACTAGCTTTATCAATCCCAATGCTCTGTTTTTTTTAGGGTTACATTTCAGCAGAATCAATCCCTGTGCTTTGTCTTTCATGGGAACAAACTAGCTTTATTAGTCCCGGTGCTCTGTTTTTATTAGGGTTACAATACAGCAGAATCAATCCCTTATGCTTTGTCTTTTATGGGAACAAACAAGCTTTATTAGTCCCAGTGCTTCCTTTTTTATAAGGGTTGTATCTAGCTTTCTCAATCCCTATGCAACAAATTTAAGTAGAGAGTTCCTAAAATTTGTTACATAATTTTCTGTCATATTTTATATATTTCACATGTTGCTGAGATGTTAATTATATAACATACCATAAAAAGTTTACGTATTTTTGGTTTCTATATCTTATTAGAATGACATTACAGTTCCACGAACTTACTACTATTGAAGAGATGCTCGCTCAAATTGACACCATCAGATTTCTTTATCCTAACCTGACTTTAGAAAAGTATCAGGGTTTTCTTTTAGAAATGCTTCCTCATAATTATACGCAAATAGCTGTTTTTGAAAATAATATTTGTCTTGGAATTACCGGCTGCTGGTCCGCAACTAAATTATGGACAGGTAAATATCTTGAAATAGATAATTTTGTGGTTAATCCTGAACACCGTTCAAAAGGGATTGGAAAAATGCTGACTGATTTTATCGAAAAAAAAGCTTTGGATTTGGGCTGCAGCAGTATTGTACTTGATGCTTTTACCGGAAATTTTGGAGCGCACCGATTTTATTATAATCAGGGGTACGGACCAAAAGGGTTTCATTTTGTAAAAGTTTTGGACGAAACCAGACTCACACAATAAAATATGAAAGAACCATTTTATTGAATCTTTAAAAAGAGCAATAAAACCAAAGAATTGGTTATTTTTGTTTTGCGAACTTTATTACTATTATTTTGGGATTATATAAAAGTCTATTTAAACAAACTGCGATTTATGGACTGGCAACCGTTTTACCGAGAATGCTCAGTTTTTTATTGGTCAGATTATATACAGGTATTTTACCTACTGCCGAGTACGGGGAAGTTTCTATTGTTTTATCCTGGATGGTTTTCTTTAACGTAGTCCTTTCTTACGGAATGGAAACGGCTTTTTTTAGATTCTATAGTGCCGAAGAGGATAAAAAGAATGTTATCGCAACGTCTACAATATCTATATTTTGGTCTTCAATAGGGTTTTTATTTGCGGCATTAATTTTTAGAAATACTCTCGCAAACTGGGCCGAAGTAGATGCACAATACATTACGTACTCTGTCTGGATTTTAGTTTTAGATGCCTTGGTTCTGGTACCATTTTCAAAATTAAGAGCCAATCAGCGTCCAATGGTGTATGCGGCTATTAAAATTGGAAACGTAGTCATTAATTTACTACTGAACATTTTCTTTTTAATGTATCTGCCCAAATTAGCAGAGGCAAATCCTAATTCAGTCTGGGACAATTTATATGTAGAAAATTTCCAGATTGCTTATATTTTTATCGCCAACCTGCTGGCAAGTTTAGCAACATTTATAGTTCTTTCGCCAAATTATGTTTCGTTAGGAAGAAAGTTTGATTATGAACTCTGGAAAAAAATGATGCAGTATGGCCTGCCCATTTTAGTTGCCGGACTGGCTTTTGCTGTAAATGAACATTTTGATAAAATCTTATTAGGTTATTTACTGCCTGAAAATCTTGCAAAATCAGAAGTTGGAGCTTATTCAGCCTGTTATAAACTGGGATTGTTTATGGTTCTCTTTGCAACAGCTTTCAGATTGGGAATTGAACCTTTTTTCTTCAGCCATGCCAAAAATGAAAATGCGCCGCAGACTTATGCCGTCATTACCAAATACTTTGTAATTTTTGGTTCCCTGATTTTATTAGGAGTCATCGTTTTTGCAGATGTTTTAAAATTCCTGCTGCTGGATAATAAATCATATTGGGAAGCTATGAAAGTTGTGCCATTAATTATTCTGGCCAATTTCTTTTTAGGTATTTACAATAATTTATCGGTTTGGTATAAACTAACAGACAAAACAAAGGTGGGAGCTTACATCTCGATAGTAGGTGCCATTATAACCTTAATTTTAAATTACTATTTAATCCCGGAATACAGTTATTACGGTTCTGCTATAGCCACTATTTCGGCTTATGGAAGTATGATGTTAATATCTTATATTTTAGGGAATAAATATTATCCTATCCCTTATGATATGAACAAAATAGGAGCTTATTTGGGAATTTCGATTTTATTTTCGGCTATTTCATTTTATGGCTTCAGAGAAAATTATTTCGTTGGAATTCCGTTATTATTAGCTTTTATGTATTTTGTTTATCATAACGAAAAAGACACGATCAAAGGAATTATGAACAGAAAGTAAAAGTGCTTTTTAATCTTTTAAATACAAAATGAAAATTCAGATAATCAATAAATCACAACACGATTTACCTAATTATGAAACAATTGCTTCTGCAGGAATGGACTTGCGAGCCAATATTACAGAGCCAATTACGTTAAAACCTTTAGAAAGAACTATTGTAAAAACCGGACTTTTTATAGAATTACCAATTGGTTATGAAGCACAGGTAAGACCAAGAAGCGGACTGGCAGCTAAAAAAGGAGTAACCGTTTTAAATTCTCCGGGAACTGTTGATGCTGATTACAGAGGTGAAATAGGCGTAATTCTGGTAAATTTATCAAATGAAGATTTCATAATTGAAAACGGAGAAAGAATTGCACAGTTAGTTATTGCCAGACACGAAAGAGCAGAATGGATTGAAGCTGAAGAACTTTCAGAAACTTCAAGAGGCGAAGGAGGTTTTGGAAGTACCGGAGTGAAATAAACCGATAGTTAACGAAATCGGCTTTTATTGCCTTTAAAAAGAACAAATTAAATTCCGTAAAAACGTTTACGGAATTTGTATTTATAAACTTGAACTAACCAAACAGGAGATTTTTAATCTTCCCACATTAATATAAAATAGTATATGAAAATAATCGTCCCAATGGCAGGCCGCGGATCGAGACTGCGCCCTCATACATTAACAGTTCCAAAACCATTAATTCCTGTAGCCGGAAAAAGTATTGTACATCGTTTAGTTGAAGATATTGCTAAAATATTAAAAGAACCTATAGAAGAAGTTGCTTTTATTCTGGGCGATGAAGCATTTTTTGGAGCAGATGTAGTAGCGAGTCTTGAAGATTTGGCAAAAGGATTAGGAGCAAAAGCATCTATATACCGTCAGGATCAGCCTTTAGGAACCGGCCATGCTATTATGTGTGCCAAAGATTCTTTGTCAGGACCGGCTGTTATTGCTTATGCCGATACTTTAATCAGAGCCGATTTTGAGCTGGATCCTTCAGCGGATGCTGTTATCTGGGTAAAACAGGTGGACCAGCCGGAAGCATTTGGAGTAGTAAAATTAAACCCAAACAACGAAATTACAGAACTGGTTGAAAAACCAAAAGAATTTGTAAGTGATTTAGCCGTTATTGGAATTTATTATTTCAAAGAAGTTGGTGAACTGAAAAAAGAACTTCAGGGTGTTTTAGATAATAATATTCAGAATGGAGGAGAGTATCAGATCAATGACGGAATAAAAGCCATGATGGCTAATGGCAAAGTTTTCAAAACCGGAAGTGTTGATGAATGGATGGACTGCGGAAATAAAGATGTTACCGTAGAAACCAATACCAGAATGCTCGGTTTTTTACATAATGACGGGGAACATTTAGTAGATTATAATGTAATATTAGAAAATGCCACAATCATTCCGCCATGTTATATAGGAGAAAATGTAGTACTGAAAAATGCAACAGTAGGTCCAAATGTTTCAATAGGAAAAGGCTGCAGCGTAACCGATAGTACTATTAAAAATAGCTTAATACAAACCCATTCTCAAATAAAAAATGCTAACTTAGATAATGCAATGATCGGAAATCATGTAAGTTATGATGGTAAGTTCACCAGTATCAGCATTGGAGATTATTCCGTTTTAGAATAAAAAGAACAAAAACAGATTCGTTTTTGGATAGAATGAAATCGTAAAAAGATGAAAAAAAATATTGTACTCATTTTATTTTTTGCCCTGTTTAGCAGTTCAGTTTCAGTTTTGGCACAGACAGAACCGGAAGATATTGCTTTGGCTCCCGATGAATATCAGGATGCTTTTTACGAATCGCTGAAACAAAAAGGGATCGAAAATTATGATAAAGCGATAGTATCTTTAGAAAAATGTATCAAATTAAAACCTTCAGATGCTGTTGCTCATTTTGAAATGGGAAAGAACTACCTCTTTTTAAAAGAGTATCAAAATGCACAGGAAGCATTTGAAAAAGCAGTGCAGTTAGATCCCAAAAACAAATGGTACTGGCTGGGAATTTATGATGTAAGTTATGAAACCAAAAATTATCCGCTTGCTATAGAAACCATTCAAAAAATTATTGTTTTTGATGAAGAGTATAAAGACGATCTGATTACGTTATACATGCTGACAAATCAATACGATAAGGCATTGACGGCGATTACTGAAATGAATGATAAATTTGGAAAATCAGCAGATCGTGATAATTACAAAATGCAGATTTTGTCACAGGGGAAATACCAGAATGCCGAAATTGCCAATCTGACTGAGCAGATCAGGAAGAACCCGAAAGAAGAATCCAATTATGTGAACCTGATTTTTTTGTATTCAAAATCAAATGAAACGGATAAAGCGTTAGATGTTGCCAGGCAGTTAGCAAAAGAACTTCCGGATTCTGAATGGGGGCAGGTAAGTTTGTTTAAAAGCTATTTAGATGCCAATCAGGCTGATAAAGCTATTAAGTCGATGAATGTAATTTTGGCGAGTCCCAAAATAGATTCCAAAATTAAGCATCGAACCTTAAACGAGTTTTTGATTTATGTGAATAAAAATCCTCAGTATTCTGCCGATTTAGAAAAAGCCATTTCCTATTTTGACAATGACAAAGAGGTGGATGTAGCCAAAGAAATTGGAAAATTTTATCACAGTAAAAATCAGTTTGAAAATGCTATTAAATATTATGAAAAAGATTTAACGGCCAATTCAGACACAGATCGTGAAACCAATCTGCTTTTACTTGAAGCGTACAGTCAGGCAAAAAAGTATGAGCCTATGACAAAAAGAGCGATGACTATGATCGAAGTGTATCCAAGCCAGCCTCAGTTTTATTATTATGCAGGACTGGGAAGCAATCAGTTACAGCAGTTTAAGAATGCAAAAACCGTTTTAGAAATGGGACTTGATTATGTAGTGGATGATAAAAAACTGGAAGCGAATTTTAATATTCAGTTAGGCGAGGCGTATAATGGATTGGGGGATGCTAAGAAAAAAGAGGAATACTTTTTGAAAGCAAATGAATTATTAAAACAAAAGAAGTAAGGAGAAATTAAGATGAAAAAATATATTGCAATACTATTACTGTCGGTTTTTGTGATTTCATGTAAGTCAAAAGCGGTAGCGGTTCAAAATACGCCTGCAGCAGCAGAAGTGATTACAAAAAAAGACAATAAGGCAATCGAAAAACATTACGAAAACAAACTGGACTTTTCGACTTTATACATTAAGGCCAGTGCTAAATATGCAGATGAAAAACAAACTCAGAATGTTACAGCCGAAATAAGAATTGAAAAAGACAAACAGATTTTAATAAGTGTCAGATTTTTGGGAATTACAATGGCCAAAGCTCTCATAACTCCGGCAGCGGTAAGCTATTACGAAAAAATAAATGGTACTTATTATGAAGGAGATTTTAGCAGTCTGAGTAAATGGCTTGGAACAGAGTTAGACTATACAAAAGTTCAGAACTTATTAATAGGAGAAGCTTTTGATGATTTAAGAGAAGGAAAATATACGCAGACTATTGTAGAAAACCTTTTCCGTCTGGAAGATGAAAAAGACGAAAACATTAAAAAAGCATTTTATCTGGATGCTGAAAAATACTTAGTGCAGAAAGAAGAAATCTCTCAGCCATCAGAAAACAGAAAATTAGAAATCAATTATTCCGATATTAAAACTTTCAGTCAGGGAACTTTACCAACAGCAATCGAAATTAATGCGCTGCAGCCAAAAGGTACAACCAATATTAACTTAAATTACAACAATATTTCCTTTAATGAAGAACTTTCTTTCCCTTATAGTGTGCCAAGCGGGTATAAAAAAGTTTTAATTAAGTAAATTTGCAAAAATATAAATAGAAAGATGCCAAAATTTCTCCTAAGCCTAATTTTTGTTTGTGCTACGACTTTTGTCTGGGCACAGGATTCGCAGCAAGAAAAACTTGAACAGCGCAAAGCGCAGATTCTTCAGGAAATAAAAGACAATGAAAAAATGCTGCAGTCTGTAAGGAAAAAAGAAAAATCAGCGGTAAACGAATATTTAATCCAGGCAAATAAAATCAAGCTTAAAGAAAAGCTGATTAATACAACAGCAAAACAGGAAAGAATCCTGAGCAACGATATGTATATTAATCAGGTTCAGGTTAATAAACTAAAAAAAGAACTGGCGGTTTTAAAAGAAGACTATGCCAAAATGATTTTAAAATCATATAAAAGCCGTTCAGAGCAGAGTCGAGCCATGTTCATTTTGTCTTCAGAAAGTTTTTTGCAGGCTTATAAAAGAGCACAATACTTAAAACAATATACCAATTTCAGAAAAAATCAGGGTCTGGAAATACAGTCTAAAACAGCACAATTAGTTGATTTTAATCAAAAATTAGACGGTCAGAGACAGGTTAAGAAAAAAATTATAGCCGAAAACCAGAAAGAAAAACAAAGTTTAGAAGTCGAGAAAAAAGAACAGCAAAAACTGGTTAATTCTATTAAAAAAGATAAAAACAGAATTGCTGCCGATATTAGAGCGAAACAAAGTGAATCTAAAAGAATCGACAGGCAGATTGACCGTTTGATTCGTGAAGCTATTGCTGAAGCCAATAGAAAAGCAGCCCTTGAAAAAGCCAAAGAAAATCCGGGATCGACTGCTCCAAAAGCTCCGGTATCCTCTTCTAAAATTGTCATGACTCCGGAAGATAAAGTGTTGGCAGCCGATTTTAAAGCGAATAAAGGAAGACTGCCATGGCCGGTAGAAAAAGGATTTATCTCTTTAGGATACGGAGATCAGCCGCACCCTTTATATCCATCAATTTCTGTTCATAATTCAGGAGTTGAAATTACAACCGAAGACGGAGCCAATGCCAGAGCAGTATTTGCCGGAGAAGTATTCAGTGTTATGGTTTTATCTCCTGTGAATACAGTAGTTATGATTCAGCACGGAGATTATTTTAGTGTTTACCAGAACTTAAGCAAAGTCTACGTAAGCAAAGGGGAAAAAGTTTCTATAAAACAAAGTATAGGTAAAGTAAGAACCAGTGGTGATACAGGAAAAACGGTTATCAAATTTTTGATTCTTCAAAACACAACCAATACCGATCCGGAAAACTGGCTGCAAAACAGATAATGAAAAAGGGAGCTCACAGCTCCCTTTTTTGTTTAATCGTATTGTTCTAAAAAATATTTAATAACATCTGTTGTAGTTACAATTCCTTTTAGTTCCCCTTTATCTACAACCGGCAGAGCATGAAATTCTTCAGTAACAAAGGTCGATGCCAGTTCTTTAATAATGGTGTCCGAAGGAAGGGTTTTAGGTTTTGAAGTCATAACCTGAGGAATGGTCAGCATATCAAGGATCGCTTCGTCAACTCCGTCCTGCCCGTCAAACAAAGCACCGAAAGTCAGACGGTTAATATCGGTTCGGCTTATAATTCCCACAACCTCTTTACCATTTACTACCGGAAGATGTCGAATAGCATTGGATTTTAGTTTTTCTACTACTTTTCTTAAATCGTCATTTTGATTTACAGTCACCACGCTTTTAGTCATGATGTGACTAATTGGTTCTCTTTTTTTCATAATAGATCTGTTTATATTTACATCAAATATGTAAAATAATACTTATAAATTACATGACCTTTATCATTCTTTTATTGAATAAAAATACCCACATCAGAAAAGAATTTTGAGCATACAGGAAGACAATTTCAAACAGAATATCGAGAATAATCCTTTAGTTTATTTGAAATTGCGGCGATTGAAATTAAAAATAGTACTTTTGCACTATGGAAACAAACAGACAGAAAAAAATAGGCAGCGTTATCCAAAAAGATTTGGTTGATATTCTGCAGGGTGAAGTGAGAAAAAACGGAGTTAGTAACCTGGTAATTTCGGTGTCCAAAGTGAGTGTGACTACAGATCTTTCTGTGGCGACAGTATATTTAAGTATTTTCCCTCAGGAAAAGGCAAAAGAAACTTTAGAAGGCATAAAATCAAATACAAATTTAATTAAACATGATTTGTCTCAGCGTGTGCGCCTGCAGTTACGCCGTGTGCCTAATTTAGTTTTCTTTATTGATGATTCGCTTGATTATATCGAAAAAATAGACAATGCTTTAGCAGGTAAAGAAAACCCAATAGAAAACCGTGACCTTTTAGAAAAGAGAAGAAAATCTTAATTTGAATTTCCCATTTTACATAGCCAGACGTTATATTTTTAGCCGAAGTAAAAACAACGCTATCAATATTATCAATTACATTGCCAGCATGGGAATCATTGTGGGCACAATGGCTTTGTTTGTGGTTCTGTCTGTTTTCAGCGGACTTAAAGTTTTCAGTTTGTCCTTTACAAATGAAATCGATCCTGATTTAAAAATGACCAGTACATTAGGAAAATCGTTTTTTATTTCTCCGGAGCAGGAACAGCAGATAAAAAAAATAAATGGCGTTGTTTCTTACACCAAAATTATTGAAGAGCGCGTTTTGTTTATGTTTAAGGACAAACAACGTGTTACTTATCTAAAAGGAGTCGACAGCGTTTATCCTGTAGTTAACGATATCAAAAGAAAACTTTTCAATGGACAGTGGTTAAAACCGGATTCGTATCAGGTAGTAATTGGCTACGGAATTGCACAGGATTTTTCATTAGGAATTCTGGATTTTGAAAATCCTTTACAGATTTATGCTCCAAAACCGGGGAAAGGCGCGATCGAAAATCCTGAAGAAGCTTTCAATAAAACCGACGTACTGCCGGTTGGAATTTATTCGATTAGTGAAGATTTGGATTCGAAATACGTCTTTGCTGATTTAGGTCTTACGCAGGAATTACTGATGTATAAACCCAATCAGATTTCGGGAATTGAATTTCATCTTAAGGAAAATACGGATGAAAAAGCCGTAATTGCCCAGCTTAAAAAGACCTTCAATAATAAAGTAACTTTAAAAAACAGAGCACAGCTCAATGAGTCTCTGTATAAAATGCTCAATACAGAAAATATTGCCGTTTATCTGATTTTTACGCTTGTGATTATTGTGGCCCTTTTTAATTTGATTGGCGCTTTAATAATGATGATTTTAGATAAAAAAGGAAACCTCAAAACCCTTTTTAGTCTGGGAACTGAAATCAACAGCCTGCGAAAAATATTCCTGCTTCAGGGTACACTTTTAAGTATTTTTGGCGGATTGATCGGATTGGCTTTAGGTATTATTTTGGTAATTCTGCAGCAGCGGTACGAACTCATTATGATTACACCAACACTGGCCTATCCGGTTGTTTTTACAGTAGAGAACGTACTTATTGTAATGGGAACAATAGTATCGCTTGGATTTGCGGCTTCTTTAATTGCCAGCAGCCGTGTAAGTAAAAAATTGCTGGATTAATATTTTCGTAAAAATTATTACTTATATTTACCGCCTTGAAAATCTACAGCATATGATTGTTTCTGCCTAATCCTAACTTTATTTTTTAGAATAATTAGGATACTTACGCTTTTACTTTTGAAGTTCAGATTAATACATCTGGACCAATTTTATCATTTATCCTAAAATATCATGACAGAAACATCTATAAAGGAAAGTTTTATTTCCAAAATTTTTACCACAACAAAACAAGCTCTAAAAGGCGACGAATCTTTTGATTATACTTCCGGAAGTATTAAAAAAGCTGTAATTCTATTAGCAATTCCAATGGTTTTGGAAATGATGATGGAATCGGTTTTTGCTTTGGTTGATTTGTATTTTGTAGGACACTTAAAACACAGCAGTTTTGCTATTCAGACTGTTGGACTAACCGAGTCGGTTTTGACGGTTATTTATTCTCTTGCTATTGGAATGAGTATGGCGGCAACCGCAGTTGTGGCAAGGCGTATTGGGGAAAAAGATCCCGTTGCAGCGGCAAAAGCCGGAATGCAGGCGATTATTATTGCATTTGCGGTAAATAGCGTATTGAGCATTTTCGGAATTATTTATGCTAAAGATATTCTAATAGTAATGGGTTCTTCAGTAGAATCAGCAGAACATGGTTTTCGATTTACGCAGATCATGATTGGTTCCAGTTTGTGTATTATGCTTTTGTTCCTAATAAACGGAATTTTCCGTGGAGCCGGAAATGCGGCCATTGCAATGAAAAGCCTTTGGATTGCCAATATTTGTAATATTATTTTATGCCCGATTTTAATTAATGGTTTTGGACCAGTTCCTGCTTTCGGATTGGTGGGTGCTGCTTTGGCGACCACTTTTGGCAGAAGTGTTGGTGTTTTATATCAGGTATATCATTTGTTTTTTGGAAATGGTGTTTTAAAAATTAAAATACCTTATTTCGCTCCTGATTTTACACAGATAAAAGCTCTGATAAAAATCGCCGCTCCCGGAATTTTACAATTCGTTATTGCATCCTGCAGCTGGATTTTCCTGGCACAATTGGTAGCCACAACCGGAGGTGATCATGGTTCAGCCGGATACCAGACGGCTTTGAGGATTATGATGTTTTTCATACTTCCGGCCTGGGGACTGAGTAATGCTGCGGCCACTTTGGTTGGCCAGAATTTAGGGGCTAAACAAATTGAACGTGCCGAAAAATCCGTTTATACCACAGCAAGATATAATGTAATTTTCATGGCTTCAATTATGATTATTACTTTGGTTTTTGGACAATATATTATTTCGTTTTTTACGAATGATGGAAACGTAAAAACCATTGCAGTGGAAGCACTGCAAATCATGAGCATCGGTTTTATTTTTTACGGAATCGGAATGGTTCTGATTAACACATTTAATGGAGCAGGAGATACCTGGACACCAACCGGAATTAATTTCTTTGGGTTCTGGCTCTTTCAAATTCCGCTGGCTTATGTTTTAGCCAAACATTTTAACATGGGGCCCACAGGCGTTTTTATTGCCATTCCAGTTGCAGAAACGGCCATTACTATAGCCGGAATTTTCTTTTATAAGAGAGGAAAGTGGAAAAGGGTTCAGGTGTAATAAACTAAATACTCTTCATAAATGAAAAATTTTATTTTGTAAGAAAATTATATTAAGTTTGATTTTTATAATGGATCAAATTTTATACCTTTCATGATTAAAATTAATTTAGAGAATACCTTTGAAGCGACATATGTAAGTCTCAATTTTGACCAATATATTTTTGAATCAGCCTTGAAGGATGATACAATAATTCAGCTTAAAGTTAAGTTTACAAATATTGACGAATCTTTACTGCCTGATGTTTACAATTTAGCTTTTGGGCCAATTGATGAAAATGGAAAGATAAATGATTCTATAAATCTTAAGCACAAGGACAGTAATAAAGTTTTTTCTACAATTATTTTGTTTTCGATAACTTTTTTAAAAAATAATCCTCATACCTCAATTGGTATTGATGGTTCAGATGATTTAAGGGCCAACCTATATCATAGAATGTTTAGATATAATTATAAAAATTTAAAAGATTTTCTAGTGATTATTGGAGTAGATTGGTATGTGAGATTACTACGAAACGGGACAATTGAGTTAGATAATAATGGATTAGCCTTTTTTAAGCCAAAACCCGAACCTTTTGATTTTCAAAGAAAAACAAATGATCTTTATCGATATTATATGTTTAATTTAAATCATTAATATTTAAATTTGCTTTATGAAAGATTCTATTCAAAATAAGATTAATAAAATTCAGGAAATTGCTTTAGCTTCTGCATCAAAGAAAAATAGTCCAGATCTAACAGATATTCCAGAATCAAATAATAGTGATAATTTAACCAGATCAATTCGAAATGTTAAAGAAGCAGAATTATTTTTTTCTGAGCTAAAATCAGCTATTGATTTAGCTAAGAGAAATAGTTAGAATAATTTTGATTAAAAAATATAGTAATAAAAAGAAAGACCTTCAAAAATATTGAAGGTCTTTTTTATGGATATCTATCAAAGATTATTTGAATTTAAACAAACTCATATCCGGCATAAACTTCTTCGATTTCTTTCATAATCGCGAATAAATCTTCAGGAGCATCAGTTGTAACCAGTTTTTGTTTGAATTCTTTAAAAGAGTGAATTCCTTTGAAATAGTTCGTATAATGACGGCGCATTTCTACAATTCCCAAACGCTCGCCTTTCCACTCCATTGACCATTTTAAATGATTTCTGGCCGCTTCAACACGATCAATTACGGTTGGAGCAGGTAAGTGTTCACCCGTTTTGAAATAGTGTTTTATTTCATTAAAAATCCACGGATAACCAATCGCAGCACGACCAATCATGATTCCGTCAATTCCGTATTCGTTTTTATAATGTAATGCTTTTTCCGGGCTGTCGATATCTCCATTTCCGAAAATAGGCATGGTAATTCTTGGATTATTTTTGACACGGGCAATATGCGACCAGTCAGAATGGCCTTTGTACATTTGCGCACGGGTTCTGGCATGAATGGTTAAAGCCTGCACACCAATATCCTGAAGTCTTTCGGCAACTTCATCAATGTTAATAGAATTTTCGTCCCAGCCTAAACGTGTTTTTACCGTAACAGGTAAATCAGTTCCTTTGATAACCGCTTTGGTTAAACGAACCATTAAATCGACATCTTTTAACACTCCGGCACCAGCCCCTCTGCAGACTACTTTTTTTACCGGACATCCAAAATTGATGTCCACTAAATCTGGTTTTACAGTAGAAACGATTTTAGACGACATTTCCATTGCTTCTTCATCACCTCCAAAAATCTGAATTCCAACAGGACGTTCGTAATCAAAAATATCCAGCTTCATGCGGCTTTTTATAGCGTCACGAATTAATCCTTCTGATGAAATAAATTCAGAATACATCATGTCAGCGCCATGCGTTTTGCATAATCTGCGAAACGGCGGATCGCTCACATCTTCCATTGGAGCCAGTAATAAAGGAAATTCAGGTAATTCTATGTTGCCAATCTTGACCATCTTCATAATTTTTTGCAAAATTACAACATTTCTTCGAATTGACGCGATTTAAGGTTCAAAGGTGCAGAGTAACAAAGGTTCAAAGGCTTTTTTATCAAATAATTGGCAGCTTTTTGTTCCTTTGAACCTTTGCTTCTTTGTCCCTAAATATTAAGTCCGGTAGTCAAAAAAACGAATTGGTTTTCGGCTCATCGGGTTAAAAACCAGTGGATTTAAAACCTCTCTGGAAGCAAACTCTATTTTTGGAGTTACTCTTAGTTTGGCTCTGAAGTGGTCTTTTATTTCCTGCAAAAATTCAGGAGTCTGATGTTTAACTGCAATTTTTATCAGGATTTCATCAGTGCCCAGATCATTAGTTGAAATTTCAATAATATGATTTTCGATATTGTCAAATCCGCTTAAAACATCATTCATTGCCGGCGGATAAAGTGTTGTCCCTTTGTATTTGATCATCTGCTTTTTACGTCCCACAACAGGTCCTACACGAAATGTATTTCTTCCGCAGGAGCAGGGTTCGTCATGCAGCTGTACAATATCACCGGTTTTAAAACGCAGCAAAGGCATGGCTTCAATTCCTAAAGTGGTAAAAGTCAGTTCACCTGTTTCTCCGTTTTTAACCGGTAGATTATTTTCGTCCAGAACTTCTACAATGATTAATTCCGGATGGTGATGACCGCCTTTTCCATGTTCACATTCTGTAAAAGCGGTACTCATTTCGGTAGAAGCATAAGTTGAAAACAACTTAATATTCCATTTATCTGTGATTTTTTTAGATAAAATGTTCATGGCAAAATCCTGTTCACGCAGAGACTCGCCAATGCAAACGGCTCCTTTTATACTCGAATTATTATAATCGATTCCGTGCATTTCGGCATATTCGATCAATTTTAATAAAAACGATGGAACTGTGATTAAATATGTTGGATTATATTTTAAAATAGAGTCCCACTGCATTTCCGGAATTCCGGCACCTACACGAATAACCCCCGCTTTTAGTTTTCGGAGTCCCAGAAAATAAGCCAGACCGGCCATAAATTTTCGATCAATAGTGGTCATTAACTGAACCACGTCGCCTTCGGTAATTCCGGCACAGGCAAACGAAATGGCCTCATTATAAGCCAGCCGGTCCAGATCAGAATCGGTTAAACCAAAAGTTACCGGATCGCCCAAAGTTCCTGAAGTAGAAGCATAGTCGATAATTTTATTCTGCGGAACACATACAAAATCATCATTGTACTGCTGTAAATCTTCTTTTGTCGTCACAGGCAGATGCTGCAGATCTTCCAGCGTTTTGATTTTTGAAATATCAATATTCTGTCCGGCAAAAAGTCTTTTGTAAAAAGGCGAATTCTGACTGATATAGGTTAAAAGCTCTCCTAATTTTTTTTCCTGAAAAATTTTAATGTCTTCTAAAGAATCTTTTTCTATTGCTGGAATCATTGTAACTTTCTTTTGATTTTTTTTAAATATTTTTCAATCTTTTCTTTCTCAGGTGCTGTAGTGATTTCTTTAGTCAAAGCTTTTTCAAAATGAAACTTTGCCTGCTGAAAATCTTTTATTTGGTAAAAATACAATCCTGCTTTATAATACACAACCCAATAATCAGGGTTTAAGGATTGATAATGCCGCAGAAATGCTTCAGAAATGGTTTCTTTCTTTTCTAAAAGCGAATCGATTTGATGATCTTCGGTTTTAAATTTTTTATAATTCTGAAAAGCAGCGGTTTCCAGAAACGGATCTTTGGCAATGTTCAGATTTTCTTTTTGAAGAGAAACTAAAGAATCTTTTTTCCTTTCGTCAAAAACAGCTTTTAAATCATAACATACAAATTCGCCTAACTGATAGGGATTGGCAGAAACCCAGACTAATTTTTCTTTGGGTTTAAAGATAATTCCGTGATGGGCCATCAATTGATTTAAGGCTTTTTCATTACCCAATCCTAAAGGTAGGTTTCTTAATCCTTCTTTATTTCTCAGTATTTCGGATGCAGTTTGCGGATTCACTTTCGGGTTTTCAGACAAAAGTTCCTGCATTCTTTCAAAACGGTATTCAGAATGGCTGTTTACAATTTGTTCCTGATTTCGTTTGTCATTTTTAAATGTATCGCCCTGAAAATGATTCGAACAAATTAACTGGCTGCTGTTTGGCACCTCATAAACGTCCATTTTTTTGGGAGAAACCTCAATCAAAACGGCTCTGTTGTCATTCGCACTTCCTACCATTATAGATTCGGACACAAAAACATTCCGTTTTTTTGCAATAGCAACAGCTTCATCAATAGTTGCAGCGTGTTGTAAAATTTCGCGGGTCAATATCGAAATCGGGGTTTTGGCAATTAACGGAATTTTAGATTTCGAAGCATTAATCGTTACGGTTAATCCTTCCAGGTTCATTCCTGAAACAGCGCCAATCATTCCGGGCCAGGTTACCATCATAAACGGATGACCTTCTTTTGGTTTTATGAAGGCAGCAATTTTATTTTCGGCGAAAGCATCATTGACATAAAAATCAAAATTTCGTCCCATAATTAAATTCCCGTCTTCTGATTTTTCATTCCAGACCGCAAAAGAAGAACAGCCTACCAAAGCCAGATCCTGCAAAGCATGTCCGATATCATGAGCACCATGCAGGTACAAACCTCTCTGGTATTTTGGGGCAATATTGTTAAACTCGTCTGAAGTATATTCTGAAACGCCGTAAATTTCGGTTTGATACTCTTCGGGAACATTCAGGTACAATTTGCGATTGTACCATTTGAGGAATTGGCGCAGCAGTTTCTGCTGAAAATTAGACGGAATGAAATCGTTGATTTTGGAAAAGAAAATCCGCTGCTGTTTTTTTAAAAGAGAATCGGTTAAAGCTCCGGTATTCAGACCAATTTCCAGCGGATCGCCTTCGGCATATAATTCCCAAAGACCCTGTTTATTTTTTAAAAGCGTGTTGTTTCCCGAAATAAAAACCGAATCCGATTTTTTCTCAACCGTTGGTTTTGTTGCATTATAATGAGAAAGATCGGGTTTATGACGCATGGATTTGGATGTTCCGCACGACATGAACAGTTGCGAAAAACCGATACATATAAAAAAGAAAACTCGGTTTTTCATCATTTTTTATTCAGATTCACGATTAATTTTGGTAAGCAGATACTCTTTACCTACAATTTCAGAACAAGTGCCAACGGCTCCAATGGTTACACCCAAAACACCGTGCATATTACTGCTTTGTCCTGTAAGATATAAATTATCCAGCTTTGTTTTTGAAGGAATCATGGTTTTCATTGGATTATTTGAATCTTTAACATATCCGTACATATTTCCGTTATGTCCGCCAATATAATCGCGGTAGGAAAGGGGCGTAGAAGTGTGTATGGATTTGATACAGTCTTTAATTCCGGGAAATTTGAGTTCGATTTCGTCCAGGAATTTAGATGCTTTTCGGTTTTTAAATTCCTCGTAACTTTCTCCCCGGTCGCTTTCTTCGGCAGTTGTATTAAAAGTGTCTGCCCATTGTGCGACATCTTCATATTTCATGTAGGTTAAAAAAGTCATGCCTTCTGCCCATATTTCTTCTTTTTTAGAGACATTCATAGAAGCCATATACGATTTGGGCCAGGAATCTTCGTCGTAATTCTGTGTGGTCCAGACCTCGCTGCTTTTCTTAAAATGATAGAAATTATGATTGCAGTATTTAAAAGTCTCCGGTTTAAAAACAATATAAAGACTGAAGGCCGAAATAACATCGTCAAGATTTTGAATTCGGTTAATAAAAGCTTTTCTGAAGTTTTCTTCCCCTGCCATTTTCAAAGTTGTTTTAGGTTCAATATTCGAAATGAACAGTGCAGCTGAAACCCGGGTTCCGTCTTTTAAATCAGTAGAGATTACTTTGTTTTCCTGCACATTAAAACGGATAACTTCTTTGTATTTATAGAATTCCCCGCCGTATTTTTTGAGCTGTTTTAAAAGCTGTTTGGTAATCTGGCTTCCGCCGTTAATACAGCGCCATGAACTTTGAATATAGGAGTTTACAGAAAGTGCGTGAACATAAAAAGGCGATTTATCCGGAATTCCGGCGTATAAAAAATTAGATCCGGCCAGTACCGCTTGTAACTTTTCATTTTTGGTAAAGGAGTCAATCGTATCTTTTGCATTCAGTTCCAGAATTTCGCTTTCGTATTTTCCTTCCCAGTTTACATTATAAAGCGGAAAAGAATTACAGACCGTTTTTAGTTTTTCGCAGTAACGGGAAAGATTTTCTTTTTCTTCAGGAAAAAAGGCGGTAAGCTGTTTTACGAAATTTTCATATCCCTGCGCATGCGGATATTTGTTTGGATCATCATCAAAAGAAATAACATCAAATTGATTGTCGTCTAATTTCTTTAAATTCAGCTGATCGATGATACCCAGATATTTGAAATATTGATACAGGTTCTGTCCTTTTTCCAAACCTCCGATATAGTGAATTCCGGTATCAAAAATGGTTTTATCGCGAACAAAAGTCTGCAGGTTTCCTCCGTATTGATTGTTTTTTTCGAGTATACAAACGCTGTAGCCTTCTTTAGCCAGAATAACAGCCGAAACCAATCCGCCTAAACCGCTGCCTGCAATGACTACATCGTATTGCTCTTTCATTTATTTTTTGTTTAAAATAATAAGGGTGTTTTCCTCAGAAATAATTTCAAAACCAAACGTAACGATTTGATTTTTTAAAGCTGTACAATTGACTAAAATTACTGAGGAAACTTTTGAAATGACTTTTTCAGTTTCAACAGTATAGCTTTCATCTGAAATTAAAAGAATATCAAATTGGTTTTCAATAACAGCTTCTAAAGTATCAGTATACACTATTTTTCTTTTGCCTGCAATATAATTGGTTTTGGCTACAGCCGATTTTTCTTCATCTGCAATAAATGAAACTATTTTTCGCTGTGGCTCCTTAAGCGCCAGTAAAACATCGAGTTGTCCGTAATCATCAGCAAGGTGTAAAATTTTAGCTTTTGGAGGAATATGCTGGTTTAAGTTGTAATAGACTTCCAGATTTTTTTTCAGGTCCTTTTTTACGCTGTCTCCAATTTCAATTTCTTTGTAATCGTAACTGTTAATCAGCATTTTTTTGAAATAATCCGGTCCTTCAAGTTCCTGTCTTATTCTGCGGTATTCCGCTTTAAAAAATGTACTGATTTGTTTTGTTCTTTCGGTATAATTATTTCCAAATGAAAGATTATCGGGTGTAATTCTTTCTAAAATCGAAATGGTAAGGGCACTTTTATGAATTACAAAATCGCCTTTTGGAATGGCTTCTGAAGCACCGTGAATAACAACCGGGATGATATCTAAATTGAATTCTTCGGCTAAAAAGAAAGCCCCTTTATGAAATCTTTTAATGACGTTATTCTCTGAACGTGTTCCTTCCGGGAAAACCATTAAAGAATATCCTTCCTCTACTTTTTTTCGTAAATGTTCGACACCGCCTTCAATACCTTCAGAAACGGGATAAAATCCGGCTTTTCGAACAATACCGCCAAAAATAGGAGAGTTATAAACCCAGTCGCTTACCAAAAAGATAATTTTTGGACTCAGCATTCCCATTGCTAAAATATCAACAAAAGAAGAATGATTGGCAATAATGACTGCTGGTTTTTCGAATGTTTCATTAAAATTATTAATGACTTTTTTGCGAATAAACGGGTTGGAATATAATACTGATTTCATCAATTTTGAAACCACATATCTAAATCCTTTCATTTTTGTTTTGGCGCTCAGCGGAATAATCGGCATGAGCGTAAAACTGAAAACCGACATAATAAAACCGCCCAGGCCATAATAGGTAAACGAAATTACACCGTGAATAAAAGTACGGAGTTTAAAGGGAGGATTTCCTTTTTTGGGACGATTTGATAAAAAGACTTTAAACAGAATCGGGTAAAAAATAAAGGTGATAATCAGTGCGGCAAAAACCCCGATTAAAGAGACTGAAGAAATAGATCTCAATGCCGGATGTCTGGCAAAAATCATCGCACCAATTCCCAGAATAGTAGTGATTACTGCCAGAATTATAGAGGTTCTGTATATGGCAATTTCATTTTTTCCGTTGGTATATTCTTTTTGCAGAGCGCTGGTCATAAAGATGCTGAAATCGACTCCGTGACCAAAAATAAGGGTGCAGACAATCATACTGAAGATGTTCATCTGTATATCAAAAATCTCCATAATTCCTGCTGTTACAATTCCGGTTAAGGCAATTGGTATACAGCTGATGATGACCAGTTCGATCCTTCTGAAAAAGAAAAACAAAATCAGTATTACGGCAATAAAAGAATAATTGACAAGGGAGTTAAAATCGGTTTTTAAAGTACTGAAAAAAGTTTCGTTCATCTGCTGGCGGTCAATCGCTATAATATTGTTTCTGGCCGATGTTGATTTTACAAAATGATCGCGTTGTTCCGGAGTAACTTTTACCAAAGTAGAAATGGTATAAAAGCCCTTTTTTTCGGTTATGAATTCTTTTAGCTGTAAAGCCTGAATTTTTAAATAATCTTCTGTCGAAATAGTTTTGAAATCAAAGTCTAAATGATCAAAAAATAAGGAATAGGCGGTAGGTTTAAAACCCAGTTTTGATCCTTCGGCAATTAATCCGTTTTTTAAAATCTGTTTTTTATCGGAACTCCAAAACGAATTCCATTTCTTGATTTTTTGTTCTTGTTCTTTTTTTGAAAGCACAATTCCGCCAACGGAACTAAAATTCAAAATTTGGTTTTGTTGTTTTTCTTTTGATAAATCGGCAAAAAGCTGAGAGTTGTTTTGAAGTACATTTTCCATGCTTGTTCCGTAAGCGGCTGCATAGATGGTTTTAGAAGTAAGACTCGTACTTTCTTCGAGTTCTTTTTCGGCGGCTTTAATGTCTTTTGGAACAAAATTTAACTGTGATAAATCGTTGTTGAAGCCCACATCATTATAAGTAAAACAGCAGACAATGGTAATGATAACGCAAAAGCCGATTAAGAATTTGTTATTGTGAAATGAAAAATGAGCGAGTTTATCAATCACATTTTTCTTGTGTTCAAAATTGTTTTCTTTTGGTTTGTAGAGGTGAGGCACAATCAAAAGAGAGAAAATGGCGGAAGCCATCACGATAACAGCTGCAAAAATTCCGAGATCGTTCAACGCATCAGATTTTACAAAAAGCAGACATAAAAAGGCCACGGCAGTAGTAGAACTGCTCATAATAACGGGCATCGTAATGTCTTTATACAAGGTTTTGATATCGCTGTTATGTTTGTAATGCGTCAGGATATGCAGCGAATAATCGATCGTGATTCCTAATAAAATGGAACCAATCCCGAGTGAGATTGCGGAAATCTGCTCTTTTACAAAATATAAAAAAGCAACAGCAAATAAAGCCCCGAAAACGGTTGGAAGAAATATAATTAACGGAATAAATATTTTTCTGTAAAATAGAATGAGGATCAGCATCAGGGTAAACATGGCGATAGAAGTGGTCAGAACAATATCGCTTTTGATTTGTTTGGCATTGGCCGCTGCAATCAGAGCCGAACCAAAATAGCTGACTGCTGTTTTTCCTTTAAACTGTGTATTTAAATTTTCCTGAATCGATTTTAGTTTCTCAGCAAAAATGCTGTTTTTTTCGGTTTCGCTTGACGAAATATCGGAAGTTATAAAAAGCAGTAATTTCTTTTTGTCTTTGGTCATTACAAAACCATTGTCAAGCGTAAAGTCGTCGCCAATATTTAACTGCTGTAGTTTTTTTAAAGCAATAAAAGAAATGCCGAACGGATCCTGCAGAATAAAATCTTTGGTGATAAAACCGGAAGGAGAAATAATCGATTTGTAATTTCCCTGAACGGTTGCCGCAATACTGTCTTTTTGCAGTTTTTGCTGTATGGAAACATAATCTTTATCGTCCAGAAAAAGAGGCAGATTGTTGTAAACAAAATCGATGGTTTCCTGAATGTTTTCTTCGTCAATTTTGCCCTGGATGCCGCTGATGTAAGGTTGGCAGGATTTGGAAACACTGTCTGAAAAGACCTGTGCCATTTCTTTTAAATCGTCGGCAGTACCGTTTTTTTCGAGTTTAAAAATTACGGTGGTTTTATCGGCAAAGTTTAATTGTTTTAAAACTTTTGCCGTGGCATCCGCTTTGTCATTGGCCGGAATAAGTTTGGTGATGTCTTCTTCAAATTTAATCTGAGAAGCAAAAAAGCCAAAAATAAAAAGCATCAAAACAGCCAGAAAAACCGAAAGAGATTTTTTTCGATTTACAAATAAGTGAATGGCGTAAAAGTATTGATGCATGGTAATTTTATTTTTTTTCGCTGCGAATTCACGAATTACTTTAATTAAAATTTATAATGATTCGTGAATTTGCGGCTATTGACATAGATTGAAAATCATTTAAATCCTTTTAATCTGTGGCAAACTTAACTTAAATATTCGTTTTATTTTTAGAACTAAAAGCCGTTAAAAGCAAATAACTTATTAATCCTGCTGATAGTGCTAAAACGGTTGCTAAAATAAGACTTCCAACGATATATTGTGCAGCGTTTTTTTGAATATCGTCAAGTGTGGCGGAACTGTCCAAAATCAGCGGTGCATCACTTGAAATAAACAAACTTCCCGTTTTTAGTGAACCATAGATTACAAGCGGAATAAACGGAGGAAAACTCACATTGGAAGACAAAAAAGCAATTACTTTATTGAGCCTGAACAGAGCTGCGAAAGTAAAAAGAAGTATGGTCTGAAATCCCCAGAAAGGAGAAATTCCGATAAAAATTCCTAAAGCAATCGAGGCCGATTTTATAAAATTCGAGTCATTGCTTTCTAAAATATCTTCGAGAAAGAATTTTTTAAACCCTTTTTTTTTTGCCCGTCGAAAGAAATCGCGAGGTTTGATATACAGCAGGGCATTGGTAACCAAGACGGTATTTAAAATACTGATTCGGGTAAAATCTCTGAAAGGACGAAAATGGGATACACGTTCTGCCGGGTCATACAAAATCTGAATCGGGATATTTTTAACGGTAATTCCTTTCCATGCCGACCGGACGATTACTTCGATTTCAAACTCAAATTTATTGGTGTAAAATCGTTTTGGAAGCAGTCGAAGCGGATACAGTCTGAAACCGGATTGTGTATCATCGAGTTTAATTCCGGTTTCAAATTTGAACCAGAAATTGGAGAATTTATTTCCGAAACTACTTTTTTTAGGAATATTTTCCTGTGTCATGTTTCGGCTGCCGATTAAAAGAGCGTTAGGCTCTTTTTGAATTTCTTCAATGAAATTAAGGATATCAGAAGCAAAATGCTGGCCGTCAGAGTCAATCGTTATGGCGTATTCAAAATTTAGCTCAGCAGCTTTTCTAAAACCATTTCGCAGCGCTCTTCCTTTTCCCAGATTTTTTGGGTGGTGAATTTGAGTCAGCTGCGAATATTGTTTTAAAATTTCTGCTGTTTCATCAGTAGAACCGTCGTTGACAATGATAATATCTGAAGTGAAATCTAAAATAGAATCCAGCACTCTTTTTAATGTTTTCTGATTATTGTAAGTGGGAACAATAACGCAGAAAGAAGTTGAATCGAGCAGTTCCTGCTGTGATAAAATGGGTTTCATTGAGAATTTTTCATGAGCTTATTTTACAAACTGTTTCTCTTTTTCGGAGAAACTTTTAGACTGTAAAACAAAGTCTTTTAGATATTCTTTTAAAGCACCGCTCTGCGCTGCATAATAAGTAGTGATGAATTTTTTATCTTCTTTAATATTTTTTTTATATCCTGTAATTGCCAGAACATCTTCCTGAATACTCAGTCTGATCATTCGCATTTCAATATTACTGGGATCGCTTTTGATCGTTGCTTCGAGAAGTTTCGCACCTTCTTTAAAGCGGGAAATTTTACTTCCCATTATGCTTTCAAATTTAGAATCTACCAGAATAGAAGCAGCTTTGTAGGCTACTAAAATTTTCTCATCGTTGTGGGTAACGCCAGAAAGTTTTTCTGTAAATTCTTTGGCATTTGCTTCTGATTTTGCAACATCAGGGTAGATTTTTCGGATAGAAGCCAAATCGGGTGTATTGGCAAAATTTATCCATAGAAGTAGTGATACTAGTAATTTCATAATTATATTTTTTTATACGTATTGCTTAATTTAAGCGCAACGGTGTCGTTAAAATATGCGGTGTTTTTCACCTTTACCAAATCATCTTCTGTGGTTGTAATGTCAAGTTCTAAACGCAGTTCCGGATTAGTTTCCGGATTAATCAATGCCATGAATTTTACATTCGAAAGGGTTTGTATCATCAGTGAACTTTGAGTAATAGACTCTGAAAGTTCTTTAATAATCTGAATCATGCAAACGCCCGGCATAATTGGGTTTCCAGGAAAATGACCTTTAAAAACCTCATGATTGGCATTAACTAATATACGAATATTATATTTAGTATCGCCTGTTTTCTCTTCTGAAAGTACTTTGTAAAAGTCTTTTAAAACCATATTTTTATTTTTTTATTTCGTATCAAAAGAGTACGAAACACCTATTTGAAAATTGACATTTGTATTGTAATCACCAAATAAATAGTGATTATTGGAATCGTTGGTATAGTAATCACTATCCAGAATATCCAGGAAACCTTTTTTAAAGCGAACATCAAAAGCAAGACCAGAGGACATACGATATCCAAGTCCTAAGTTAAAGGCAAAGTCATTATAATTCTTTCTTCGTACTAAATTGTCATTTAAACGGACATCTAATGACGGACCAAACAAAACCTGAAAACCCTGCCCGAATGTGAATTTGTTGATCATGGAAAAAGATAAATAATCCAGTCTTAAATCCTGATATACCACTCCGTCAGTTTGGGTAACAGGGTCAAAATAATTTCGGGCCACGTTGTTGGATCCTTGTTTGATATAGCTTATTTCGGGCTGAAGCGCATATTTTTTGGTTAAGTTTATTTCGCCAAAACCTCCAAAATAAAAATCAGGTCTGTAATCGGCATGCATTTCTGAAATGGTCGAAAGGCTTAAACCTGCTCTTAATCCGGGTTTAAACAAGACCTGTGCCTGTATGTTTAGGAAGGCAAAAAAAAGGAATACGGCAATAACTGCTTTCTTTTTATACATTATTTTGTTTTAAAAGTGTAACTAATCCCAATTTGAAAAACCTGATTTAAGATTACATCATCATAGTAATAATCATCGTCAACACCATCATATCCGTAAATGTCTACGAATCCCTGTTTGATTCTGGCTTCAAATGTTAATCCGTTTGGCAGTGTATAACCAACTCCTGCGACAAGAGCAAAGTCAAAACCTTCAGGATTGCTGTTGATATAATTGTCACTGACTTTTATATCCAAAGACGGACCTGCTAAAATATGAAAACCTTTACCTCCAAAATGATATTTTGCAACGGCACCCAGTGTCAGGTAATTTAACTCATACTTTTCAGAATAATAACGGCCGTTTTCGAAATATCTCCCTTCGTCACCTTGTCTGGAATATGTTATCTCAGGCTGTAACGAAAAATATCGGTTAAATTTAATATTGACTAACCCTCCAACATAAAAATCAGTTTTACTTCTATTATCATCAATATTGGTTAAAGTTGATAAATTTAAACCGCCTCTTAGTCCGGGGCTGACTTTTACCTGTGCCTGCAATTTTACAAGACCGATAAATAAAACGAATACAATTAAGGTTATTTTTTTCATCTTTTGATTAGTTTAATTTTATGGTTACTTTAATTTTCTATTCCGATTTAAAATAGTTCAGCTCGATTTTGAGCTTGATATTTTGATGGATAATCTGAATTTTCTCAGCAAAAATATTATTTTCTGAATTGAAAAAGAGCGTAAATTTTTCTTTTGTTTTAGATGCACTGACGATCTTTTCTAATTTTTGATCTTTTTTAGAGATGAAAAGATAGTGATCGCGTTTGCCGCCTTCCGATTTATAAATTTCAGCTGATTCGTTTTCAAACTGTTCCTGAATTGTATATTCCTTCTTTAAAAGCAGACGAAAATCTTCTTTTAAAGTATTAATCAATATTTTTCGATCTAATTCTGATACAATCGAATTGACTTTAAAATCAGTTTCGGAGATTTCAAAATCCATTAATTTATTTCCAAATTCTGTGGTAAAAACGACTCTGTGCGTAGTGTCGTTTATTTTTTTTGCAATAAAAATTCCTGATAATTCATTTCCGTAAACACTGATGTTGGTTTTATAAACGTAGTCAGTTTTTGAATCAGCAAAATAAGGAACTTCATAAGATGTTTTATCTAATTTTTTGGGTGTATAATTTTTTGTGACTGAGCCGCAAGAAATTAAAACAATTGCCAGAAGGCAGTTAATTAGTAAAAACTGAATCGTCGATTTTTGCATTGATCACTTTATTTTTAAGTACAATTCGGGTATAATCTTCAGAAGATTCTAAAAGTTTTACCTGAACGACAGTTGCTTCTTCTTTGTCAAAAGTCAGTTCAATTTGTTTAATGTATTTTTTCAGCGTAGCATCTTTCGGAATAAATTTCGCCAGATTCTGTCCTTTTAGTTTAAAATATGAAATCGTAAATTCTTTATCATCAAACATATTGCCACTAACACTTCCAACGATTAATTTATTGATTCGGGCAAAAATTTTGCTGTCGCCGATATCCACAGCGCTTTTCTTTCCTTCGTCGTTAATCAGGATTTTTCCGTTTTTAAAAGTAATACTGTAATTGTATGGTTTTTTGTACTGCCATTGTAGAAGGGATGGTTCTTTAAAAACCATTTTGCCTGATGTTTCGATATCTTTAGAAAGAAAATCCAAATGTTTGTACTGAACAAAATCAGTACTCAGGGTTTTGATTTTTTTGGATACAACATTTACGTCTTCTTTAAACTGGGTAATTTCTGCAGTTGTCATTTTTTGCTCCTGGGCAAACAAACTACCTGAAATAAAAAGAATTAGCAGCGCTATTTTAGTTTTCATATTTTGTCAAAAATTGTGCTTAAGTTTTTTTGCCACTGATTAAAAAGATTCACACAGATTATTTTATTTAATAAAAATCCGTTTAAATCCGCGTCTTCGCGATAGCGAATCTGTTTCATCTGCGTTCAATTTTCATAAGCTTTAAGATTCAAAAGTTCTTCGATCGAAACGACCTGATAATTATTTTGCTGTAAAAATTGCAAAAACTGTTCCAGTACTGAAACCGAGTGCTGGCCTGTATCATGCAAAAGTACAATTCCGCCGGGAGAAACCCGTTTTGTAATTCGGTTTAAAATCAATTCCTGATTTTTTGTTCCTCCGTCAAGTGAACGGATATTCCAGCCAATTACTTTATGACCAGTTATTTTTAAAGCTCTTCCAATCGATGGCGTTGTAACTCCATAAGGTGGACGAAAAAAATTGATTTTTTTTGAGGTGAATTTCTCTAGAAGCTTATCTGTTTTTTGAATTTCCTCGGTTATGTTTGGGGTCGTATAAAAGTCAAAAAACTTAGAATGAGAATACGAATGATTTCCAACTAAATGCCCTTCATCAATAACTTTCTGAAGAATTTCCGGGTGAGTTTCAATGTTTTTTCCAATGCAGAAAAAAGTCGCTTTTGCATTGTATTTTTTCAAAAGTTCTAAAACTTGCAAAGTGTAAATACTTGGCCCGTCATCAAAAGTTAAAGCGATTTTTTTGTCTTTTTCTAACGGATTATTACAGAAAGCTTTTACAATGTAATTAGATGAAATTCTTGCTGTGCCATAAATATTAATTGCAAGAAAAGGTAAAACAACCACTAAAAACCATAATTCATTAATTCCTTTATCAGCTTTTAATAAAAATAAAAAAAGTAATAAGGAGATAAAAAAAATGGTGACTTTTTTATGCGTTATCATTTAGACAGCAATGTAAAACTATGATTTTTTCCGCTTAATTGATTGTACAATAAAATGGTTTTATAAGCTGGTTTTGTAACGGAATTTACTTTTACGATTTCAGGAACTTCCTGCGTTTTTAAAATTTTGCAAGCCATCCAGAAAGCAAAAGCCGAGGCGGTATCATATTCGCCGCTCAAATGTTTGTAATATAAAACAGGAGTCTGTGTAAAAGCATTTTCAGCCAGATTTCTGTAATAATTTTCAAAATTGACGTTTCCGTCAAAACCTAAAACCAGAGCGTCAATATCTGAAATTTCTAAGTTATTCGATTTCAAAAACGATTTTATTTCAGTTTCAACTTCATTAACTTCCAGCGTATTAATAATGGCGACATCTAAAAGTTCAGCGTACGTATTGTCTTTTCTTTCGTTTTCTAAAACAAAAAAACTGGCACCTTCACCATAAACGGCACCGTTTGTTTTAGAAGTCAGCACATCGTAAGGTGCAGTATTATCGGCTTTAATGCGTCCGTTTAATTTGAAAAGAGCAGTGGTGTAATCACCGTTTTCGTCAACACCGCCTACTAAAATAGAATTGGCTTCCTCTTCTTCGATCTGCATTTTAGCATCAATCAAAGCCGATTCAAAAGAAACGGCACCATTTACATACGTAAAATTATAACCTTTACATTGCTGTAAAAGTGCAATCTGAGCACCAACGGTATTATGAGTCGATTGAATGAAGGAAGTCGGTGTTAAAAATTCTTCTTTATTATCTAAAATACTTTTCAGGAATTTTTCAGAATCTTCGATACATCCTAAACCTGTTCCGGTGATAATGGAATCGACATTTTCTACATTGGCATCTTTCATGGCCAGGGCAGAAGCTACAATTCCGTTTTTAACGCCTTTTGCCATTCTTCGGCTTGCGGCCGGAGAAATATATTCTTTGTATGCCGGCGTTACAATTGCCAGCACATTTTCATCGTGATTTACATTGGCTTCTTCCAAAAAAACAGTATCAAATGTTTTTTGAGTCGAAATACAGCCTACTCCATTTACATATGTTTTTTTTGTCATTAGCTTTTTGAAAATATAAGGGTTGAACAGTTTCCTCCAAACCCGAAAGAGTTCGATAAAACGTGTTCGATGGTTGCATTTTTTAAAGTAGTCTGCGGTGTCAAATCGAATTCTTCCATTTGTGTTTCAAAATTCAAATTTGGGTATACCACATTATTCTGAATCGCCAGAACACTGTAAACGGCTTCAATTGCTGCTGCTGCTGCTAAAGTGTGGCCTGTAAAAGGTTTTGTAGAACTAAAATCAGGAACTTTTTCATCTTCGTAAATTCGGCGTAAAGCTCTTCCTTCAGATAAATCGTTATTTGGCGTTGCAGTTCCGTGAACGTTGATATAATCAATTTGAGAAGGTTTTAAACCCGAAACTTCAAAAGCTTTTTTCATTGCCAGATAAGCGCCATCTCCATTTTCTGAAGAAGCGGTTTGGTGATAAGCGTCGTTTGCATTTCCGTAACCAGAAACTCTTGCCAGCACTTTTTTGTTTTGCTTTTCAACAATCTCATCCGATTCTAAAACTAAAAATGCTGCCGCTTCACCAAGATTTAATCCTTTACGGTTATTGTCAAAAGGTTTGTTATAATCGTCAGATAAAATCATCAAAGTTTTAAATCCGTTGATAGTGAATTTGGATAAAGCATCGGCTCCGCCTACAATAACACGATCCAGTTTTCCAGTTTTGATTAATCTCGCACCCAGCATAATAGAATTGGCTGCCGATGAACAAGCTGTACTGATAGTCGAAACCATTCCTTTTAAACCCAATTCTTCGGCAATTTTATCCGCAACATCGCCACCATCATGACAGGTAATATATTTTACCAATTCTGGTTTTTCGAAATAATCGTAATAATGTTTCTCTGTCATGTCCATTCCGCCCACGCTTGTAGCCGAAATAAGTCCCGTTCTAAATTCATTGATAGAGGTAATGCCGGCATTTTCGACAGCTTGTTTTGCTGCCAAAGTACCAATCATCGCGGTTCTCGAAAAATTATTATCGTCGTTTAATTTCAGTTCACCGATAAGATCTTCATTGGTCTTTTTGATTTCACCAACTTTGATTACATCTGCGTGAACAGTTGAAATATTTTGAATACGAGAAATCCCGATTTTGTTTTCGATTAAAGAAATATAGTTTTCCTCAACCGAATTACCAATCGCAGAAATAATTCCCATTCCCGTTATTGCAACACCTTTTGTCATTTTAGATTTATGATTTTAGATTCTCGGAACTTTGTCAAAGTTTAAAACTTTGACAAAGTTGAAGGATTTTAAAACAGTTTAAATTTTAGATTCCAGTTGGAAATCTAAAATCTAAAGTCTAAAATCTACAATTTATTTCGTTCTATTGGCGCTGATGTACGCTGCCATAGTTTCAATAGACTGGAAAATCGTTTTTCCTTCTTTCGGGTCTACTAATTTAATTCCGTAATCTTTATCTAAAATCACGATTAGTTCAAGTGCATCAATTGAGTCTAAACCTAAACCATCTCCAAACAAAGGATCGTTATCAGCAATGTCTTCAACTGCGATATCTTCAAGGTTTAGAGTCGTGATAATTTTGTTTTTCAATTCTTCTTTTAATGCTTCCATGCTTATTTATTGTATAATGTATTGATAGTTTCGTTTGTAAATATGGTATTTTCTTCCTTGCTGATGGTGCAAAGAAAAGCTTTATAATCGTCTTTAAAAAACTCTGTCCAGCCGCACAAAACCATATCTGCTTTATTCGTATTCAAAAGAATATTGGAATAATTAGACATAAATTCTGTGTTAAAGGTGTCAAATATAAAGAAAGAATTTTCACTTTTCAGCTGATGACGGATACTTATTTCGCCCAGACAGATATTTGGCAGCGTATAAACAAAAACCGCCGGGCTCGGAAAATAGTTTTCTTTATCTGAAATTGATTCCTGATATTTTACATCGGTATCTAAACTCGACGATTTATTAGCCGAAACCAATGCGATATTATTTTCTTCTTCTTTAGAAGTTATCGGACTCAAAAGTAATTCTGATCCTAAAAAAGCCAGTTTGCTCAAAGCATCCATTTTGAAAAACTTCGGATACTGCATTTCAAAATTACGATAGGCTTGTTTAGAAAAATCAGCAAAATCGGTTGGTTCAGTTTTGAATACAGAAGTTCCGTTCAAAACAATTTCGTTGTTTTGAATGGTGATGTAGGATTGTATGTAGGTTTTGTTTTGAGTCATTTGTTTTTGTAACTTTGCCAAGTTATGAAATTCTACGAAAAATATCCACAATTAAAAAACAAGAGCTTTTTGTCTAAAGTTCTGGCTGATACTGTATTTTCTACAATGTCTTTAGAAGACCAGCAAGTTTCTAAAAGCAAGGTTATTAAAATTGTTGATACTATTTTAAAAGAAAAAGAATTAAAAGGAAATCAATTCTTCACTAATTAATTCGGTTAATAATTTATAATCACCATTGTCGGCAGCTTTCATTGCGCTAATATAAAATTTTCTGCTTTCACCTTCCCTGTGATATAATTCTAAAGGCTGGTATCCAAATTTTAGTGCAATAAGATTCATTAAAATCCTTCCCATTCTTCCATTTCCATTATTGAAAGGATGAATTTTTATAAACTCATAATGAGCATAAACTAAGCACTCAATATGATCATCTAAATTTTTTGAAATGGAAATTTTAAAATTTAAATTGTCCAAAAACTGATACATTGCTTGTAAAACAAAAGTGGGTTTTGGTGGGATTAATTGCCCTACCGAAACTTCGGTTGTTCTCCATCTTCCAGCCCAATCATAAAGTTGTTCAAAAGCAATTTTATGGATTTCTAAAATAAGTGTTGTAGATATATCAACATCAATATCTAATTCAAAAGTATACAGTTCGGCCTTGGCTATACCAGTTGCTTCAAATTCATTAATTTGATTTTTATCCGTTAAGCCTAACAAATTATCATCAGGAAAAGGTGTCCAATTAGTTTGATTTTCCATCTCTCATTTCATCTTTTCAAAAACCACAGCCGTATTACAACCCCCAAATCCGGAAGCTGTTTTCAAAAAACATTCAATATTTGCCTCTTGATTTTTCTCAATCACATTAATAGCTTCACTAACCCCAATTTCATCAAAACCTTTCGATTCAAAAAGTGTGTTTTTATTAGCAGATTCTATCGCAATTACCGTTTCTAATAGTCCTGAAGCACCTAAGGTATGACCGTAAAAACCTTTTAAACTATTTACGGGAACATTTTGTAATCCTATACGGTTCAGGGCAATCGCTTCCATTTCGTCGTTATAAGGAGTTGCCGTTCCGTGAGCTGAAATATAATCTAATTTATTGGCTTCAATCTGCGCTTCTTTTAAAGCATTCTGAATACTTCTGAACAAACCTTCACCCGTTCTCGACGGACCTGAAATATGATTGGCATCGTTTATCGAACTGTCGCCAATTACTTTTATTTTGGCGTTTTTGGCTTCCGCCGAAACTAAAACAGCGGCTGCTGCTTCGCCCAAACTTACTCCGGTCCTGTTTTTAGAATAGGGTTTGCATGGCAGTTCGCTCATGGCCTGGAATGCATTAAAACCAGACAAAACAAATTCTGAAACTTCGTCTCCGGCAACTACAAATATGTTATCATAAAGCTCGGATTGAATCATTCTTTTGGCAACAGAAACGGCTAAAATTCCAGAAACACAAGCATTTGAAACTACAATGGGCTGTGTTTGAAATTCGAAGAAATTGGCAACGTTTTGGGCTAAAACATCTAAATGTGCATTATTAAAACTTTCTTCAGAATCATTTTCTAAAGCGGTTATATTTCCTTTTGTGGTTGAAAGTATAAAAGCGGTTTTAGAATTTAATTCAACACCCGATTTTTTGATGACAGGTTCTAAAGCCAGAATCATCATTTTCTCTAAACGGGAATATTTGGTTTCAGTGCTGACTTTAGTAAAAGCACTGTTGAGTTTTTCATTAGGAATAATTGAAGCATAAAATGAATTGGGCATCAAAGAAACAGCATCATGAAGCTGAATACCGGGATCACCGCGAAGAATCGCTTCCACATTTGATTCAACATCAAAACCTAAAGGTGTGATGCAATTGGTTTCTGTAATGTATATTTCTCTTAACATTTTATGATTCTCGATTTCTCCTGCAAGGTTTTTAAAACCTTGTAGGTATGTTTTGTTTTAAGCTTTGTCTGAAAAAAAGATTTCACGCAGATTTTACAGATTTGAACAGATTATTTATTATTTATACCTACAAGGTTTTGGAAACCTTGCAGGAAACAGATCCTGTATGCTTTATTTTTTAATTCGTGTTAATTAGTGAAATTCGTGTTCTATTTCAACAATCCTACTTTTCGTTTCCATTCCTCATAAAAAGGAGGATTCGTCAGCATTAAATTTCCTGCTGCATCTAAAAAAACCTGGGTTGTTTCGCCTGTACAGGCAATTTCGCCTTTATCATCAATAATTTTAAAACGATAAATCATTTTTGCCGCTGGTGTATCAACAACAGTGGTTTCAATCGTTACCACATCGCCGTAACGCAAAGACAATTTATGCTCACAGGTCGATTTTACGATGGGTGTTGTATAACCCGTTTTGGCAATATCCAGATAAGTAAGACCATGTTCACGTCCAAAAGCCTCACGTCCATCTTCAAAATAAGTGATATAGTTGCCATGCCAGACGATTCCGAGCGGATCTGTTTCATTAAAGCGAATCCTGATTTCGTGTGTAACGGTTAAGTCTGTAGCCTCGTTAAACTGCTCTTTTCTTTTTATCATAAAATAATGCGATGGAGGTTGTAATAATGAAAAACAAAAATAACAAACTTATTTTTGGGATGATTTCCAGGAAAGAAACACTGCGTAATAAAACATCGTAAAAGGCTTCTAATCCCCAGTTCATGGGTGATGATTTGGCAATAAACTGCATGATTTTGGGCATGGCAAAAACCGGAACCCAGACCCCTCCAATGGCTGCCAGAATAATAACACTGGTAGCACCAAACGGAGCCGACTGTTCCTGAGTGCTGGCAACAGTGCCTAATAGAATACCGAATCCTATAGCGGCAAAACCTGAAAATAAAGCAACGACACTCATTAAAAATAAATGACCTTCGATATTTAAAGACGGCAGTCCGATAGACGGAAATAAAAACACGGCAACGGCAACCATCATATAAAACTGAATCATACAAATGATCGAGTAGGTAATGGTTTTTCCGATTATCACCACTAAATTAGAAACAGGATTGGTTCTTAATCGGACAAAAGTTCCTTGTGATTTTTCTTTTACAATGTTGATAGACAACGGGATCACAATAAAAAATATCGCAAAGAGTGTCCAGGCCGGAACATTGTGCTGTACGGAGTTTGGAAGTACCTCTTTATTGTTAATTCTCGGAATGATCTCTTTAAAGGTAATAAAACTTTTCTGTTCAAAATCAGTAGTTCCTTCGCCTAATTGATTTTGAAAAGTAGTGTAAATAGATTTGGTTTCAATTTGCGAAATCATTTTGTCGATAGAATTCATGACTGCATTTTTGAAACTCATCTGCACCGCCGGGTCAAAGTATAATTTTACTTCCTTCTCTTTTATAACTCTTTTTTCATTTTGAGCAACACTGTCTGTCAGACCTAAACTACTGACAATTTTTTCTACATTCTGATCTACTTTAGCCTGTAGATCGGTACTTAGATTTTTTGGGATTACAATTGCCAATTGATACTTTCCTTTATAAACATATTCTCTGGCAATATCTTCTGTAATGGGTTGATTATCGATTTGCGTCACAACGCTGAACAAACTGCTTTTTTCCAAATTGTCAAAAACGGTCTTTGAGACAGTACCTTTGTCATTGTCTACTAATAAGATTGGAATTTTAGAATCGCTTACCGTTTTAAAAGTACTGTCCTGAATTAAAGTCACAGTGATAACCAAAACCAAAGGCATTAGAAACAGAATGATCAATCCGCCTAAATCACGTTTAAGCAGTAAAAATTCTTTTAGAACCGACATCCAGATTTTATATAGCATCTCTTAAAGCTTTACCGGTTAATGAAATAAAAACATCTTCAAGATTTCGGGCATCTTCAACAGAATTAATTAAGCTGGAAGGCGTTCCTTTAGTAAAAATTTGTCCTTGGTCAATGATGGCAATATTGCTGCAGAAATCTTCGGCTTCAGCCAAATGATGAGAAGTATAAATAATGGTTGTTCCGTTTTGGTTTAATATTTTTAGATAATCGATAATTGCATTTTTAGACTGAACGTCAACACCAACGGTTGGTTCGTCTAAGAATAAAACTTTTGGATTATGCAGGATTCCTGCAATCAGGTTAACACGGCGTTTCATTCCGCCCGAAAAAGTCTGCACTTGTTTATCGGCAAATTTTAAAAGTCCTAAAAGATCTAAAGCTTCGATTACTTTGTCTTTTAAATCATTTCCTTTTAAGCCGTACATGCTTCCAAAGTAAAGCAGATTTTCTCTGGCTGTAAGAGTAGGATATAAGGCATATTCCTGAGGCACAACACCTATAATTTTTTTAATTTTTGAAGCATGATGCTGATAATCCAAACCATCAATGGAAAAATGTCCCGAAGTTGGTTTTATCAATCCGCAGAGCATGGAGATTAAAGTGGTTTTTCCGGCACCGTTTGGACCAAGCAGCCCAAAAATCTGTCCTTCGTTTATGTCCAGCGAAACATTGTTCAAAGAATACATTTCTGCATTTTTGTACTTTTTCGACAGGGATTCTATTTTAATTATGGACTGCAAAATATAGTTTTAGCTGATCGCTTTTTTTAATTTTTTGAAAAAGATTTCTTCTCTGTTCGCGATGTCCAGAAGTTCATCGGCAATGGTATTGTAGGCATCTTCTTTGGCACTTCTGTTTTTGTAAATTCGGGAAGCTTCAACAGCAAAATCACGCCATGAATCGCCAATTTTTGTCATTTCTTTAGAAAGTTCTTTCAGTTCTTCATTACCTAAGATAACCGAAGCTTCCTGTAAAAATGCGGCATAAATAAAACGAAAGCCACCGCCTCCGGTTCCAATTTCTTCCTGCATACGAACCATTTGTGCCAAGTAATGATTGGCTTTTTTGTTTCCGTGTTTTATTGGCCATTTTCTAATTTGCTTCGAAACAAATTTGATACCACGAACGCCAACAATTGGCATTGGCGCCAACATATCTCTGCACGTGTTTTTGATTCCTTTAATAATGGCGCTTTTTAAATCGACATCTTTTGGAATCTGAATTGGATAATACATTTGACCGCGTGGTGCAAAAGCCCCTTTGGCAAAACGGACTTTATCCAGTTCTTCATGCGTTAAAGTCGTTACGGTTTCCATTACAGGATCGCTTACCAGATAATCTGTATCGGTTTTGCCATAAACGACTAAATTGTGTGCGTTGAAATGAAAACGATATTCGTCTGGGAAATAACTTAAATTGTAAACACCAACCTGTAATCCTGTTGGAATATTATTTTTTAGATTTTCATCTAAAGCTTTGTTCGCATTTGAAACCGATGAAAATTTTTGTCTTTTTATTTTAAGATTTAAACGTGTGGCGACTTTATTAAAAATCTGTCCAGGCAGAGTTCTGTAACTTATAGCCGGTGCATAATTCACTTTGATAAATGGCAGGTATACAAAAAACAATCCTGAGCCAATACCAAAAACCATCGGTTCGCTGATGTTTAGTCCGCTGTTTTTTAGCAGATTTGACGCTACTCCATTCTCGCAATGAGCAGACTGATGATGTGTGAAAGTTAATTCCATTTATTGGGTAATGCTGTTTTTTAATTCTTCAATTGATACTTCAAAAGTATCAGCATATTTCTTTAAAATCGTATCGTTTAGTTTTGCAAAAACACTCGGTTTAAAATGTCTTTTTACGCGCCATTTCCAAAATCCCACATAACTGGATAAAATAGTAAGGTCCATTTTATTGACTTCCATAAAATACACAATCGGACTTACTTCGCCATTTAAAACTTGTTGTTTGGCATCGGCAATGCGTTCGTTTATTTCATCAATCGAATTGGAAAGTGCGATTGTTTTTGGTTCCCAGCCTGTGCTTAAGGTTGTGGTATAATCGCCATTTTCGTCAGTCGCATATAAAAGCTCTTTTACGTTGTTTTTCGTTAAGTTACTTGTGTCTTGTGGTACTTTATCTTTTTCCATTTTGCTAATTTAATTGATTAGAAACATACAGATTGCAACTACACATAAACTAATTATTAAAAATCCAAGATTAGCGAAAGCTAAGTTTCGTTGTTTCTTTACAAATAAATAAATCATTTCTATTAGTAATCCCAAATAAAACATTTGGGTTATTAAAAAGAGCATGATAAAAAATCCTAAACCGCCGTCGACATGTCTGTGTCCGGTTTCGTCGCAATATTTATGAGGGTCGTAAGTGAAATGCCAAAATAAGAAAACCAACCCAAGTAAAAGAACCAGAATTCCCATTCGGATTACGAGGTGTAAAATACTCTTTTTTGTATTATTCAACCGGGACTGTTTTTTGAATGAACAGATTAATTTCGCATTCTAAGAGTATCTGGTCTTCAACTGAGCTGCTGCAGCTCATTGTGCATAAAGTGTAATCGTCGCCGGCAAATTTTGAAACTAAATCTGCTTTAGTAATTATGGTATCGCCAACTTTTGGCAGCGAATGAATTTTTACATTTTTTAAGGCACTGATAAATCCAATTACATTTACGTTCTCATTTTCTGTTCCGTCTTCCTCAAAAAAATATTTTTTTCCCACTATAGACGAACAGGTCTGCGCCGTATTTTCAATTAAACCCGCTTCGATAAAAGTGTTGTCCTGAATAAAAACATTGTCTTCTTTTATCAAAAAAGTGGTTTCTACAAAGTTGGCATTTATATCCAGAATTAAGTCTACCATAAGCATCGGCGCCCGGTGCGGTAAATAATTTTGTATGTCAACTCCTGTATTCAAAGCGTTATATTATTTGGCCAAAACGGTTTTCATTTGTCCGTTTGCGATTTCTTCGTTATTTAATTTTGTCACAATATTCACTAAAGTAATTCCGGCAAATTCCTGTAAAATAGTTACTTCAGATTGAATATTGTCGTTTAATCGAGGCAGTTTTTTTATTTCAATTTCTTTAATAGAACCAATATAACCAGTTGGGGCAATTTCGTTTTTTAAAAAAAACTGATAACCTGTATGCAATGCTACAGACTGTGCCATGTGTTCGATTAAACCTGCTTCCAGAAAAAGTTCATTGTTTACGAAAATATTATCCTGCTGAATTTTTAAACCAGAAACCAAAGAAGTTTCAGTATAAGAATACATAGCATCGACCATTACAAAAGGGAACTTTTGCGGCAGTAAATTTTCGACCATTTCTTTTTCTAAAGCAGCCATTGTTTCCATTAGTAGACTGTTAAATAAGCATAAGCAAAAGAAAACCTTCCGCTTTCAGGAACCGATAAAAGAATATGATCCCCTTTTTTCAGTTTCCCTGAATTCATCAATTCTTCCAGTGCCAGATAAATAGAGGCAGAACCTACGTTACCTACTCTTGAAAGATTCATGAACCATTTTTCGTCACTCATTCCAATTCCTTTTTCGTGCAGTCCTTTCTTTAATCCTTCCACAAAGAAATTAGAAGAAACGTGAGGAATGAAATAATTAATATCTTCCGATTTGATGTTGTTTTTATCCATCGCGTCTTTCATACTTTCCGCACCTTTCGTAAGGATAAATTCATCCAGTAATTTTACATCTTGTTTGATTGAGAAAACAGATTCGTTCAACCATTGTTCCGGGGCATAATCGCTCCAGCCTTTGATTTCTCCGTTTTCTAATTTATCTCCTCCGGCATACATGCAGGTTTCTAATTCGTAAGCATACGAAAAAGCTTCCATCCATTCTATTTTCAGGGAGATTGGGCCGCGTGGTTTATTTTCTAATAAAAAGGCACCGGCACCGTCTGAAAGCATCCATCTCAGGAAATCTTTTTTGAAAGCAATAATAGGCTGTTCTTCAAGATTCTTTAAGTTTTCGGCTTCGTGATTGTACTTTTGAGCATTCAGCCAGGTCGAAACTTTTTCAGAACCTGTGCAGATAGCATTGTTCGAATTTCCTGATCGTACAGAAAGAAAACCAAATTTTAAGGAGTTCATTCCGGCACAGCATACTCCTGTTGAAGAGTTTAGTTCTACCGATTTATTTTTTAGCAGACCATGTACCATCGCAGCATGCGAAGGCAGAAAAATGTCCGGAGTTGAGGTTCCGCATGAAAGTACTTCTAAATCCTGAGGCGTAAAGTTTTCGTCGAATAACGGTAAGATAGCGTTACGTGTTAATTCGGCATTGCTGTGTGTACTTTTACCTGTTTTATCAACAGCGTAATAACGGCTTGTAATTTTGTTGTTGCGCAAAATAATACGTCTTGCTTTGGAAGCAGTGTCATTGATAAGGCCTAAGTAGGCTTCCATTTCATCATTTGAAACAGCTTCATTTGGCAAATATTTTGCAGCTTTTGTGATATATACTTCAAACATAATCTAAAAATAGTCTTCTAAACTCCTTGATAATATTGAGTTTGGCTTTTTATGGTTTTTAACTTAAAAGGGTAGGAAATCAAGTGCAATATATACACTATTGGTGAAATTAACCAAATTGCAAGGAATAAATAAACATTAAATACTTTTAGAAGCTGTTTTCGTTTTTTTTGATTTTTATAAATGAGGTTTGACCATTTATTGAAAATTTTATTGGCTGTTTTGTCAACAGTCACTAAATACGGACTAATTTTTACAGCACCGGCTGCGGCCAGTTTGGGCTGTAAATGCTGTAACGTATTCCCGTTAAATTCTGAAAGCATTATTTCACCAAATTTTGGGGATTCCTGAATATCTTTTTCTGAAACTCCCGGAAGCGGAAAAATACCTAAATATTTTTTCTTAACTCCGGAGAACATCCATTCTACAATTGTTATCACACTAATTAAGTTTCCAACACGGTCCACCAGAGCTACATTGCCTACTAACTGAGCATTAGCTTCTTTTAGTAAGGTCTTGATTTTTTCCTGTGCCATTATCCACATATTTCTTGAACCGCTTATGGTAACAACAGGCGTATTGTTCAGGATTTTTTTAGCAGCATCGCTTTTTAAAAACGAGTTAATCGGAATTGAAGGTGATAAATACCAAACCTGATAGTGGAAAAGCACCAGGTCGAATTTTGTATTTAGGATTTCATCAGGAACTGGTTGTAATGCCGTTGGAATCTGTAAAAAAGATTCCGGAAAAGCATCAAAAAAAGAGTCCTTATTCCACGGAAAAGGAAAAGGTTTGTCCAGCTGGATTTCGTGAAAAGTTACATTTATATTCTCATCCTTTAAAAACGGTTTGGCAATATGCTGCGCAATCGTTTCTAACTGTCCTGACTGAGAATAATAAATAACGAGAACATTTTTCATTGAGGTTTACTTGCTTTGGTTGCGGACAAAAGTAAGTAAATTTATTTTAAACGAATTTTCCTGTTTAATGTATTTAGGATTTTACCAAAAATTGCAGAAATTTCAGCGAATGTATAGAAAAAAGAATGTTTTAACACAAAAAACTGAGAATTGCAAAAAATAGAGACCAGTAAATGGGTTAGAAAAGAACTGGGTATTCTGTATGTTTCGTAAAGGATTAAAACTGATGCTAAAACTTTTAAGCTTTTAGATCATTCCAAAAATCGAAATAGTTAAACCATTGCAGCGGATATTTTTTTACAATGCTCTCTACGCTGGTTACATATTCTTTAAGAAGACCTTTCTCGTCACGGTGTTTTACGGCAGCTTCTCTGGCGTATAAATGATAGTGCAGATTGGGTTCTTTCATTACATAAACAAATACAACAGGAACTTTTAATCTTGAAGCAATTAAAAAGGGGCCTGCCGGGAAATGGGCTTCTTTGCCTAAGAGATTTTCAGTAAGGGATTTGGTGCCTTCAAAATAACGGTCGCCGGTAAAACAAACCAGTTCATTATTGGCCAGAGCCGCATTGATCTCAAAGATATGCGACAAATCTTCTTTAATTATAATGAACTTTACGGTTGGTTTTTGCGTAACACTTTCTAAGTAATTCTTGATGGCCGAATGTTCTAAGTCTGTCGTGACCAGATTGATTTGAAAATTAAGGTCGATATCGCCCAGAAAATGTTCGGCGATTTCAAAATTACCCATATGGGCACTAATTAAAACACCGCCTTTTTTTTCGGCCAGAAGGTTTTTCAGGATTTCGATTCCGTCAAATTCATACGTGAATTTATTGCGCATTCCTGCCGAAATGGAAATTTTATCAATGATAGTCTGTCCAAAAGTATAGTAACTTTTGAAAACCATTCTTTTTGACTGGAAATAGGAATACTGAAGCCTCTCTTTGAAATAATAGAAAATTGCACGATTACTTTTTCTTAAAAACAAAAAGTAATAAGAAGCCACAAAGTAAAGTAAGGTATAAGCGGCTTTTACGCCCGCTTTTTTAATCAAAAAAACGAATATTTTATACCCTAAAACAGTTCCTTTTGATTTGCCGTCCCATTGACTCATTAAGCTTTTTTTGCTTTTATTTTGGTTTCGATAAGGTCATAGAAACTCTGGAAGTCAGAAATTCCAACAAAATCTGCTTCAACCAGTTTTACACCAAAGTTAGCTTCTATAGAAACAACCAGATCAACATAATCCAGACTGTCTAACCCCAGTGTATCTTTTAAATTAGCATTTGGTTCAATGTCGTCATTGTCTACTTCAAATTCATCAACCAAAAAACCATTAATTTTTGCTATAATCTCTTCTTTATTCATTGTTCAATTTAAACTTTTTAACCACCAACGCCGAGTTGGTTCCTCCGAAACCGAAAGAATTGGACAAAAATATGTCAAATTTTTTGTTTAACGTAGTTTTAACTAAATTTAATTTTGAAGCATCTTCATCAGGGTTTTCCAAATTGATGTTTGGCGCAATGAAATCGTTCTGCATCATAATGATAGAGTAGATAATTTCGCTTGCTCCGGCCATCCAGCATTCGTGGCCTGTCATTGATTTTGTAGAACTTACATGCGGATTTTTCTCACCAAAAACTTCAAAAATAGCTTTGGCTTCGTTTGCATCGCCTACCGGAGTTGAGGTAGCGTGTGCATTTATATATTCGATATCGGCTGCTTTTAAGCCGGCATCGTCAAGAGCTCTCTGCATAGCCGTGGCAGGACCTTCGACATTTGGAGTAGAAATATGGCCTCCGTTTGAAGAGAATCCGTAACCGGAAACTTCTGCAATAATAGTAGCGCCGCGTGCTATTGCCGACTCGTAGCTTTCCAGAATTAAAGTGGCACCCCCGCCGCTTGGAATCAGTCCGTCACGGTCAGCATCAAAAGGTCTTGAAGCTTTTTCGGGATCACTTTCTCTATTAGAAAAAACACCCAGGCCATCAAAACTGCTCATAGCATATTTATTAATTTCCTGCGCTCCTCCGGTAATAATAATATCCTGAAAACCACTTTTAATTAAAAAATAAGCCAGTCCAATAGAATGAGAACCGCTCGCACAGGCCGCACTAACGGTTAAATTGATACCGCGAAGTTTAAAAATCGTGGAAAGATTCATGGTAACAGTAGAATTCATCGATTTAAAAATGGCACCGGAACCAATTAAGGCGGTGTCTTTTTTCTCGCGTACAATATCGGTAGCATCAATAATAGCTTTAGAAACACTGTCGTTTCCGTACATAATGCCTACTTCATGATCATCAAAAAAAGCATCATCGATATTGGCATTTTTTAGAGCTTCGATAGTAGCCATATAAGCATATTCGGTTTCTTCACCAATGCTCATACGCTGTCTGCGGGTCAGTAAATTTTTTAAATCGGCCTTGGGAACCATTCCGGTCAAAGCAGATTGAAAACCAAAATCTTTACGTTCAGCATCAAACTGAATTCCTGATTTTCCGTTATATAATGATTCTTTTACTTCATCTAAAGAAGTTCCGATACAAGAATAAATTCCCATTCCGGTAATTACAACTCTTCTGTTCATCGTCTTTCAAAGTAATTTTATAATCCTTAAAGTGTAATTTTTAAAACAAAGGCACAAAGTTTTTTTAATCTTGTCGCAAAGGGACCAAGTCGCAAAGGTTTTTTTCTAAAATCTTTATTAAATAAAACTTTGCGACTCTGCTCCCGATAGCTATCTGGATTGCGGGTATTTTTGTTGTTAAATAAAAAACTTAAAAACAAACTTCGCAAACATAGTATTCTTTAAGAATATATTCCGCCGTTAATATTGATAATTTCTCCTGTAATATAACCTGCTTTTCTGGAAATCAAAAAGCTTACCAAATCGGCTACTTCTTCGGCTTCTCCAAAACGATTTACCGGAATAAGTTTTAGCAATTCTTTTTCGTCCAGTTCACTTGTCATATCTGTTTTGATAAAGCCCGGTGCAACAGCATTTACCGTAATATTTCGTTTTGCCACTTCTTGTGCCAGTGCTTTTGTAGCAGCAACAATAGCACCTTTTGCAGCCGAATAATTAGTTTGCCCTGCAGTTCCTTTTACTCCGGAAACCGAAACAATATTGACAATTCGGCCGTATTTGTTACGAAGCATTTTTTGAATGAAAAACTGCGTTACATTAAAGAAACCGTTCGTACTTGTATTCATTACGCTGTTCCAGTCCTGCGGTGTCATCCACATAAAAAGACCGTCTTTTGTAATTCCGGCATTATTTACAATTGCTTCAACTAGTTTTTCAGGATTTTCTTCCTGCCATTGATTAAGAACGTTTTGTACTTGTTCAAAATCGGCAACATCAAAACCAAGGATTTCTCCCGTTGCACCTAATTTTTGAATTTCCTGTAAGGTTTCTTCGGCAGCTGTTTTATTCGAATGATAGTTGATCAGAATATGATAATCGGATTCTACGGCTAATTTTTTACAAATAGCACTTCCAATTCCTCTCGAACCGCCTGTTACTAATACACACTTCATAAGTGAAATTTATTTCTTTTTTTTCGCTGCTGGTTTAGCAGCTGCTTTTGTTGTTTTTGTTTCTTGTTTTGGTGCCTGTGCAGGAGCAGGAGCTGAAGCCGGCTGTGATTTTTCTGCGCCTTTTGAAAATAACTCGGCATTTTCAAACCATTGATTGCCTACTACAGTTCCGTCAGGTTTAAGAAATCCCCATTTTCCTTCATTTTTTACTCTTGCCACACCATCAATAAAGCCTTTGTCCTGCTGAACAAACATGGCGATTATGGCATTTGTTGTAATGCCGTATTGTGTTGGGATTACCAGTTTTCCGGATTCATTAATAAATCCCCAATTTTTTTCTTTTACCGGAGCCAGACCATTTGTACTAAAAACTTCGGCATCGCTGTAAGTAGGTTCAATAACAAATTCTCCTTTTAAATTAATGAATCCCCATTTTTTCCCAACCAAAACCGGTGCCAGATTTTTTGAAAAAGCTTTTCCTTTATCATATATAGGAAGAATAGTCCAGTTTCCTTTTAAATCGATGTAGCCAATTTTGCCATTCTTTTTGGCGAAAGTTAAATCCTGAGTTTCAAAATCCCAGATTTTTTCGGCTCCGTCAACCGGAGTAAATTTTCCTCCGCTTACCAGTCCGAAAGTTTTATCTTTTCTGGCCCACGTTGTGCCTTTAAAATAATTTCCAATTTCGGCATAGGCAGGTTCAACCAGTTCTTTTCCTTCGGTATTGATGATTCCCCAGTTTTTGTTGAGTTCAACTCTGGCATAACCATTTTCAAAAGGTTTGATCTGATCGTATTTTGGCTCCAGAACAACAGTCATTTTGTTGTTGATCAGTCCCACTTTATTGTTCTGTCTGATAAAAGCAACACCATCATTAAAATCAAAAACTTTTTCGGTAGCAGGAGCTTTTTGAATTTCTCCTTTTTTATCAATATAAACCCATTCCTTATCTTTTTGTACAACAGCAATTCCGTTGTTAAAATCTTTGGCATCTTTAAAATCTGCCGGAATTACCCAGCTTCCTTTAGTATCGATAAATCCCCATTTTCCGCCGTTTTCGACAGCGGCCAAACCCTCAGAAAAACTTCTGGCCGATTTGTATTGGGGTTCGATTTTAAAAGATCCGTCTTTGGAAATATATCCAATTTTGGAATTCTTTTTAACTAAAGCCAGTTCCTGACTATTAACAAATTGAATACTTACCAGCAGCAAAAAAATAAGTGTCTTTTTCATGATTTTAAAATTCAATGATTAATGATTAAAAAACTAAAAACTCTTTGGGGCTTATTTGTAAATCAATTTTTAATTGTTGATCAAATGGTCTTTTACTTTTTGAACAAAAGGATACATAACCTGATCTTCTTTAAAAGTTGGAATTATATTTCGAATATCATCGTACCATTTTTTAGTAACCGATGAAATTTTGTCTTTTTGTCCTAAATAATCAATTGCCTGTACAATGGTGATCATTTCGATAGCTAAAACTTCGAATGAGTTTTCAATTACTTTTGCTGTCATCACCGCAGCATTTGTTCCCATACTTACAATGTCCTGATTGTCATTGTTGTTTGGAATACTGTGAACATACATTGGATTTGATAATGTCTGGCTTTCTGCCGTTGTTGAAGTTGCTACGAACTGAACACCCTGCATTCCGAAATTAAATCCCAGTGTTCCTAAGTTTACAAATGGAGGAAGCAGTTCGTTGATTTTTGAATTCAATAAATAATTCAATTGACGCTCGGCCAGCATCGTTAATTTGGTAATAACGATTTTCAGTTTGTCCATTTCAAGCGAAATATAATCTCCATGGAAATTTCCTCCGTGGTAAACGTGCTGGTTTTTTACGTCGATAATCGGGTTGTCGTTTGCCGAGTTAAATTCGTCTTCCAGAATAGAAGCTACATTATTTATAGTTTCTAAAACCGGTCCCAAAATTTGAGGAACACATCGTAAAGAATAATACTCCTGAACTTTTTCTTTGAAAATTTCTTCTGTATTTTCTCCTGAATATAAGTGGTCTTCTCTTTTACGGATTAAAGTACTGTCTGAAAGGTTCTGACGCATTTTTGCCGCAATTTCCTGCTGTCCTTTATGACGTTTGGTCTGGTTTAATTCTGCCGAAAAATGATCATCATAAGCCTGAACCAGTTCGTTGATGGCGCAGGAAGATTTTAACGACCAGTCTAATAATTTTTTAGCATGATATACATTCACCACCCCAATTCCGGTCATTACCGAAGTTCCGTTAATTAAGGCAAGACCTTCTCTGATTTCTACCTGAATTGGTTTTAAGCCTTCAATTTCAAATACTTCGGCAGTTGGTCTTCGGTCTCCTTTATAAAAAACTTCTCCTTCGCCAATAAGTACCAAAGCCAGATGAGACAGCTGTACTAAGTCGCCGCTGGCACCTACACCGCCATGTTCGAATATTAAAGGAGTAATGTCTCTGTTTATAAGTTCAGACATTAGGTGGATGACTGACGGATGAACGCCTGAATTTCCTAACGAAAGGGTATTGAGTCTTGCCAGGATGGCTGCTTTTGCACAAGCCGGATTTAAAGGTTTTCCTGTTCCTGAAGAGTGACTTCGGATTAAATTATATTGAAGCTGAATTTGATCCGACTCTTTGATTCTGTATTGAGCCATTGGTCCAAAGCCGGTATTAACACCGTAAATTACTTTGTTTCCGGAGAACTCTTTTAAGAAATTAAAGCTTTCGTTTACCCGGTTTAAAACGACATCGCTTATTGTAACTTTTTGATTTCCAAAGATTATGTCTTCGAATTCTGCTAAACTTAAATATTCATTAATTGTATTCATTAAATCGGTTTTGATTGTGCTAATTTAATTTTATTTATCAAAATAAATGTAGTTATTTTGATGATGGCAAATGTAGGTTAATAATTGATAATATTCTTATTATGACAAAGGAGTTTGTAGATGTTTTAGTAATAGGCGCCGGACCGTCCGGATGCGTATCGGCATCATATCTTCATAAAAACAATGTTAAAGTAAAAGTTGTAGAAAAACAAAAGTTCCCTAGACTGGTTGTGGGCGAAAGCTTAATTCCGAGAGTGATGGACCATTTTGCGGAGGCAGAATTGTTCGATGCTCTTGACGCTATGAATTTTGAAAAAAAACTGGGCGCCCGTTTTATAAGAGGTGAAGAGATTTGTGTTTTTGATTTCAGCAAAAAATTTGGCGAAGGCTGGGACTGGACCTGGCAGGTTCCAAGAGCTGATTTTGACAATACAATGGCTCAGGAAGTGGTTCGCAAAGGAGTGGATCTGGAATTTGAAACCGAAGTTCTGGAAGTTTCTTTTGAAGGGAAAAAATCAAAAACGATCGTAAAAGATAAAGATGGGAATCTAAAAGAAATTCACGCCAATTTTATAATCGATTCAAGCGGATACGGAAGAGTTTTACCAAGACTTTTAGATTTGGATACGCCATCAAAATTAGATCCGCATTCTTCTATTTTTACACATGTTAAAGATATTAATAGAGAAGAAGGAGTAGAAGGAACTCAGATTTCTTTTGATATTCTGGAAACTGAAGTTTGGCTTTGGGTAATTCCGTTTTCTAACGGAAATACCAGTTTAGGTGTTGTTGGTCCAACAGACTTTATCAATTCTCTTTCTGAAAATAAAGACAATGCCGAGGCTTTGAAAAATGCCATTCAGAAATCGGATTATTATATTAAAAGATTTGCCGGAACAGAATTTTTATTTGAGCCGGTTAAATTAGAAAATTATTCAAGAGCTGTAAAAAGAATGTATGGAGACGGTTTTGCGTTAACAGGAAACAGTTCAGAATTCTTAGATCCGGTTTTCTCTTCAGGTGTAGCTTTCGCAACCGAATCCGGAATGCTGGCAGCAAAATTATATTTGAAAGAATCACAAGGAATTCCTGTTGATTGGGAAGTTGAGTTTACACAATATATGAAACGCGGTATTGCCGTTTTCACCACTTATGTACAAGAATGGTACACTGGAAATTTACAGACGTTGTTTTTCCACCAGCCGGAAAATCCTGAAGTAAAAGAAAAAATATGTGCTGTTTTAGCAGGTTATGTCTGGAACGAAGAAAATTCGTTTGTCAAAAAACACGATCATGTAATTGCCAATATGGCGTATTTACTGAATATGCAAAAAGATCAAAGCCCTGAATAATCAGGGCTTTTTTTATGTATGAAAAGTTGTATTTTTGCTGAAACCTATTCAATAAGTATTTTACGGTGCTTTTGATGTAGGATACTAATTCTGTTTTTTATTCTTAATTAATATCTTTGAACTATGAGTACAGTAACAAAACCAAATCATATCGGGCGAAAAATAAGCCGTATTCGTGAACTAAAAGACATGAAACAGGAAGCATTGGCACAAGCTTTAGGCATTAGCCAGCAAACAGTTTCTGCTATTGAAAACAGCGAAACAGTTGATGAGGAAAAACTTAAGGCTATTGCCGAAATATTAGGAGTATCTGTTGAAGGAATTAAGAATTTCTCAGAAGAAGCGATATTTAATATTATTGGAAATACGATCAATAATAATGATAATGCCTCTATGAATTCAAATATTCAGTATCAGCCAACTTTTAACCCGCTTGATAAAGTAGTTGAATTATATGAGCGCTTAGTTCAGTCTGAAAAAGAAAAAATAGAATATTTAGAAAAATTATTGAAAGGAAAATAATTTACTGAATATACAAAAAAGAAAAAAGCCCTGATTCTTCAGGGCTTTTTTTATAATAAACAATTATTCATTCCGTAGGAATGTTTCGTTGGTAGAATTAGATTTGAATTGCGATATTACGTTCCGTAGGAACGTTTGATCAATATTTTATTTCCATAAATCAAATGTCCCTACAGGACATAATACAAAACGGCAATATTTTTTTTCTACCGACCAGATATTCCTAGCGGAATATTAAAAACATGTTTTTATTTCGTTTTTTTAGCAATCAGCTTGGACATTGTTTTTGCCGTTTTAGCAAATCCTTCTCCAATTCTGGTTTCGTTGCTAAAGTTGCTTCCCCATTGGTCTCCTGGGGCTTCCTCACTGGTAATTTCCAATAATACATTTGATTTATTTGCCGTTTCAACAAATTTTAAATTGGTTGTTACTTTTGCAGGCTGTTTCATAATTCCTGCATCCCAGCCTGGGTAAATCCATACTGCTTTTACAATTAAAGTATAAGGAGTATTTAAACCTTCCTGAAAGTTTAAATCTTTTTTCTCTTTCGTTAAAACGATATTGGCAATTTCTAAAAATTTAGGAGTCCAGATTTGGTCTTTAGCTACAATCCATTTTTTCTCCCAAAGATTTCCGTTTCCTTTTGCTTTTTTGTCCAAATCGGCTTTGTGTTCTTCAATGTATTGAGCTTCTGATTTGTTTTCTTTCATCATAGTGAAGTCACTATAATCAAAAACAACATTTACTTCTTTCTGGTCTTTTAAGAAGTCAAATTTTCCCTGAACAACATCCATGTCCTGAGCAAAGGCCATTCCTGAAACAAGGAACAAGGCAAAAACTAGTTTTTTCATTTTTTTTATTGGTTTAATTACGGTTTGTTTTACAGATTAAAAATAGTTAAAACTATCAATAAAAAGTTTTTTTCCTGTTAAAATAATATTGCCGTTTTGTTTAAAAAACAAAAAGAGGATTCCAGCTTAGAATCCTCTTTTTTATCATTTGAAATAAGAATAGAATATTACAATCCGAAAATCTTATCCATTAAAATCCATTTTTGTCCTGGTTTTGCCCACGGTAAAGCTTGTTGGAATTTCCACATTAAAGTTTCCCATTCCTGAACTTTTTCGTTTGCAGCATCAGCCTGATCTTTCTTTTCGAAAGTAAAATCGGCATCAGCTTCTATGATCATGAACAATCGGTTTCCAGTGCAGTAAATATCCAGAACTTCAATTCCGGAATCCTGAATACTTTTTTTAATTTCCGGCCATACATTTTCATGCAGTTCTTTGTATTCTGCAATTAAATCTGCATCATCTTTAAGATCTAAAGCCAGATAGAATTTTTGTGTTGCCATAATCTGAAATTTATCCCTGGTAAGCTACAGCAGTTTGTTTGCTTGTACCTAAACCTTCAATTCCTAATTCGATTACATCACCTGCTTTAATGTAAATTGGATCTGGTTTAATTCCTAATCCAACTCCCGGAGGCGTTCCAGTACTAATTACATCGCCAGGAAGCAAGGTCATAAACTGACTTAAATAATGTACTAAAAATGGAATTTTAAAAATCAAGTTTGAAGTATTACTGTTTTGGAAAGTTTTTCCGTTTACAGTCAACCACATTTTTAGGTTGTTTACATCTCCAACTTCGTCTGGAGTTGCCATAATTGGTCCAAGAGGAGCGAAGGTATCAGAACCTTTTCCTTTTGCCCATTGTCCGCCGCGCTCGATTTGGAAAGCTCTTTCGCTGTAATCATTCAAAAGGCAGTATCCAGCGATATAGTTTGGTGCATCTTCTTCAGAAACATAGCTTGCTTTTTTGCCCACAACAAATGCCAATTCTACTTCCCAGTCTGTTTTTTCACTGTTTTTTGGGATGATCAAATTGTCATTTGGTCCGCATAAAGAAGTGGTTGATTTGAAGAAAATAATTGGTTCTTCCGGAATTGCAGCGCCAGTTTCTTCACAGTGATCTACATAGTTTAATCCGATGCAGATAATTTTTGAAGGACGTGCCACTGGTGAACCTAAACGTACTGAATCGCTTACTTGTGGTAAAGAAGGATTGTTTTTTAAGGCTTCTTCTAATTTTGCTAAACCGTCATTTTCAAAAAAAGCTTCGTTGTAATCTGTTACAATAGACGAAACATCGTATCTTTTTTCATTTAGTAAAACTCCTGGTTTTTCCTTTCCTTCTTCTCCGAATCTAATAAGTTTCATATTTTATTTTTTTTAGTAATGTGTATTGTTTTTTGCCACAGATTTAAGGGATTAAAATGATTTTTTTAAACTGTGTTTAAATTTTTTTTTTTGCCACGAACTGCACTAATTTTCTCGAATTAAAATTTGTGGAAATTGGTGTAATTCGTGGCTTTATTTTTTTTAAACACATAGAATCATAGTTTTGCGTTGTCTAAAAAGGCATTTCATTTGTCTAAATTCACATAGTTTCTATGTGTTCAAATCTAGATTTGTTTTCTGCTCTTTTATGGATTTAAAAATCTATGTTTCTATGTGTTTAATTTTTTTTAGCCACGAATTCACTAATTTATTCTCAAAGATTGTCAAAAAATAATTCGTGAATTCGTGGCTATTTCCTTTTTTTAGTTATTCAATTTGATAAATCCACCATCAATTGGGTAGTCAGAACCGGTGATGAAAGACGATTCGTCACTGCATAAGAATAAAGCTAAAGTGGCGATTTCTTCCGGTTTTCCCATACGCCCGATTGGCTGTGACTGAGATAATTTTTCGAAGATTTCTTCTTCTTTTCCTGGATAATTTTTAGCGATAAATCCGTCTACGAAAGGCGTGTGAACTCTCGCAGGAGAAATAGAATTACATCTGATTTTATCGTGTAAATAATCTTTTGCAACCGATAAAGTCATTGCCATTACAGCACCTTTTGCTGTAGAATAAGCAAAACGATCCGGAATACCAACCCAGCTTGCAATAGAAGCCAAGTTTAGGATAACACCTCCACCAGAACTTCTAAGTGAAGGAATCGAAGCGTGAAGACAGTTGTAAACCCCTTTTACATTTACATTCATGATACGGTCAAAATCAGCTTCAGCAGTTGTGTCTACTTTTCCAACGTGAGCAATTCCAGCATTGTTTACCAGAATATGAATATTTCCGATTTTCTCAAAAGTAGCTTTTACCTGCTCGTGATTTGAAACATCGCAAGCGTGAGCAAAAACGCTTCCTCCGGCAGATTTAATTTCTTCAACCGTTTCTTTTGCGCTTTCTTCTGTTAATTCTAAAACGTGAACTTCTGCACCTTGTTTAGCAAATAAAACCGAAATCGCTCTTCCGATTCCGCTTCCACCTCCAGTAATAATTGCTTTTTTATTTTGTAATGAAAACATTTGATATAATTTTTTTATAGTTATTTTTTAATTGAGTCTTTTACAAAGATACACCGCGTTTCCAAGGAATAAAATCGTCTTGGTTTAATTGTACTGCTTTTGGAATAATTTCGCCGCTCGCCGCTTTGATGCAGTATTCTAAAATTTCCTCGCCCATTTCTTCAATAGATTTTTCACCACTAATGATTGGTCCGCAGTCAATATCGATAATATCTTTCATTCTGGTTGCCAAAACAGAGTTTGTAGCTACTTTAATTACCGGACAAACTGGGTTTCCTGTCGGAGTTCCCAAACCTGTAGTAAATAAAATTAAAGTTGCTCCGGAAGCGGCTTTTCCAGTTGTTGCTTCCACGTCATTTCCTGGAGTACAAACCAAACTTAAACCTGGTTTTGTAACTAGTTCTGTATAATCTAAAACATCAACAACAGGAGAAGTACCGCCTTTTTTGGCTGCTCCCGCACTTTTGATTGCATCTGTAATTAATCCGTCTTTGATGTTTCCCGGAGAAGGATTCATGTGGAAACCGGAACCTACTTTATGCGCCAGTTCATCATAAGATTCCATTAAATCAATGAATTTTCTAGCTTTATCTTCGGTAACGCATCTGTCAATTAAATTTTGTTCGGCACCGCATAATTCCGGGAATTCAGCCAAAAGAATTTTTCCGCCTAAAGCTACGACTAAATCAGAAGTATAACCCACAGCAGGATTTGCAGAAACACCGCTGAAACCATCGCTTCCGCCACATTTTACACCAATGCATAAATCGCTTAAAGGTGCTTCGGTTCTTTCGTATTGGTTGATTTCAATCAAACCTTCAAAAGTTTTTTTGATGGCATTTGTAATTAAAACTTCTTCGCTTTCTGTCTGCTGCTGTTCGAAAATAAACAACGGTTTATCGAAATCTGGGTTTTGTCTTTTTACATCATTTACAAAATCCTGAACTTGTAAATGCTGGCATCCTAAACTCAAAAGCGTAATTCCGCCCACGTTTGGATGATTGGCATAAGAAGCCAATAAAGCACTCAAAGTAGAAGCATCCTGACGCGTTCCACCACAGCCACCTTGGTGATTTAAGAATTTAATTCCGTCTACATTTTCAAAAACACGATTGTTTTTTGGAGTCGGATTCAATTCAATATTGATATCGTTAATGTCATTTCCGTTCAAATAACCCTGAAGCAATTCGTGCGTAAATTGATTGTATTTATCGGTTACAGCATAACCCAATTGCTTGTGTAAGGCTTCTTTGATGACGTCCAAATTTCTGTTTTCGCAAAAAACAGTTGGGATAAAAAGCCAGTAATTGGCGGTTCCAACTCGTCCGTCTTTTCTTTTATACCCTTTAAAAGTTCTATTTTCAAATTTAGAAACATCGGGTGCATTCCATTCGTAAGAAGCATTTCTGTAGGCATAAGGATCTGCAGCGTGTTTCAGGTTTTCGGTCGTCATTAAACTTCCTTTTGCTACATCGTTTTGTACTTTTCCAACCAAAACACCGTACATATTTACTTCTTCTCCCTGCTTCATATCCTGCATGTAGAATTTATGTTTGGCTTTGATGAGGTCTTGTAAAACATAAGTTTCGTTTTCAAAATGAATGGTTTCTCCCTTTTGAAGATCGGTTAGGGCTACCAATACATTATCCTCTGGATGTAGTTTTACAACCAGTTTTTTTGTGTTATTCTCAGACATTGTGTTGTTGTTTTTTTTCTTTTTTTGTGTGACAGCTTTCTAAATTTAGAAGAAGTTAAAGACTTTATTCCCACTAAAAATTAGACAGTTTGCCGAAAATAAAAGTAGCCATTTTGGACATTCAAAATTAGTCTAATATTATCCTTATATAATCTTTTATTATCTTTGCAGTATGAAATTGGAACAAACCAAAATAGCGTCTTATCTCAACACCAAAGTTTCGGTGCTCAATCGTATTGAACCTTTTTTTCAGGCACCGTTTCATTCGCATCCGGAATTGGAATTGGTTTATGTGAAAGAGAGTTACGGCAAGCGGATTATTGGAAATTCGGTAATGCCGTTTGAGCCCGGCGATATGGTCTTTTTAGGTTCGGACATTCCGCACGTTTGGCTGAATGATGAAAAATATTATCAGGGAATTGAAGATTTAAGAGCCAATTCGATTGTTGTATATTTTCATAAAGATATTTTTGGTCCAACTTTTTACGAATTAAAAGAAACCCAAAAAATCAACGAGCTTTTTTTTCAGGCTGGAAAAGGAATTTCGATTATAGGAAAAACCAATAAACAGATTGCGAAAAAACTAGATAAATTAGTTTCCAAAAAAGACTTCGAAGTTATCGTAGGACTTTTTGAAATTTTGTCTATTCTTTCTGAAAGTCAGGATACGATTTACATTAACGATGAAATTTATTCTTTGATGCAAAAGGATGCAAAAGTAGATCGTCTTTCCGAAGTTTTTCAATATGTCAACAAAAATTATAAAAAGAATATTTCCTTAGAAGAAATTGCCGCTGTAGCGAATATGACAAGAACTTCTTTTTGCAGAATGTTCAAAGTAAAAACAAAGAAAAATTTTGTGGATTATCTGCACGAAATCCGAATTTCGAATGCCTGCAAATTGTTGTTGGAAACGGATAAAAGTATGTCTGAGATTGCTTATGAATGTGGTTATAAAACGGCATCGGATTTTAATAAACTCTTCAAAAAAGTAAAAGGAATTACGCCGACTGATTTTAAAAATAATGCGAAGGTTAGTTTTGCCACAGATTTAAAGGATTAAAAGGATTTAAATCTGTTTGAAAAGAGATAGCCACAAATTCACGAATTAAAATAATTTAAAAAATTTGTGAAATCAAAGTGAGATAAAAAATGAAGCCACGAATTCATAAATTTATTTTCAAAGATTGTCAAAAAATAATTCGTGAATTCGTGGCTAAAAAAAAATTAAATAGATCGGTCTAAATGCGTATAACCTCCATCAACATAAATAATCTGTCCAGTAGTATGGCTTGATTTTTCTGAAAGAAGGAAAACCACCATATTCGCGATTTCTTCAGCGGTTGTCATTCTGTTTTCTAACGGAATATTTTTAGTGATTGCGGCTAGTTTTTCTTCTTTATTTTCAAAAGTGTTAATCCAGGTTTCGTAAAGTGGCGTGTAACATTCAGCTACAATTACGGCGTTTACACGAATGCTGTATTTCAGCAATTCAACTGCCCATTCTCTCGTTAAAGCATTTCTTCCTCCGTTTGAAGCAGCATAAGCTGAGGTTCCGCCTTGTCCGGTTTCGGCAGTTTTAGAACCAATGTTTACAATGGCTCCTTTAGATTCTTTAAGGTAAGGAAGAGCGTGCTGTGCCATTAAATAATAGTGCACTAAATTTTTATGAAGTGAAGCAGCGAAATCCTCATAATTTCCGTTTTCTAATCCAACACCGTCATTAACGCCGGCATTGTTTACCAATCCGTCAATTCTTCCGAATTTTGCGATTACGGCTTCAACGGCTTTTTTGCAGTCTTCAGGTTTTGTTAAATCGGCAGCAACTTGGTGCGCTTCTTTTCCAATGGCTTTTAATTCTTCTACGGCTTTGATGTTGTCATTTTCGTTACGTCCAACGATAAACGGAATAGCGTTTTCTTCGGCTAAAACCTTAACGATTCCTAATCCGATTCCTTTTGCACCTCCTGTAACGATAATGATTTTTTGGGTTAATGATAACTGCATGATTTATTGATTATAATTTATTGCTAATATATTTTTTAAACACATAGAATCATAGTTTTTTCTTTGTCTCAAAAAAGGCATTTCATTTATTTTAAATTCACATAGTCTATGTGTTCAAATCTAGATTTGTTTAAAAACTCTTTTTTTAAATTTAAATCTATGTTTCTATGTGTTAGTGTTTTAATAGGTAGTTTATAAAAATTTACAGCTGTTGTTCATGACAAACAACAGCTGTAAAAGTAGAGAATTGAACTGATAATGTATTACCAGAACTTAACATAAAGAGCCACAATAATCAGTAATGTAATTACGATTAAAACCGTAGTCTGCGGCTGTACTTTGAACATTCCAGGTTCTGTCTCGAATGCTTTTGGGTTTACTTTTGGTCCAGCGAAACTGATCAGGATCATCGCCAGCATTGTAAATAAGAATGATAATCCCATACAGATGTGGAACGGAATTTCGAAAGCTCCTTTTCCGTTAGGGTAAGCTGTGTATAAAAGTGTATCGTGTCCAAATAAAGCCGGAGCGTATTCGTTGAATAAAACAGATAATAAGAATCCTAAGATTACACCCACGATTGCAGCTGTTCCGGTAGTTCTTTTCCAGAACATCCCTAAGAAGAACATAGCAAAAACTCCAGGGCTGATGAATCCGGTGTATTTTTGGATGTAGGTGAATCCACCAACACCGCCAATTCCTAAAATATCATTCCATGTAAATAAAACGGCTAAAAGCATTGCAGTAAAAACGGCAATTCTACCAATGTTTACCTGTTGTTTTTCGCCAGCTTCTTTTTGAATGTATTTTTTATGAATATCTAAGGTATAGATGGTAGAGATACTGTTTACTTTTCCGGCTAAAGAAGCTACGATTGCAGCCGTTAAAGCAGCAACAGAAAGTCCTTTTAATCCAGTTGGAAGGAATGTTAATACAGCAGAGTAAGCTCCGTCTTTTCCTCCCACTAATTGTGGTAAGTGACCATTTGTGTATAAAACGTAAGCAGCGATTCCTGGAAGCATTACGATAAGCGGCATTAATAATTTTAACATACCAGCGAATAAAATTCCTGTACGGGCCGTTTGTAAGTCAGCACCAAGTGCTCTTTGTGTAATGTATTGGTTACATCCCCAGTAGTTTAAGTTGATGATCCAGATACCGGCAGCATAAGATAACAATCCAGGGAAAGTTAAATATTTGTCGATTTCAAGCTGTGTAGAAGCCGCAGTTGGTTTTGGAATGATCATTTTAAAGTGTTCAGGAGCTTGTGCCATTAATACTTTGAAACCTTCAATTGCACTGCTGCTTATTCCTAATTTTTCTCCAACAGTTATCAGGGCAATATAAGAAGTTACTAAACCTCCAATGATTAATACGGCAACCTGAATAACGTCTGTATACGCTACTACTTTCATTCCTCCAAGAGAAATAAATAAAGCAAAAACAGCAAGACCGATCATGATGGCGTGAAGATATTCTCCTCCGGCGAGACCGTTAATAGCAACCGCTCCTAAATACAGGATAGAAGTTAAGTTTACAAAAACATACAAAAACAACCAGAAAACCGCCATAATCAAAGCAGTAGATTCGTTGTAACGAGTTTTTAAGAATTGCGGCATCGTGTAAATCTTGTTTTTAAGATATACAGGTATAAACCATACGGCCACAATAATAAGTGCAATGGCAGCAAGCCATTCGTAAGCAGCAACAGCGATTCCTAAGAAGAAACCTTCACCACTCATTCCGATGAACTGCTCTGCAGAGATATTAGAAGCAATAAGAGAAGCTCCAATTGCCCACCATGTTAAATTTCCTTCAGCCAAAAAGTAAGCTTTAGCATCTTGTTCGTCTTGTTTACGTTTGCGATAAACCGTGTAACCGTAGACAGAGACTACGATAAAATAAATAATAAAAACCGCATAATCTGCGAAAGCGAGGTTTTGGTTCATTGTTAATAGTATTTTAGATAATTAGTATAAGGTGATTGTTTGTTTAAGTTTGATTTTAATTGTTTATGAGGTTAAAAAATGTAATATGTGTTTTTATACTGTTGTTTTTTTATGAAAACAGGAACGAAAGCCAAATTTAAAATAAAAACTTAAAAAACAACTATTTTAAATGTGTTATTTACATTTATAAGAAGATAATTCTGTTAAATTTTAAATGAAGCTTCTTCTGTTTAGGTCATTATCGGATATTTACATCAAGTTTATAATGTATTTCAGACTGCTGTCTTAAAATTTCGGCACTTTTTTCCGGTGTAATATCACGTTGAGACTCTCCCATCATTTCGTAACCTACCATGAACTTTTTAACTGTTGCCGAACGAAGCAATGGCGGATAAAAATGCATATGGAAATGCCATTCCGGATGATCAAAACCATCTGTTGGCGCCTGATGAATTCCGGATGAATAAGGGAAAGAAGTACTGAAGAGATTGTCGTATTTAATAGTAAGCTGTTTTAAAATTCGGGAGAAAGCCGTCACTTCTTCAGCCGTAAAATCAGTTATTTTGCTGATGGCTTTTTTGCTTACAATCATTGTTTCGTACGGCCAGATCGCCCAGAACGGAACCAGTGCTACAAAATGATCGTTTTCGATTACAATACGGGTATCTGCTTTTAACTCGGCCTGAACGTAGTCTTCCAGAAGCGTTCTCTTGTTTTTGTCATAGTAAGACTTTAAACTATTATGTGTTTTTTCGACCTGAGTTGGCAGTGATGACTGCGCCCAGATTTGTCCGTGCGGATGCGGGTTGCTGCATCCCATAACACTTCCTTTGTTTTCAAAAATCTGTACGTGATTAATATATTTGATGTTTCCTAAGTCAGTGTATTCCTTCTGCCAGGTTTTTACAATATTTTCAATATCCGAAACTTCCATTTCAGGAAGCGTCAGATCATGTCTTGGCGAAAAACAGACTACTCTCGAAATTCCCTGTTCCGGTTTTGCCTTAAAGAAAGTGTATTTAATATCTTCCTCAAAAATGATTTCGTCCTGTTTCAGGGCGGCAAAATCATTATCGAATACAAAACTGTTTTTGTAGGCAGGATTATCTACACCGTTGGCGCGGGTGTTTCCCGGACATAAATAACAGGTAGGGTCATATTTTGGAAGTGATTCCGTTGAAATGGCTTCATTTTGTCCCTGCCATGGACGTTTTGCACGATGAGGTGAAACTAATACCCATTCATTAATCAGGGGATTAAAACGTCTGTGAGGATCTTCGTTAATGTCAAAATTTTTCATTGTGTGTTTTGGTTTTAAAGTAATGTAGTTCCATTCGAGATTTTTACATCATAGAATTTTAAATCAATTCCAAATGTATCTAAATAAAGATTTGAAAACTTACTTTTAACCGTATTTTCGTGTCCTTTTTTAATTAAATTAATTGTGCAGCCTCCAAAACCGCCTCCCATCAGGCGGGAACCAATGATCGCATCGTCTGCTTTTGCTGTATCCACCAGCATATCCAGTTCAGCACAGCTTACTTCATATTCCTGAGACAATCCGTAATGGGTCTCGAAAAGCAATTGTCCTAATAGTTCTATGTTTCCGTTGTCTAGAGCTTCGCAGGCTTTAATAACACGGTTTATTTCTTTTACAACAAAATGTACTCTTTTAAAAACCGTTTCGGTCATTTTATCCTGAATGCTCAAAAGCTGTTCTTCTGTGCAGTCTCTAAAACTTTTTACTTCAGGGAAATGCGTTTTTATAATCGCTAAACCTTGTTCACACTCAATTCTTCTGGTATTGTATTCAGAAGTAAAAAGAGAATGTTTTACATTACTGTCCATCAAAATCAGTGAGTAATCTTTAAAATCGGCATTGTGATATTCAAAGTCCAGCGTATTACAATCCAGTTTAATTACTTTATTGTCAAGACCGTGAACGCTGGAAAACTGATCCATAATACCACAGTTGATTCCTACCCAGTGTTCTGCTTTTTGTCCTAATAATGCTATATCAACTTTTTCAATCTGAAGGTCAAAAAGCTGTTTGATACCGAAAATCACACCGCATTCTAAAGCAGCCGATGACGATAATCCGGAACCAACCGGAATATTACTGCTGAAAACACAGTTAAAACCGTCAAAAGAATAACCGTTGTCCTGAAGCTGTTTGATTACACCGCGAATGTAATTGGTCCAGACCACATCGTTTAACTGTACTTCCTGGGTCAGATCAATTTCAAATTCTTCATTTAAGTCAATGGCAATGACTTTGGAGGTTTTGGAATTGTTTTTCTCAAAAGCAAAACAAATCACTTTATCTATGGCAGCCGGTAAAACATAACCGTCATTGTAATCAATATGTTCTCCTATAATATTAATTCTTCCCGGAGAAAGCACCACTTTTTCCGGCTTAGAACCGAAAGACTTCTCAAAAAAAGCAGTTGTATTTTGTATTAAAACGTCGTTCATTATATTGTGTAATTGGTAGTTGTTTCTAGTTTATATTTTCAAATTTGTAGAGCGTATTCTGACGGTATTCTTCTTCTTTTTTCAAAACTGAATTTGGAAAATGCTTCTGGTTTGGGGCATCAGGAAAATTTTGAGTTTCAAAACAAATTCCGCTGGTGGTATGGTAAACCGCTTTGTTTTTTCCTTTCAGAAGGCCGAAGCAATTTCCGCCTACATAGATATGTACACTCGGCTGGTCTGTATAAACACTCATTTTTAAGTTGTTTTTAGAACTTAACAAAATCGCAGCAGCAGTGTCTGAAGGAGCAATTACAAAAGAATTGTCTATAGATGACGGACAGTTTTTAGCGGTTCTGAAATCAAATGCATGACCGTTAAGATCCGTAAATTGTCCGGTTGGAATATTTTCCGCATTAGTTTCCAGCATTTCTCCGGCATTAATAAATACCTTCTGATCGAGCACGCTTGTGTCGTGGCCATCCAGATTAAAATAACTGTGATGGGTTAAATTGATAACGGTATCTTCTGTAGAAACGGCTTTATAATCTAATTTTAATTCGTTTGCTTCAGTTAAAGTATAGGTCAAATCGACCTGTAATTCTCCCGGATAGTTTTCATCTCCGTTTTCGCTGGTAAGAGAAAAGGTTACAGAAGGATTTTCTCCTGAGGTTTGATGGGTAACATTCCAGATTTTTTTTCCAAAACCGTTATTTCCGCCATGTAATGCATTGCCATTATTGTTTTGGGCCAGTTCATAGGTTTTTCCGTTCAATGAAAAAGCCCCTTTGTGAATTCGTCCGGCATAACGGCCTACAGTGGTTCCAAAATACGGAGCGCTTGGCAGGTTATAAGATTCTAAATAAGATTCAAGTGTATCAAAACCGAGTACCACATCAACCAGTTCTCCTGCCGCAGTTGGAATTTGCAGAGAAGTTACAGTCGCGCCATAATTGATAATCTGAACCTTCATTCCGTTTTTGTTAGACAATTCAAAAGACAGAATTTCATCGTTATTTGGCATGAAACCAAAAGATTTAGAATTTGAAGTTTCCTTAAAATGCGATTTATGTTTTATTTCCATATAATTTTTGCCAAAAATGAAATTCAAAAATAAAAACATTATCTATCTTTGCATACCAGTACCTACCAGTTTTTATTTAATTTAAGAAAAAATGTCCGTTTTATGAATATTATTTCGATCCAGAACAACATTGGCCTGCCAAAATATAAGCAGATTATTCTCTCAATAGAAAAGGCAATTGAAGAAGAAAAATTAGTAAAAGGCGATCGGCTTCCGTCTGTAAATAAAGTCTGTCTGGCTTTTTCGTTATCACGTGATACGGTGCTGCTGGCTTACGATGAGCTTAAAAAACGAGGTATTATTTATGCCATGCCCGGAAAGGGATATTACGTTAAAAGCGTTGAAATCACTATAAAACAAAAGATATTCCTGCTTTTTGACGAATTGAATATTTTTAAGGAAGACATTTATAATTCCTTTTTAAACAGTATTGGTAAAAACGTTCAGGTTGATATTTTTTTTCATCATTTCAACAGCCGCGTTTTTCAAAAGCTGATAGACGACAGTAATGGTAATTATACCAAATATATTTTGATGCCCACAAATCTGCAGGATATAACGGCTTCGATAAAAACCCTACCAGTAGGGGATGTTATTATACTGGATCAGACCAATCCGGATTTGAAATCTTATCCGGCAATTTATCAAAATCACCAGAAAGATATTTTTGAAGGCCTGAAAAAGGGAAAAGACAGACTGAACAAGTACACCAAACTGATTTTAATTTTTCCTGGTTTCAGGGAACCGCTTGGGATGAAATTAGGTTTTGAAGATTTTTGTACAGAATATAATTTTCAATATGAGATTATAACAGAGTTTACCAACAGAGAAATTACATTGGGCGATCTCTATATCATACCTAATGATCGTGATCTTGTCCGGGTAATCGAAAAAGCCCGTGACCAGAGTTTAAAACTGGGAATTGATTTTGGTATTATTTCTTACAATGAAACGCCGCTTAAAAAAATCGTAGCCAGCGGAATCACGACGATTTCGACCCATTTTGAAGCTATGGGGAAAATTCTGGCTGAAATGGTTTTAAAAGGAAAAAAGGAACAAATCGAGAATAAATCGTCGCTTATACCACGAAACTCATTATAACGCTTTGTTTTGTGTTTTTTAAGATCCGGACTGATTATATAACAAGTAAGATCCAAATTGTTTAATAAATCGGTTATTTATTAATAGAAAAAATAAAAAAGCAATTTTTTGTTTTTAACGGTTTATTTTGTTTACATTTGCAAATGTAAATTTTACACTTATTAATGTTTTAACGACTAGTGTTCATAATGATCGTTAAGGCAGAGGTTAAAAGATAAAAATTTTGTTTATTTTTTTAATAGTAGTTTTATTGAAGAAAAAACCCTGAAAGTTGTGGATTTCAGGGTTTTGTTTTTTATACAATGGACCATCGTGTCAGATTTAAAATGATCTGGCTTTATGTTTTGATAACTAGAGGTTTAATGAAAAGTTGTTTAGCAGCTTTTCTTCGTATTTTTCTTTGTTAAAAGTATACAAATAAGATCCTTTGCGTGATGACTGCATGTCTTTTTCGTCCAGTTTGTTCAGGATTTCAAGCGAATTAATTTTACTGATAAAATTTCTCTTATCTAATTCCTTGCTTAAGATAGCTTCATAAAGTTCCAAAAGCTGGCGCATGGTAAATTTTTCAGGAAGCAGTTCAAATCCAATTGGTTTTACCGATGTTTTATAACGAAGTCTCTTAATAGCGTTTTCAACCATCTCGTTGTGGTCAAAAATTAAATGGGGAGCATCGTTAATAGGGAACCATTCGGCATGGTAATTTTTGATGAGTTCTGTATTGTGGTTTTCGATATTGATTAAAGCAAAATAAGAAACCGAGATGGTTCTTTCGACCGGATCACGGTCAATTTCGCTGTAAGCATATAACTGCTCCATATATATATCGTTAAGACCAGTATACGTATTCAGGATTCTGATAGCCGCATCGTCTAAAACTTCATCGCGTTTTAAAAATCCTCCAATCAGGGACCATTTTCCCTTTTCAGGTTCAAAATCCCTCTGAATTAAAAGTATTTTTAAGCCTTCATTGTCGAATCCAAAAATAATACAATCTACCGCTAGTAAGACCTTATCGGCAGAGCTATAACTGTTTAGCATATTCAATATTTTATTGGTAAAGATATAAACTTTCTGGTTTGTTTAATAATTTATTAATGTATATTATACACTTATATAATTAACCCTTCAAAAATAGAGTTAAAAAAATGACTTTTTACAAAAAAATAACATTCATTTTTCTTTTTTGGGTTTTTTTTAAGACAAAAACAGGTTGCAGCAGGATGGTTTTTTGAAAAAACATGTTCTCTTAAAGAAGAAAAGTGATTATTTAAGTAAGTTTTTACTTTCAAAAGTAATTATTTTTTGAATTCAAACAGTTAAATAACAGCTTATTTATCAATTTTTTTTGATTTGGCTTTTTTTGCTTAAAAGGGAGCTTTTTAATTAAAAGTGTATTTTTTACACAATTAACTTGCAAAAAACAGTCTTTTTTTTGCAAAAAACATCAATTTTTAAATGTTATTTAAACACTTAATTTACGATATGTGTTTTTTTTGGCTTGTTTTTTTGTGATATTAATTTGTTTAGGTGCTTTTTTTTTAGTTAAATTTACAAATGTAAGATCAACACTTATAAAATTACTTACTAACCAACCTTAAACAAACCACTTATGTTAACAAAACAAAAAGTAATTTTTTGTTGCAATTTTCTATTGCCAAAAAAAGAATGGATTTTAGCAGTATTACTGCTGTTATTCTCTGTTAATCCAATGTCGGCTCAGGACAAAGTGATTAGCGGAACTGTTACCTCGGCACAGGATAACCTGCCGCTGCCGGGAGTGAACATTATGATAAAAGGAACCAAGACCGTTGCTGTAACGGGCTTTGATGGAGAATACTCAATAAAAGCATCACCCAAGGATGTTTTAGTGTATTCCTTTATTGGATTTCAGAATAAAGAAATGGCTGTAGGAAGCCAGACCAAAATCAATGTAAGCTTAAGCGAAGACACTAATAAATTAAACGAAGTTGTGGTTATTGGGTACGGAACCCAGAAAAAATCAGACTTAACAGGTTCTGTGAGTGTGGTAAACTTAGAGTCGGCCAAAAAAACCGTGACCTATGATGCGGCCAAAATGCTTCAGGGACAGGTTCCGGGTGTAACCGTTCAGTCATCAGGAGAGCCGGGAGGATTTGTAAACGTAAAAATCAGAGGAATTACTTCTTTTACCAATAATAATCCGCTTTTTGTAATTGACGGTATTATGGTAGATGCTCCCTATGATTTTGCTCCGGGTGAAATTGAATCGATGCAGGTATTAAAGGATGCTTCTTCGGCTGCTATTTATGGAGTCCGCGGTGCTAACGGAGTTGTAATTATTACTACCAAAAAAGGAAAAGCAGGCAGAATGGATGTGAAATTCAAATCGATCGTAGGTCTTCAGAACGTTGCTAAAAAATGGGACGTTACGGATCGTGTGGGATATCAGAAAATTACAAGTGAAGCCGAAAGAAACCGTGACATCAGAGCTGGTGTAGCGGTAAACATTGCGCCAGGAAATGATCCTAACAGTTCTTCTTATATCAACAATGTAAATACAGACTGGCAGAAAGAAGCAATGCAGACTGGCGTTGTTCAAAATCAGGCGCTTACTTTTACAGGAGGAGCAGAAAGTTTAGGATACAGTTTTAATGTTGATTATTTTAAAAACACCAGTTATATCAAGACACCTCAGGATTATGAGAGATTGTCGACTAATCTGAACCTGACGGGTAAAAAAGGAAAGTTTAAATACGGTGGTAAAATTGCCTATACGCAGTCTGATAAAGAGATTTTTAATGAATACAATGCCGGACAAACGGTTATCAGCGATATATTAGGAGCTATTCCAACCATGCCGGTATACGATGCAAACAGACTGGGCGGATATGGCGGTACTGATAATTTAACACAGAGAGCGATTTCGATGAACCCTATTGGTTACAATAACCTGATAGAAAACAACGGAAAAAGAAACCGATTTATAGGCGATATCTGGGGAGAACTTGAAATAGTAAAAGGACTTAAGTACAAACTGGATGTAAGTTATGACAGAACAGACTGGGAAAACAGAAAATTTATTCCGCCAAGTGATTTAGGCTGGTATTACATTACAACCAATGATGAGGCATCTTTAGACCTTTCAACAGGTAATGAATTAAGAACTTTCCTGAATAATTTATTAACGTACGAAGTTACACTTGGCAGACATAAGATTGATGCACTGGCAGGTTGGATACAGGAAAAACGTGACAATCACAGTATTACGACAAGAGGAGTTGGGTTTAAACCGGGAGAAATCAGTATGCTTCAATATGCCGATTCCAGAAATGCCTCCGAATATAAATTTACAATTACGGGAATCTCCTATATAAGCAGGTTAAATTATTCGTACGATGACCGCTATTTAATTCAGGCCAATTACAGAAGAGATAAAACGTCTCTTTTCAGTGAAATTAACAATGCGGCAGATTTTTACTCTTTCTCGGGAGGATGGAAAATCAGCAACGAGAAATTTATACATCTGCCAGAATGGGTAAGTAATATCAAACTTAGAGGAGGATACGGTACGTTGGGTAACAATACGATTCCGCAATATTTCTTTGCTTCAACAGTAAACAGTTTTGCCGGTTATGATTTTAACAACGAGCTGGCTCCGGGTACAACGGTAGTTAGTTCACTGGATCCTAATGTAAAATGGGAAAAAACAGCAAGTACTAATATTGCGCTTGAATTAGGCTTTTTTAATAATGATCTGCAGTTTTCAGCAGAATATTTTACCAAAAAAGTTACGGATATTTTAGTTACAGTACCGCTGCCGTATTCTACAGGAGCTTTTCCGGCGAGTATTTTTACGAATGCGGGCGATATGAAAAACAATGGTCTGGAATTTACAGCTTCTTACAGCAACCACCATCATAAATTTAAATACGACATTTCGGCCAATTTTGGAACGTTGAAAAATGAAGTGACTAAAATTGGGGTGAACTCCAATCCTCTTTACGGAGCGGTTTCTAAAACAGAAGTAGGAAGATCTGTAGGAGAACTTTTTGCATGGGAAGCTATTGGAATTTTTCAGAATGCAGCTGAGGTAGCGGCTTCGCCAACTCAGACAGGAGCAGCTCCCGGAGATGTGAAATTTAAAGATGTAAACGGCGACGGAATGATCACAGATGCCGACAGAACTTTCCAGGGAGTATCAATCCCTAAATATGGTTTTGGAATGAATTTTAGTGCTTCTTATGCCAATTTTGATTTCTCAATGTTCTGGCAGGGCAGCGGCGGAAATAAAGTTTTCAATGCCATGTATCGTAATTTGATGATAGGGCAGTATACCAATCATCATACAGACGAACTGAATTACTGGACACCAACGAATACGAATACAAATGTACCGGCTCCGGTTATTGGAGATCCTAACGGAAATGCCAGAGATTCTAACAGATTTATAGAAAGCGGGGATTATGTAAGACTGCAGACGATGGAATTAGGATACAATATTCCTTTAAAAGACAAATTAATCCAAAGCGCTAAGGTTTATATCAACGGGCAAAACCTGTTAACCATAACCAAGTACAAAGGATATGATCCTGATTTTAATAGCGACGGGCTTCTTTCAAGAGGATATGATGCGGGTTCTTTCCCAAATCCAAGAACAATTTCTCTGGGTGTTGAGGTAAATTTCTAAGAAGGGTATAACCAATTTAAAACGTATTACAATGAAATATAAAATATTTAACTATATAGTTCTTTTCTTTTCATTAGCTGTTACAACGACCAGTTGTGTTGATGACGAAGATTTGATACAACTTGATCCAAATAACGATGCTGTTGACTCATTTTGGAAAACAGATCAGGATGCACTTGAAGGAGTAAATGCCGCTTACGGAAGTTTATTAACAGACGGAACGTATATGAGAAGTACACCTTTACTTCTGGATGCCAGAGCAGATGATGCCCGTACGAATAGTCCTTGGGGATCCATGTACAATGCAGGACATTTTAACTCCAATGTAGCCGATGCTTCAATTTATGGCTGGGCTTACGAAACCTATTATCAGGGAGTATATCGTGCCAATCAGGTACTGGCGAATGTGCCTGAAATTGAATTTGAAGATCAGGCTCTTAAAAACAGGATTCTGGGACAGGCTTATTTTTTAAGAGGCTTGTATTTATTCCATGCGGTAAACATGTTTAAAAATGTACCGCTTCCAACAGATTTGGCTGTGTATTATCCACAGAAAACACAAGAGGAAGGCTGGGCACAGGTTATTGCGGACTTTAAAGCGGCTGCCGATTTACTGCCAAATACTTATGACGGAATTTCCGGTCTGGACAGCGGGCAAAAAGGACGTGCTACAAAAGGAGCGGCACTGGGTTATTTAGGAAAAACGTATTTATTTATTAAAGATTTCAGCAATGCCAGAATTACTTTTAAACAAGTTATCGATTTAGGAGTGTATTCTCTGGTGGCGAATTACCGAGATAATTTTACGACAGCAAACGAAAACAATTCAGAATCCTTATTTGAAGTACAGTTCAGCAGAGACGCCGGTGGTGTTGATTTAGGCTGGGGTGGTGCTCCTGCATCCGGCTGGGGGAAAACATCGGCCCGTGCGATCACTTACGCACCAAGAGCTTTTGGATGGACAGACGTACAGCCAACCTGGGCTTTGTTTAATGAATTTCAGGAAGAAAAAACAAAAACCGGAGAAGTGGATCCTCGTTTAGATGCTACTATTTTTTATAACAAACCAGGAGGAATGCAGTTGTACGGAAGGGATTTTGCTGCTTTTTATGCCGCAAGTCCGGGAGATTTAAACGATTTGTTTTGTAGAAAATACCAAAACTCTGACGGACAGTTCGCAGACGAATACGACTGGCGTTCCGGAATCAATGAGCGTTTGCTGCGTTATGCCGATATTCTTTTAATGTATGCCGAATGTCTGAATGAAACGGGAGATACTCCGGGAGCTTATACGTATATCCAAATGGTGAGAAACAGGGTAAACCTGCCGGATTTATCAGTAACCAAACCGGGAATGTCACAGGAACAGATGAGAGAACAGATTGGTCACGAAAGATTTTTAGAGTTCCCGCTTGAAGGACACCGTTTTGATGACATCCGCCGCTGGGGCTGGCTGGATAATGCGGCAAAATTAGCCTGGTTAAAAGCAAGAGATGCCGAGTTTAATTCCTATACAAAAGGAAGAGAATATTATCCGATTCCACAATTAGAAATGGACAATAATCCGGGAACCGTTCAAAACGACAGTTATTAATAAATATATTATTTTGAGTTAGTTAGAGTACTTAATACCACATGGCAGATGAAGAGTCTGCCATATGGTATTATTTAAAAGAATGCGATTACAAGATTAATTATTGAAACAGTAACTTAAAAATTTAGAAAAAATGAAAACAATTACAAGTTTGGTTTTATTCGCAATATTATTAGGAAGTTGTCAAAATGAAGATGTTATAATCCCTTCGAATGAGAGTGCGGCAGCAGCGGCAGAATCTCAAAATTCTCAGGTAACAAATAATCTGACTGCTAAAACGGTGAGCGGGAATGTTCCGTCACACGACCCTAGTACAATAGTAAAAAGCGGTGTTAATTATTATGTTTTTACAACGGGAGACAATATCCCTATGACTTATTCAACAAACTTAACCAGCTGGACCTGGGGAACCTCGGTGTTTTCCTCAACTCCGGGCTGGATTACAGGATATGTGCCGGGTTTTACCAAAACCTTTTGGGCTCCTGATGTGGCATGGTTTAACAATCGCTGGAATATGTATTATTCCTGTTCGACGTTTGGATCGGCCACTTCTGCAATTGGTTTGGTTACGGCACCGGCCATTTCTCAAAGTGCAGGAACCACCTGGACAGACCGTGGAGTGGTGGTTTCCTCCTCTTCAGCATCTGATGTAAATGCTATTGATCCGTCTATTCTGGTTGACGGAAGTAATGTTTATATGGCATATGGTTCCTGGCATGCCGGAATTGGAGTCATCCAGATTAACCCGTCGACAGGAAAAACAACCGGAAGCAAAACGATTGTGGCCGGAGGAAGCAGTGCTTCCTGGGAAGCTCCTTGTTTAATTAAAGAAGGCAGTTATTATTATTTGTTTGTAAACAGAGGTACCTGCTGCAATGGCGTAAACAGCACCTATTATATTGTAGTAGGCCGTTCAACAAGTCCGTTTGGTCCTTTTACAGATAAAAACGGAGTATCTTTAAAAAGCGGCGGCGGAACTACTGTATTAGCCACACAAGGCAATTATATAGGGCCTGGACATTTATCAAGAATCACCGGAACCCAAAAAGGAGCCGTTCATTATTATGACGGAGCCGATAACGGAAATCCGAAACTGGAAATTGTATATTTTACATGGTCATCAGGATGGCCGACACTTTCTTATTAAAAAATACTATTCAGAGGAAAGACCTGAAAAACTTTCCTCTGTTTAACTTATTAAAAACATTATGAAAAAAGCACTATTAATCTCATTTCTGATTGCTGTTTGTAATCAGGCAGTCTTCTCTCAGAACACGACAGTAGTAACAATAAAAAACAGCAGCGATACACCAACGATCGACAAAAACATCTACGGACATTTTGCAGAACATTTGGGACGCTGCATTTACGGTGGTTTTTTTGTAGGGGATACTTCAAAAATACCTAATACAAAAGGGGTTAGAAATGACATTATTGCCGCTTTAAAAGACTTAAAAATTCCCAATTTAAGATGGCCGGGAGGCTGTTTTGCAGATACTTATCACTGGAAAGACGGAATTGGCCCAAAAGAACAAAGACCAACCATAGTAAATAAGTGGTGGGGCGGCGTAACCGAAGACAATAGTTTTGGAACACACGATTTCCTGAATATGTGTGAGCTTTTAGGAGCAGAACCGTATTTATCTGGAAACGTGGGGAGTGGAACGGTTCAGGAATTGGCCGACTGGGTTCAGTACACCAATTTCAGCGGTAAGAGTCCGATGAGTGATTTACGTCAAAAAAACGGAAGAAAAGAGCCATGGAAAGTAAAATACTGGGGAATTGGAAATGAAGCCTGGGGATGCGGAGGAAATATGACTGCAGAATATTATGCAGGAGAGTATCGTAAATATGCCACTTTTATGTCAGACTGGGAAAACACAGGAGGCATTACCCGTATAGCATCAGGATCTAATAGTGCCGATTACAACTGGACAGAAGTTTTAATGAAAGGTATTCCGTTGAATATGTTAGGCGGAGTTGGGGTTCATCATTATGCTGTAATCGACTGGGGCAAAAAAGGAGACGATCGAAATTTTACCGAAGAAGGATATTTCAAAACCATGCAGTCAGCTTTAAAAATGGAAGAACTGGTTACCAGACATTCAGCCATTATGGACAAATATGATCCGGAGAAAAAAGTAGCCATGATTGTTGACGAATGGGGCGGATGGTACGAAGTAGAAAAAGGAACCAATCCGGGCTTTTTATACCAGCAGAACACTATGCGTGATGCGGTTTTGGCCGGAGCTACTTTAAACATTTTCAATAACCATGCTGATCGTGTTCGTATGGCCAATTTAGCACAGTGTGTAAATGTTCTGCAGGCTGTAATCCTTACAGATAAGGCCAGAATGATTACAACACCAACCTATCATGTAATGAAAATGTACAGTGTGCATCAGGACGCTAAATTACTGCCTGTAAATTTCCAGTCGCCTTTATACACTTTTAATGGAGAAGCACTTCCGGCTGTATCCGTATCAGCGTCAAAAGACAAAAGCGGAGCCGTACACATTTCACTGGTTAATGTAGATGCTAAAAACAAAAATAAAATTGAAATCGACACCAAGGACCTGAACGTTAAAAACTTTACAGGAACAGTAATAACATCGGCAAAACTGCAGGACTATAATTCATTCGATGCACCAAACAAAATTGCACCAGCCGTTTTTAAAGGTTTCGAAAACAAAAAAGGAAAACTTGAAATCACAATTCCGCCATTCTCAGTAGTAGTATTGGAAGGAAAATAAAAAAATATAAAATGAAAAACTCAGATTCGATTTTAAAGAAACTCGCTTTCATTGGATTCTTGGCAGCAGCGGTTTTAGTAAGCAGCTGTTCCAAAGACGATCCGGCGTTAGAAGAACCGGACCCGGATCCGGTGACACCGCCAGTGGTAACCCCGGCATTTCCCGGGCCGGCTTATGCGGATAACTATACTTCTATTGCCGCCTGGGGAAGCAGATCGCAGTGGAATTTAGCCAACGTACACGATCCGTCAGTAGAAAAATCAGGAGATTACTACTATATGTACCAAACTGATGCTTCTTATGGAAATGCCCATGACGGCAATGGACATTTTTTCTACAGAAGGTCAAAAGATTTGATCAACTGGGAATTTATGGGATCTTCGATGACACAGGCTCCAGCCTGGGTAAAAGACTCTTTAAACAATAAAAGAGCCAGAATGAATCCGGCGCTTCCGCCAATAGAAAACCCAAATTACGGCTATTGGGCACCCTGCGTTCGAAAAGTAGGGAATATTTTCAGAATGTATTACAGCATTGTAGTCACCAATCCAATAACCGGAACAGATACCAATACTTCCTGGACAGAACGTGCTTTTATTGGTCTGGCCGAAACTACAGATTTGGCATCCAACAATTGGGTCGACAAAGGGATGGTAGTCTGCTCAGAACCGGACGGTGTAAAAAGTTATGTCCGAAACGGAGGAAACGACTGGGATGCTTATTTTAAATTTAATGCCATTGACCCGAGTTTCATCGAAACACCCGAAGGCGAACAATATTTAATTTACGGTTCCTGGCATTCCGGAATTGCCGCTTTAAAACTAAATCCTGCCACCGGAAAACCGGACAAATTAAAAACCATTGAGGATTACGGAGTTCGAATTGCCGGGCGTGGAAATGTTAATACCAACCGCTGGCAGGCTCTTGAAGGTCCCGAAATTATCTATAATCCGGAAACACAATATTATTATTTATTCCTGGCTTATGATGAACTTTCTGTAGCGTATAACACCCGTGTAGCCCGTTCCAAAAACATACTGGGTCCTTATGTAACCAATACCGGAATCAGTATTACCAGCGGAGCCGAATGCTACCCAATGATCACACATCCGTATCAGTTTAAAAATCACACCGGCTGGGTTGGGTTTTCACATTGCGCTGTTTTTCAAAACCCGGCAACCAAACAATGGTTTTATGCTTCACAGGCACGTCTGCCTGAAGGCGTGGCCGGAATCAATGTTTCAAATGCGGTCATGATGGGTCATGTAAGAGCCATTCAATGGACAGAAGACGGCTGGCCTGTGGTTGAAGCAGAGCGTTATGCCGGAGTTCCTGCCACCACGATTACAGAAGCAAGTTTTGTGGGTACCTGGGAACAGATTACCATGAATTATCAATACAAGACCATGCAGAAATCAGTGACACTTTACCTTACAGCAGATAAAAAAGTAAGCGGTGACGCTGCCGGAACCTGGTCGTATGACAGTGCCAAAAAAATCTTAACCGTAAATGGTGTAAAATGCAATGTAAGCGATGCCTGGGACTGGGAATCGGCTGCCCGAAAAGTTACCCTAAGTTATTCCGGTTTAACGGCTGCAGGACTGCCGGTATGGGGTAAAAAAATCAATTAAAAAATTCCAAATTCCAGGTATTAAATAATAGCACAGTATAAAGAGCAGTAAGATTAAAAAATCTGCCCGAATCAGAAATTATAATTTGGGAAAATGGGTGCCAGTTGCGGCAAAAAATAAAAGAACTATATCACAATGAAAAATGTACTTAAAAGCCTGTCTGTTTTGTTTTTAATCGTTTCGTTTAAAACGACCGCTCAGGTCGATCCGTCGAAGTTTAATAATCCCGCTATAAAGGATCAGTACACTGGCGACCCAGCGGCATTAGTCTATAAGGATAAGGTCTATTTGTATGCAGGTCATGACGAAGCACCTGATGATTTTCATTTTTATAAAATGAACGAATGGGTAGTATATTCTTCATCAGATATGAAAAAATGGGAATCACATCCGGTACCTTTAAAAGTAACCGACTTTAAATGGGCCAAAAGTGATGCCTGGGCTTCGCAGGTAATTGAAAGAAACGGAAAATTTTACTGGTACGTTACGGTTGAACACAGTTCTGTACCCGGAAAATCAATTGGAGTGGCAGTTTCAGACAGTCCGACAGGCCCTTTTAAAGATGCCTTAGGGAAAGCCCTCGTTACAAATGATATGACCAAATTTACCACTATAAGCTGGGACGATATTGATCCTACGGTTTATATTGATGACGACGGACAGGCTTATTTGTTTTGGGGAAATACAGCCTGTCATTATGCAAAGTTAAAAGAGAATATGACCGAAATAGAAGGTGAAATTCATCACGTAAAACTGCCAAATTTTACAGAGGCACCCTGGATTCACAAACATAAAAACTGGTATTATTTGTCTTATGCCTACGAATTCCCTGAAAAAATTGCTTATGCCATGAGCAAATCAATTACAGGGCCATGGGAGTTTAAAGGAATCTTAAATGAATTAGCAGGAAATAGCAACACTAACCATCAATCGATAATTGATTTTAAAGGACAATCTTATTTCATTTATCACAACGGAGCATCAAAACCAGATGGCGGAAGTTTTAGAAGATCAGTCTGTGTTGATAAATTATTTTATAACAAAGACGGAACAATGAAACGGGTCTTGATGACCTCTGAAGGGATTCAGTAAATAGTTTTCAGTCGCAGTTTTCAGTCACGGTACTGATAAGGCTCAATAAAGTTTTCAGCAGTCAGACTTAAACTTACTTACAGCACTAATAGGATTTAAATTTCTTAAATAACGTATATGGTTTACAAAAACATAAAACATACAATTTCAGTTTTTTTGATGATGACCGCTTCCGTGGTCATGGCGCAGGATATTGTAGCCCATGATCCGGTGGTTATCAAACAAAAAGACACATACTATTTGTATTGTACAGGTAACGGAATCAGTGTTTTCAGTTCCAGAGATTTAAAAAAATGGAACAAAGAACCACAGGTTTTCAAAGACAAACCGGTTTGGGCAGACGGTGTTGCGGCCGATTTTAAAAACCATATCTGGGCACCGGATGTTTCATTTCACAATAATACTTATTATCTTTATTATTCCGTTTCGGCTTTTGCCAAAAACACTTCGGCAATCGGAGTCGCGATTAATACCACCTTAGACCCTAAAGATAAAAACTACAAATGGGTCGATCAGGGAATCGTGATCCAGTCCCACCCCAACCGGGATATGTGGAATGCCATTGATCCAAATTTAATTATTGATGAAAACAATACACCCTGGCTGGCTTTTGGCTCTTTTTGGGAAGGATTAAAAATGGTAAAATTAAATCCTGATTTAAAATCCATAGCAGAACCCCAGGAATGGCATACCATTTCCAAACGAAAAAGAAGCTTTGAACTGGTAGATTCAGATCCCGGAGATGGTGCACTGGAAGCTCCTTTTATTTTTAAAAAGAATGGCTATTATTATCAGTTCCTTTCCTGGGATTTATGCTGCCGTGGCGAAAAAAGCACTTATAAAGTAGTAGTAGGAAGAGCTAAAACCGTAACAGGTCCTTATGTCGACAAGGATGGAAAACCATTAAATGAAGGAGGAGGGAGCTTAGTTGTTCAGGGCGATGCCGATTATTTTGGAGCAGGACATAACAGCGCTTATACCTTTGACGGAAAAGACTACCTGTTTTATCATGCTTATGAAAAAAAATCCAACGGAGTTCCGAGATTAGTAGTAAAAGAAATACAGTGGGACGCCAATTTATGGCCCACTTTAAAATAGAATATAATGAAAAAATACACTTGTACCTTACTGCCCCTTTTGATAACCTTTCTCGTTTTGATTTCCTGTAAAGAAACCAAAAACGGAGCAGTACAATCGGCTAAAACATCCGCTTTAAAAGCAGGTTACGAAATAGAACCTGTGAACATTCAAAATGTAAAATTATCCGATTCATTCTGGCTTCCTATTATCAAAAGAGTACAGGAAATTACGATTGCATACGCTATACAGAAATGTGATGAAGAGGGCCGTTTCGAAAATTTCTTAATTGCCGGAAAGCAAAAAACCGGAGAAGTGAGAGGGCAGATGCCTTTTGATGATACTGATGTATATAAAATCATCGAAGGCGCTTCGAACACCTTAATCAGTGCTCCAAATCCAAAACTGGAAAGAGTTTTAGATTCGATGATTGCCATTATAAAAATTGGACAGGAAAAAGACGGATATATTACCACCTGGCGAACCATCAATCCGGCAAAACCGCCTGCGCCATGGGTTCCTGTAATCGAAGGAAAGCGTTGGGAATCTCTGCAGATCAGCCACGAATTGTACAATCCGGGACATTTGATCGAAGCAGCAATTGTGCATTACGAAGCAACAGGAAAAACCAATTTCCTGGAAATTGCCATAAAAGCAGCCGATATGCTTGTAAGGACTTTTGGCGATAATCCGGGTCAGGTAAAAGGAGTTCCGGGGCATCAGATTGTCGAAACCGGATTATTGAAATTATATCAGATTACCGGAAATCAGGATTATTTAAAACTGGCCAAATATTATCTGGACAACCGCGGCAATCCGGACAACCATAAATTATATGGCGAATATGCACAGGATCATATTCGCGTAACACAGCAGAAAGAAGCCGTAGGACATGCGGTAAGAGCCGTGTATATGTATGCCGGAATGACCGATATTGTGGCTTTAACCAAAGACAAAGCCTATGAAAATGCCGTAAATGCCCTATGGGACAATATGGTCAACAAAAAAATGTACATCACAGGCGGAATAGGCTCCAGACATGACGGAGAAGCTTTTGGGGTTAATTATGAATTACCAAATCTGACTGCTTATAATGAAACCTGCGCCGCTATCGGTGATGTGTACTGGAACCACAGACTGCATAGTTTATATGGAAAATCACAATATTTTGACGTGATCGAAAGAACGATGTACAACGGATTAATTTCGGGTATTTCGCTTGACGGAAAACAATTTTTCTATCCAAATGCACTGGAGTCCGATGGTGTTTACAAATCAAACAGAGGTTCCTGCACTCGTCAGGCCTGGTTTGACTGTTCCTGCTGTCCGACTAATTTAATTCGTTTTATTCCTTCAATTCCCGGACTGATTTATTCGAAAACAAAGAATGATTTATATGTCAATTTATATGCTTCAAACGATGCCTCTTTTACAGTAGGAAAAACGGATTTACAGATTTCACAGCAGACTTCTTATCCATGGAACGGAAAAGTAGCCATTTCAGTAAATCCGAAAAAGGAAAGCCAGTTCACTATCAAACTCAGAGTTCCGGGCTGGGCAAGAAATGAAGTTTTGCCGGGCGATTTGTACACCTATAAAAAAGCGTCTGTTCAGAAACCAACGATTAGTATAAATGGAGAAACATTGGCGATTCAGCCGGAAAATGGCTATTTCAATGTAAACAGAAACTGGAAAAAAGGAGACAAAATCGCGCTTAATTTCCCAATGGAAGTTCAGGAAGTAGAAACAAATTCAAAAGTAGAAACCAACAAAAACAAAGTCTCTTTAGAATATGGTCCGTTAGTGTATGCCGTTGAAGAAATTGACAATAAAACCAATTTTGATAAAATTGATATTTCGGCTTCAGATACTTTCAAAGTGAGAAAAGAGGCCGGTTTGTTACAAGGCGTAAATGTGATCGAAAATTCCAAATTCAGGGCCATTCCGTATTATTCATGGTCCAATCGCGGAGTTGGAAAAATGAAGGTCTGGCTGGATTATAGAGAATAGATTATAGAACATAGAGAATAGACGCAAGAAACAAGATAATGCGTGGTTAAAAAGTTCCGAAGGAACGATTCATATTGCATGGCTGTCCCGAGGCTTCGGGATCAATCCGGTTTAACGTAATGAAATAAAGATAAACAAAATAAAAATCCGTTTTTATTCACGGTTTCATGATAGTGAATCAGTATCATCTGCGTGCCAAAAACACATTTAAATAAATAAAAAATGAAGTCCAATTTAATTACAAAAATTACCCTTTGCGGAGCACTGCTGACCAGCATGTACACATCGGCACAAAAAAACAATCTTGAAGTAGATGCTTCCAAAACCATTACCAAAATTCAGCCAACGATGTACGGAGTGTTTTTTGAAGACATCAACTTTGCCGCCGATGGAGGATTGTATGCTGAAATGATCAAAAACAGGTCATTCGAGTTTCTGTTTCCAATGATGGGATGGAACGAGCCTAACAGCGACCGTCATAAGCTAAACCAGCAGTCGGGAATCGCCAATGTGATCCAGTATTCGCAAAAAGGAACCAATCACAATTACTGCAGGGTAACCCTTAATGATGCCTCAGGATATCAGCTTATTAATGAAGGTTTCAGAGGAATGGGAATTAAAAAAGACCTCAAATACAACCTGTCTTTAAAAGCCGCTAAAGTATCCGGAAATGTTTCTAAAATTACATTCCAGTTTATAGACAAAGACAACAAAGTTTTAGGAGAAACAACAGTTACCCCAACATCAAAAGACTGGCAGAATTATACCGCTCAGTTAACTTCAACAGCAACCGAAGCCAAAGCCAAATTAAAGATCACTTTTGAAGGAAACGGTGTCATTGATTTAGATAATATTTCCTTATTTCCGGAAGATACCTGGGCAGGAAGAAAAAATGGTCTTCGTAAAGATTTAGTACAGTTATTATACGATTTAAAACCGGGATTTTTACGTTTTCCGGGAGGCTGTATTGTGGAAGGAAGAACCCTGGCAGAGCGTTACCAGTGGAAAAAATCAGTAGGAAAAGTAGAAGACAGAGAAACAGCGGTTAACCGTTGGAATATGGAATTTGGACACAGACCTGCACCGGATTATTTCCAGAGTTTTGGTTTGGGATTCTTTGAATATTTCCAGCTTTCAGAAGATATCGGGGCTTCTCCGCTTCCTATTTTAAGCTGTGGAATGGCCTGTCAGTTTAATACAGGCGAATTAGTGCCAATGGATCAGATCGATCCGTATGTGCAGGATGCTTTAGATTTAATTGAGTTCGCAAACGGCGGAACAGAAACCGCCTGGGGAAAAGTAAGGGCCGACATGGGACATCCAAAACCATTCAATTTAAAATTCATTGGAGTTGGAAATGAGCAGTGGGGACCAGATTATATCGAACGTTTTAAAGTGTTCGAAAAAGCCATTAAAGCCAAATACCCAAACATCACTATTGTTTCCGGAACGGGACCTTTTCCTGATGGTGATTTCTTTGAATACGGCATGACCGAACTTAAAAAACTGAATGCAGAAATTGTAGACGAACATTATTATAAAAACCCGGAATGGTTTAGAAAAAATGCAACCCGTTATGACAGTTATGACAGAAAAGGACCAAAGATTTTTGCCGGAGAATATGCGGCTCAAAGTGTAGCCATTGCAAGTCCGGACAACAAAAACAACTGGGAATGTGCCTTCTCTGAAGCTGCTTTTATGACCGGAATGGAACGTAATGCTGAGGTAGTTCACTTAACATCTTATGCTCCTTTACTGGCTCATGTTGACGGCTGGCAGTGGACACCGGACATGATCTGGTTTAACAACCTGCAGTCGTACGGAACACCCAATTACTACGTTCAGAAACTGTTTTCGAATAACAAAGGAACCGATTTAATCAGTATTACCAAAGAAGAAAAGGCCGTTACAGGTCAGAACGATTTGTTTGCATCGGCAGTAAAAGATGCTGGTACAAAAGAAGTAATCCTGAAAATAGTAAATACGTCAGCATCGGCTCAAAATGTTTCAATAGATGTAAAAGGAGCAAAATTAGATTCAAAAGGGACTGCTGTGGTTTTAAAAGGAGAAGGTTTAAATGATGAAAATTCTTTTGAAAATCCATCTAAAATCAGCCCGAAAGAAAGCTCTTTTAAAGTTGCCGGAAACAAAGTTCAATACGATTTTCCAGCCTACTCTGTTACGGTTTTGAAAATTAAGATGAAATAATCGCAGTATAATAAATGTAACACTGACATTTATTTCTGGTTTTGACCGTAAACTATTGTTTTGATGCATAATTTGTAAAAATTCAAGAGTTAAATTTTATTAAGTGTTTTTTATACACTTATGAATTATTTATAATTATATTTGTCATTATTTAAAATAAATTTCGAATGAAAAATTACGTAATAGGATTGGACTATGGAACAGATTCTGTTCGGGCGGTGCTTATTGACACAGAAAATGGGCAGGAGCTGGCATCGAATGTATCTCATTACAAAAGATGGAAAAACAAACAGTACTGCGATGCATCGATAAACCAGTTTCGCCAGCATCCTTTAGATCATATTGAAGGTTTGGAAATTACTATCCAGACGGTTATCAAAGAAAGTAAAGTAGATCCTTCTTTAGTAAAAGGAATTTGTATTGACACAACCGGATCTTCTCCGGTTCCGGTTACAAAGGATGGAACACCGCTGGCTTTGACAAAAGGTTTTGAAGAAAACCCAAATGCGATGATGGTATTATGGAAAGACCATACTGCAATCAACGAGGCAAATGAAATTAATGAACTGGCTGTAAGCTGGGGCGGAGAAGACGTTACCAAATATGTAGGCGGTATTTATTCGTCAGAATGGTTCTGGGCAAAAATTCTTCACATCGCGAGACAAGATGAAGCGGTTCGAAATGCGGCGCATACCTGGATGGAACACTGCGATTTAATGACGTATTTGTTAATTGAAGATAAAGACCTGAAAACCTTTAAAAGAAGCCGTTGTGCAGCAGGCCACAAAGCTATGTGGCATACCGACTGGAACGGACTTCCTCCGGTTGAATTTTTAGAAAAATTACATCCTTACTTAGCGCAGCTTCGGGGGAATTTATATGATGAAACCTATACGTCTGATTTAGCTGCCGGAAAACTAAGTAAAGAATGGGCAGACCGTTTAGGACTTTCAACAGAAACCATTATTGCAGTAGGAACTTTCGATGCACACTCAGGAGCAGTGGGAGCTAAAATTGAGGAAAATACTTTAGTACGTGTTATGGGAACTTCAACTTGTGATATTCTTGTTGGTTCTTATGATGAAGTGGGTACCAAAACCGTTCGCGGCATCTGCGGGCAGGTTGACGGATCAGTAATTCCGGGCTTTATCGGACTTGAAGCAGGACAATCAGCATTTGGTGATTTATTAGCCTGGTACAAAGAATTATTGATGTGGCCGACCGAACATTTATTAGGATCTTCTTCACTTTTAAATGATGCTCAGAAAGAGCAGTTAAGAGAAGAATTCAGTGATAAATTAATTGTCGAATTAACAAAAGAAGCAGAGAAAATTCCGGTTTCAGAAAGCCTTCCAATTGCTTTAGACTGGATCAACGGAAGAAGAACTCCGGATGCTAATCAGGAATTAAAAAGTGCAATTTCCAACCTTTCTTTAGGAACCAAAGCGCCTCATATTTTCAAAGCTTTAGTAAACGCTATCTGTTTTGGAGCCAAGAAAATTGTAGACCGTTTTGAAGAAGAAGGTGTAAAAATTGACAGCGTAATCGGAATTGGCGGTGTTGCCCGTAAATCGCCTTTTATCATGCAGACATTGGCTAACGTATTAAACAAGCCGATTAAAATTGCCGCTTCAGATCAGACTCCGGCCTTAGGTGCAGCAATTTACGCAGCCGTTGCAGCAGGAATTTATCCAAATGTAATCGAAGCAAGCCAAAAAATCGGAAGCGATTTCGACGGAGAATATTTCCCTCAGTTAGACAAAGTAGCCGCTTATCATAAACTGCTTTTAGCTTATGAACAGTTAAGCGCTTTTGCAGATCCAAACCTTAAAATATCGCAGCATGAGCTCTCTTTATAAAGATTTAAAACAAGAGTGTTACGAAGCCAACATGCAGTTAAATGCATTAAATCTTGTGGTATACACTTTTGGAAATGTAAGTGCCGTGGACAGGAAAAATGGTGTTTTTGCCATTAAACCAAGCGGTGTTCCTTACGAAGATTTAAAACCGGAAGATATTGTTATTGTCGATTTTGATAACAACATTATAGAAGGAACTATGCGTCCGTCATCTGATACCAAAACGCATGCTTATTTATACAAACACTGGCCAAATATTGGCGGAGTAGCACATACACACGCCACCTATTCAGTAGCATGGGCACAGTCACAGCTTGACATTCCGATTTTCGGAACCACGCATGCCGATCATTTAACGGCAGACATTCCGTGTGCGCCACCGATGGCCGATTCTTTAATCGAAGGAAACTATGAACACAATACCGGAATTCAGATTTTGGACTGTTTCAAAGAAAAAAATCTTTCTTATGAAGAAGTAGAAATGATCCTGATTGGAAATCACGGGCCATTTGCGTGGGGGAAAAATGCAGCAAAAGCAGTTTACAACAGTAAAGTTTTGGAAGTAGTAGCCGAAATGGCCTATCTGACTTTACAAATTAATCCTAATGCGCCAAGATTAAAAGACTCCTTAATAAAGAAACATTACAATCGTAAACACGGAAAAGATTCGTATTACGGACAGTAATTGATTTTAGAGTGTAGATTTTAGATTAAAGAAAATAGAATATAGAGAAAAGATTTTCGTGAGTCGTGAACTTTTAGACAAGGAAAAGCGATTTGACGATTAAACAAATAAACGATTAAATAAAATGGTAGATATATCTCAAAAAGAAATCTGGTTTGTAGTAGGAAGCCAGGAATTATACGGTGAAGAAACACTTAGAAAAGTAGCGGAACATTCACAGATTATTGCAAAAGGATTAGACGCATCATCTTCAATACCAGTAAAAGTGGTTTATAAAGATGTAGTGAAATCACCTTCACAGATTTTAGATGTGTGTTTAGCTGCGAATTCTGAGAAAAACTGTATCGGAATTATTGCCTGGATGCATACTTTCTCACCAGCAAAAATGTGGATTGGCGGATTAAATATCCTTAAAAAACCATTGTGTCATTTACATACACAATACAATGCCGAAATTCCATGGGGATCTATTGATATGGATTTCATGAACCTGAATCAGTCAGCTCACGGAGACCGTGAATTTGGTTTCATTATGTCCAGATTGCGTAAAAAACGTAAAGTAGTTGTTGGGCATTGGGAAGACCAAAGAGTTCAGAAAAAATTAGGCATCTGGTCAAGAGTTGTTTTAGGATGGGATGAACTTCAAAACCTGAAAGTAGCCCGTATTGGAGACAATATGCGTGAAGTTGCCGTAACAGAAGGCGATAAAGTTGAGGCACAAATTCGTTTTGGAATGTCTGTAAACGGATACGATTCTTCAGATGTTACCAAACATATTGAAAAAGTAACAGAAAAAGAATTAAACGATTTATTAGCCGTTTACGAGCAATCATACAATTTAACAGATTCTTTAAAAGAAGGCGGCTCACAAAGAAGTTCCTTAGTCGAAGCAGCTAAAATCGAATTAGGATTAAGAGCTTTCCTTGAAGAGGGAGGTTTCGGTGCTTTCACGGATACATTTGAAAACCTTGGTGTCTGGAAACAATTACCAGGAATTGCCACACAAAGATTAATGGCCGATGGTTATGGTTTTGGCGGCGAAGGAGACTGGAAAACAGCGGCAATGGTTAGAGCTTTAAAAGTGATGAATATTGGCCTGGAAGGCGGAACTTCTTTCATGGAAGATTATACCTACCATTTTACACCTCAAAAATCGTATGTTTTAGGATCGCACATGTTGGAAATCTGTCCATCTATTGCAGACGGAAAACCTTCCTGTGAAGTGCATCCTTTAGGAATTGGCGGGAAAGAAGACCCGGCTCGTTTGGTATTCAATTCCCCTGCCGGAGATGCAATCAATGTTTCTTTGGTGGATATGGGAACCCGTTTCCGTTTAATTGTAAACGAAGTCGAAGCGGTTAAGCCAATGGCTGAATTACCAAAATTACCAGTAGCCAGAGTTTTATGGGATTGTAAACCAAATTTAGAAGTTGCAGCAACAGCCTGGATTTTGGCGGGAGGAGCACACCATACAGTTTACAGTCAGTCGCTTACAACAGAATATATGGAAGATTTTGCTGATATCGCCGGAATCGAATTATTGGTTATTGATGAAAAAACGACCATAAGAGACTTTAAAGATAAGATTAATGCCAACGAAGCTTATTATCATTTGTTTCAGCACGGCCTGTAAGGCAGTAAAATGTAATTTGTAAGATATAAAATGTGAAAAAACTTTAAAAGGTGATTTTTACATTTTTAAATTGATTAAATTTCACGTCTGACATTTTACATCTAACATTTAACTTTTTACAAACCAAAAATTATCATTTATGAATGTATTAAAACGTTGTTTTTTTGGAATCGGCCTGTTTAGTCTGGCTTTCATTTCAATTCAATGCAAAAACGATAAAAAAATGGATAACAACACAGTTTCTTCAGCTGAAAAAGTGGCTGTAACAATTGAAAAATCGGATTACGGAACCACTGCAAAAGGAGAAAAAGTGGACAGTTACAAACTGAAAAACCAAAACGGGATGGAAGTAGATATCATCACTTTTGGAGGAAGAATTACAGATTTGAAAGTGCCGAATAAAGAAGGTGTTTCAGAAAATGTGGTAATTGGATTCAGCTCTTTAGCACAATACGAAAAAGAAAATCCGTTTTTTGGAGCTTTAATCGGAAGATACGGAAACCGAATTGCTAAAGGGAAATTTACGTTAGACGGAAAAGACTATCAGCTGGCAATAAACAATGCGCCAAATGCTTTACACGGCGGTCCGCAGGGTTATTTTAATGTGGTTTGGAAAGCAGATGAGGTTAAATCTGGCGAAACAGCTTCTTTAAAATTATCGTATTTAAGTAAAGATATGGAAGAAGGATACCCTGGAAACCTGAAAGTTTTCGTAACCTATACTTTAACAAATGATAATCAGTTAGAGGTTTTGTATGAAGCAGAGACAGATAAAAAGACAGTTGTAAATTTAACACAGCATTCCTATTTCAATTTATCAGGAGATTTTACCAAAACAATCTTAGATCACGAATTGACTTTAAATGCAGATAAATTAGTTCCGGTTGATGCAACGTTAATCCCAACAGGAAAATTGGACGATGTTGCCAATACCCCTTTTGATTTTAGAACGCCAAAATTAATCGGAAAAGAGATCAATGCTAAAAATGAGCAGTTAGAAAGAGGAAAAGGATACGATCACTGCTGGGTACTGACCAATCCTGAGAAAGGAAAAACCATTATTGCAAAAGTATATCATGCCGCAAGCGGAAGAGTGATGGAAATGACAACAGATGAGCCTGGAATCCAGTTTTATTCAGGAAATTTCCTTGACGGAACTTTACCAATGCCAAATGGCGGAACATTTGCACACAGAACCGGACTTTGTTTAGAAACAGAACATTATCCGGATTCTCCAAACCAGAAAAACTTCCCAACAACGGTTTTAAACCCGGGAGAAAAATACAAAACTAAAACTACCTTTAAATTCTCAGTAAAGAAATAGTTTTAGAATTTGTTTATTAGTTTAGTTCTCTAAGAAACCTCGAAAGTGATAAGCTTTCGAGGTTTTTTGTTTGCTTTTTTCTTTTACATTTGAGAAGGAATTAGATTTTAATACAAAATTATGGCAGACTCAATATCAATTTTTTGATGAGATATTATATTTTACTTCTTTTAACAGGCTTAATTTCATGCAGAAAAGGACCTTGCGATGTTGAACGAATATCAAAAACTGTTTTTGATTCGGCTCATGTTAAAGGTGATTTTATTATGGAAAATCAGAAACATGAAATTGATACATTAAAAATAATAAGTTATTATGATGAATTCGTAACCCTTAGGAATATTGGTTTAATGATTCATCAGGAATGCGGACATTTTATAGGTTATTCATATGATTTCAAAGGTGAAACTATAAGTCTTGATTTGGAAAAAAATGAGGATAAGATGATTTTTAAAGCAGAGTCATTGCATATGAAAAATGAATATGAATGTGATAAAGAAGCTCGTTTCCAAAAACCATTACTACTTGACGGTCAATATTGTGAAGAAAGCATTTTTGATAAAGTGGTATTCGAAAACTTTAAAATCAAATATATTTTAACAAAGAATGGCGATAAATGGCTGCCAAAGAAAATTATACCAAATAAATCGATTTAAATTATTAAGGAATAAAATGGCGTTCAAACATCTATTCAAAGCCCAATTAAACTGGACTTTAAAGCAAAATTCAGCAGAATCATCTCAGAAACTTTACAGCAAAACCCATCAAATTAAAATTGAAGGAAAACCGGTTTTAGACATTTCAGCAGCAAAAGCTTTTAAAGGAGATCCGTTATTATACAATCCCGAAGATTTATTGTTAAGCAGTTTGGTTTCCTGTCATATGATGTCGTATTTATATGTCTGTTCCCAAAATGGTATAGAAGTTCTGGAATATTCAGACAACGCCGAAGCAACTTTAGAAGTAAATCCAGATGGCAGCGGGCGTTTTGTTGAGGTTAAATTACATCCAAAAGTTACAATTGTAAACTCAGCCCAAAAAGAATTGGCTTTAGAGCTGCATTTTAAAGCCAATCAATTGTGTTTTATTGCCAATTCCTGCAATTTTCCTGTATTGCATGAGGCGAGTTGTGATGTTTAGATATATAATTGATTTATAGTAATTATCTCCATTATGGATAATCGTAAATAAGTAAAATTTAAAAGAGTAGATTTGAGTTGTAAAAATTGATGAAGAAAATGAAAAAAACATTGCTACTACTATTTATTGTTTTTGTCTCATGCACAAAAAAAGAACTGCCTTCTAATGTGTCAATTGCATTGAATGATTTAGATATTTTTGAAAAAATAAATAGAGATTATGACAGTTTAATAAATGTTTTAGATGAATCAAAGATAAATAGCTTATCAGTTGATTCTTTGAATAGTATAATTGTTGGGGTAAAAGTTAATCGTGAAATGCTTCAAGAAAGAGAACATAAAGTAGAAGAACTTCTAAAATATAATCCAGAATATTCAGATTATGATGAAATTAGAAACAGAAAAACTATGCCATTAATTAATATTAATAAAAATTATGATTTGATTTTAAAAAGATATAATGCTTTAAAAATTAAAAGAAATAGTCATAAATAATTGTCTCTTAATGATCTAAAGTTTTTTAGATATGAGAGATAATAAACTTGACTTATTATTTCGTTGTTTTTAAAATGAATTTTATAGTTAGTTTATGGATTTTCATAATAGGAAAAAAGTTTTTTCGCGGTTATTTGCTTTTTGATTACAATGAACTTATAGAGGTAAGTTCGGATTATTAACTTAAAACATTTATTATGGAACAAATCTAGGCAATTAAACCAGGTCCAAAACCTAAAACACCAGATGGAACGCCAGATAAAAGAAAAAGGGTCACACCTCCAAATCAGCCCAAACATCCTAAATTAAAACCTAATATTCATAAACCAAAGGATTGATTTAGAATGTAAAAACTTTGTGTAATAAAAAAACCTCTTCCGTTAAGAAGAGGTTTTTTGTACCCGGAGCCGGAGTCGAACCGGCACGGTTTCCCACAGGTGTTTGAGACCAGCGCGTCTACCAATTCCGCCATCCGGGCCTAGCAGACGAAAAAATAATCAAAACAATTATTTTAACGCAATAGAATGAACATAATAATGTGCTCATCCCTTTAACACGGTGCAAATGTAAAAAATAAAATTAAACCAACTACTAAAAATACTTAAATTTTTCCTTTCAGTGTTCGATAAATTTTATAAATTTGCAGCTCGTTAAAACGAAGCACACACAACTAACTACATCCGAGGCAGATACCTCTTTAAGATAAGGCATAAAATCCTGGCTTAATTGATAAATGCAGCGGAATAAAACAACACATTATAATGTCGCACCTAGAACCAGAAGCTAAAATTTTTGCTTGTTCACAAAGTGTTTATCTTGCAGAAAAAATTGCAAAAGACTACGGGATTCCGTTAGGAAAAGTAACGATGTCAACGTATAGTGATGGAGAATTTCAGCCGTCTTACGAAGAATCAATCAGAGGTTTACGAGTATTTATCGTATGTTCGACTTTTCCAAGTGCAGATAATCTGATGGAATTGTTGTTAATGATTGATGCGGCAAAACGCGCATCAGCAAGACATATTACAGCTGTTATGCCTTATTTTGGCTGGGCAAGACAGGATAGAAAAGACAAGCCAAGAGTGCCGATTGGAGCTAAGTTAGTAGCTAACTTATTAACTGCAGCCGGAGCAACAAGAATCATGACAATGGATCTGCATGCAGACCAGATTCAGGGATTCTTTGAAAAACCAGTAGATCATTTATTTGCATCTACCATCTTTTTGCCTTACGTGCAGAGTTTAAATTTAGAAAATTTAACCATTGCATCTCCGGATATGGGAGGGTCAAAAAGAGCGTATGCTTATTCTAAGTTTTTAGAATCAGATGTAGTAATCTGTTACAAACAAAGAAAAGCGGCAAACGTTATCGATACGATGGAACTGATTGGTGAAGTAAAAGGACGTAACGTAATTTTAGTAGACGACATGATCGATACAGGAGGGACTTTAGCGAAAGCGGCAGACCTAATGATCGATAAAGGAGCACTGAGTGTAAGAGCAATTTGTACACACGCTATATTATCTGGTGGTGCGTATGAGAAAATTGAAAATTCAAAACTAACAGAGTTAATTGTAACTGATTCTATTCCGTTAAAGAAACATTCAGACAAAATTAGAGTAGTGAGTTGTGCACCTCTTTTTGCAGAAGTTATGCACATGGTACACCACAACAATTCCATTAGTGGAAAATTTATAATGTAAAAGCTATAAGCTTTAGGCAATAAGCCGTAAGCTCTTAGAAATTAAAAAAAAAGCCTAAAGCCTGGTGCTTAAAGCTTACAGCAAAACAGAATATTTTTTATTAATAACTATATTTTTTTACAATGAAATCGATTACAATTAAAGGATCAGAAAGAGAAAGCGTGGGCAAAGTGTCAACTAAAGCCTTACGTAATGCTGGAGCGGTTCCTTGCGTGTTATACGGAGGAAATCAGGCAGTACACTTCTCAGCAGACGCTGCAGCGTTCAAAAACTTGGTTTACACTCCAAACGCACACACAGTTGTGATTGAGCTTGGAAAAGGAAAATCATTCAATGCAATTTTGCAGGATATCCAGGTTCACCCTGTAACTGACAAAATTTTACACATTGACTTCTTCCAATTATTTGATGATAAAGAAATCACAATGGAAGTTCCTGTGAAAATCGTTGGTACCTCTAAAGGTGTTCTTGCGGGAGGTGTTTTACGTTTGAACCAACGTAAATTAAAAGTGAAAGCTTTACCAGCAAATCTTCCTGATTTCGTTGAGGCTGACATCACTCCACTTGAAATGGGTAACAAATTATACGTTACTAAAGTGGGTAAACCAGAGTACAAAATTATGCACCCGGACAACACTGTTGTTTGTCAGGTAAGAATCTCTCGTGCTGCTATGAAAGCTGCTCAGGAGGCTGCAAAAGCTGCAAAAGCTCCTGCAAAAGGAAAGAAAAAATAATTTTTTTTCACTCAATACAAAAAGCCTCAATCGAAAGATTGGGGCTTTTTTTTTTGAGGTTCTGAGATGCTGAGGTTCTGAGACACTAAATTTTTTTAAGCGATTATCTAATTATCTAGTTGTCAAATCTTCTAGTTATCAAATTATAAGTTTTTAGGAGCAGAAATATTCTGTTTTCAAAAAACGTGATGTTCCTGCCATCTGCTATATCTTTTCATCCGCTAGAAAGCGGATAAAAAGGATGCCGCTTCTGTCAGGGCTAACAAGAAAAAAAACTTTTTTATAAGATTCTAAGTTGCTGAGAAAAAATCTGCCAAATCCGTCAAATCTGCGAGAGGCGTCTCTTTGTGTTCTTTGTGTATCTCGATAGAAACTATTTCTTAGCGTTCTTAGCGTAAAACCTTTGCGAACTTTGCGGTTAAATAACAAGCGGCAAACAATTATCTAATTGGCACATTTTCAAATTATCTAATTATCCAATTGCCACATTCTTTAATTAATCTTACTTTTGCCAACATGATAAAATGGATAACAAAACTGTTTTCATCAACACCAAAAGAAGAGAACACAGAAGACAATATGAAGAAATATTTAATCGTCGGATTAGGAAATATAGGAGCTGAGTATGTAAATACCAGACATAATATCGGATTTAAAGTATTGGACTTTTTAGCTAAAAAAGAAGGGCTTTCATTTGAAACCGTAAAATTGGGTGCTTTGGCTGAATATAAATTTAAAGGAAGAACCTTTTTTCTTTTAAAACCCAACACTTACATGAATTTAAGTGGTAAAGCCGTAAAATACTGGATGGATAAAGAAAACATTCCGTTAGAGAATATTTTGGTCATTACAGACGATTTAAATCTCTCATTCGGAACTGTCAGAATCAAGCCCAAAGGGAGTGATGGCGGTCACAACGGACTTAAGAACATCAATTTAGTTTTAAATACGCAAAACTATACCCGTTATAGATTTGGTATCAGTGATCAGTTCAAAAAAGGGCAGCAGGTAGATTATGTTTTAGGAGAATGGAATGCCGAAGAAGAGGCAAAATTAACGGAGCGTTTAGAGGTTTCGGCAGAAATTATCAGAACTTTTGGAACGGCCGGTTTAGAAAATACGATGACAACGTTTAATGGAAAATAAAGATTTTCAGGTATTTATATTGTAAAAATGTAAATTATCAGTGAATTTAATTCAATTATAACGAAATAGTATTTTCAATTCCAAAGTTAAATGTCTAAATTTGGGATAAATTATTATAAACCATAAAAATTAGAATATCATGGCTTTTGAATTACCACAATTACCTTATGCATACGATGCATTAGAACCACATATTGATGCACGTACAATGGAAATCCATCATACAAAGCATCACAATGCCTATACTACAAATCTTAACGCAGCTATTGCCGGAACAGATTTAGAAGGAAAAACAATCGAAAATATCTTAATTAACTTAGATAAATCTAACGCTGCGGTTCGTAACAATGGTGGAGGTTTCTACAACCACAATTTGTTCTGGACTGTAATGTCTCCAAACGGAGGAGGATTGCCAACAGGAGATTTATTAGCAGCTATTGAGGCTTCTTTTGGAACTTTCGAAGAGTTTAAAGCAAAATTTGCTAAAGCAGGTGCTACACAATTCGGTTCAGGATGGGCTTGGTTAACCGTTCAAAAAGGAGGAAAATTAGAGGTTGTAGGTACTCCAAATCAGGACAATCCGTTAATGCCGGAAGTTGCTGGTAACGGTGGAACTCCAATCTTAGGAATGGACGTTTGGGAGCACGCTTACTACTTAAACTACCAAAACAGAAGACCAGATTATATCGAAGCTTTCTTCAGTGTAATTAACTGGACAGAGGTGGCTAGAAGATTTGCTTTAGATAAATAAGAAAATAGAGCATAGAATATAGAAAAAAGACGAGTACCTTTTGGCTACTCGTTTTTTTTTTATCTAAACATTTTTCTCTGTAATCTATATTCTATTTTCTTTCCTCTTAAAAAAAAGAAATAAAAAAGGTGGAATCACTTCCACCTTTTTTGCCCCAAATCTACCATAAACTTTACCTACTAATGTTATGGTTTTGTAAAGGTAGACTAGCTGTTTGTATGTTGAAAATTTTCCGGATGAAAAGTAAATATATCCGACTAAAGTCAGTATAAAGGCTGGGGTAAGTGAACATTAGAATGTAAAAATAAAAAAGGTGGAATTATACCACCTTTTTTGCCCCAAATCTACCATAAATTTAACCTACTAATGTTATGGTTTTATAAATGTAGAGAAGCTATTTTTATTAAGAAAATTTTTCGGATGAAAGGTAAAAAAATCCGACGAAGTGAATGTCTAATGACTTAGAATCGAAATAGTTGAGTTTATTCCAATAAAAAAGGTGGAATTGCTTCCACCCTTTTTGCCCCAAATCTACCATAAACTTAACCTACTAATGTTATGGTATCTCAAAAGTATTGTAGCTTTTCATTTTTACCAAACAAACAGGATGAACGGCAAAAAAAACCGATGAAATGCACAAATTAACCTTTTATTAATACTTTTTTAATAAGCTCTGGCGTCTTTTCCTTCGTAAAAATTCATAAAAGCACGGTTTACAACACGATTTCCACCCGGGGTTGGGTAGTCTCCGGTGAAATACCAGTCGCCTAGATTCTTAGGACAGGCTTTATGAAGGTCTTCTACAGTCTGGAAAATAATTTTCACTTCGGCATTGATTTCCGGAGAGCTTAGCATTTCTGCAATTTTATTTGAAATTTCCCCATCTGTAAACTGGCTGTAAATTTCGGTTACATAATTTACAACATCTTTATCTGCGAAATTTTCCTGTGCTTTACATTTTGCATATACTTCATCGACAATATGGTATAGGTTTCTTTCTTTTAACAGGGCAAGTGCCGCTCTAAAAGCAACTAAACCTTCTAGTTTTGCCATATCAATTCCGTAACAATCCGGATAACGAATCTGCGGTGCAGATGAAACAATTACAATACGCTTTGGTTTCAAACGATCCATCATTTTGATGATGCTCATTTTTAAGGTAGTACCACGAACAATACTATCGTCGATAATAACCAGGTTATCTTCTGGTTTGATTACGCCGTAAGTAACATCGTAAACGTGAGCTACTAAATCGTCACGGCTGCTGTCTTCTGTAATAAAGGTTCTGAGTTTAGCGTCTTTAATAGCCACTTTCTCGGTACGTATTTTAACTGCTAAAAGTTCCTGAAGAGTGTCAGCTGTTAGTGTATTTCTGTTTTCCAGAATATAATTGTTTTTTCTTTGGTTTAAGAAATCCTGTGCAGCTTCTACTAAACCATAAAATGAAGTTTCAGCTGTATTTGGAATATAAGAGAAAACAGTATTATCGGTATCGCTGTCAATTGCTTTAAGTACAGCAGGCAGAATTAATTTTCCTAAGTCCTTGCGTTCCTGATAAATCTCAGCATCACTTCCTCTGGAAAAATAGATTCTTTCAAAAGAGCAAGCTTTTTTAACGGTTGGTTCCAGGATTTGATTCATGGTAACTTTTCCGTTTTTCTTAATGATCAGTGCATTTCCGGGATTGATTTCCTGAACACTTTCGAAAGGAACATTAAACACCGTCTGGATTACAGGTCTTTCAGAAGCAACAACAACTACTTCGTCATCCTGATAAAAATAAGCGGGACGAATTCCGGCAGGATCCCTAAATACAAAAGCATCACCATGACCTAATAAACCGGCCATTGCATAACCACCGTCTAAATTTTTAGCCGATCTGGCTAATATTTTAGCAATATCCAGACGCTCGGCAATTACAGGTGAAGCATCTTTTTTAGAATATCCTTCGGCTTTACAGTCCTGATACAGCTGCATTACTTCTTTGTCAAGAAAATGACCTATTTTTTCCATTACGGTAACGGTGTCAGCCATTTCTTTTGGATGCTGCCCAAGTTCTACCAGATTCTGGAAAAGTTCTTTAACATTGGTCATATTAAAGTTTCCGGCCAAAATCAGGTTACGGTGCATCCAGTTACTTTGACGTAAAAAAGGGTGTACACTTTCGATGCTGTTTTTTCCAAAAGTACCGTAACGAACGTGTCCTAAAAACAATTCACCAACATATGGAATGTTTGCTTTCAGCTCTTTCATGTCATCGCCTAATCCCGGATTTTCTTTTAACTCCTCACTGATTCGCTCATTGATTTGTTTAAAAACGTCCTGTATAGGCTGCGAATGATTAGAACGCACCCTGCTGATGTAACGTTGTCCCGGATCGACATCCAGTTTAATGCTGGCAAATCCGGCACCATCCTGACCACGGTTGTGCTGCTTTTCCATCATCAGATACATTTTTTGTATTCCGTAAAAAGCAGTTCCGTATTTTTCTTTATAATATTCAAGCGGTTTAAGTAGTCTGACTAAGGCTATACCACATTCGTGTTTTAAAGCGTCGCTCATTGTTTTTTTATTTTTTTGTGTTGTTGTAAGTTGTGTGTATTAACGTAATAAAAAAGCCCCGTTTTATCGAGGCTTTTGGGCATTATATTTCTATGTCAAACTGAGTTAACGACTTAAACTGCTGTAATCGAATCGCTACTTCGGCTTTGCTTAAAGTTTCCATCCTCTGGGTTCCGAATTTCTCTACGCAGAACGAAGCCAGATTTGAACCATAAATGATAGCATTTTTCATATTACTAAACGAAACATTCTCGCTTTGTGCAATGAATCCTGAGAAACCGCCGGCAAAAGTGTCTCCGGCTCCTGTTGGATCGAAAACTTCTTCTAATGGCAAGGCAGGAGCAAAGAATACTTCTCTGTTATGGAATAAAAGCGCACCGTGTTCTCCTTTTTTGATCACCACGTATTTAGGTCCCATTTCCTGGATTTTAGCTGCTGCTTTTACTAATGAATATTCACCTGAAAGTTGTCTTGCTTCTTCGTCATTAATGGTAATAACATCTACACGTTTAATAACGTCCAGTAATTCCGGAAGAGCGCAGTCCATCCAGAAGTTCATGGTATCTAAAACCACTAATTTTGGTTTTTTCTCCATCTGGTCTAAAACACTGCTTTGTACTAATGGGTGTAAGTTTCCTAACATCACAACATCGGCATCTTTGTAGTTTTGAGGAACTTTTGGCTGAAAATCAGCTAAAACGTTCAGCTCCGTTACAAGAGTGTCTCTGGAATTTAAATCGTTGTGGTATAAACCGCTCCAGAAAAAAGTCTTTCCTCCTTTTACAATTTCGATACCGGAGATATCAATATTCTTTGAAGTTAAAAGATCTAAATGTTCTTGAGGGAAATCGTCGCCAACTACAGAAACAATGGCCGATTGCAGGTTGAAGAATGACGCTGATAATCCAATGTAGGTTGCAGCACCACCTAATATTTTATCTGTTTTTCCGAAAGGAGTTTCAATTGCGTCGAAAGCAACCGTTCCAACAATCAATAGTTTATTCATTTTATGAATTTCGAATTAGGGTGCAAAGATACTTTATAAGTTACAATCTTGCAACGGTTTAGGTTCTCAAAATTTTCTTAAAAAAAAGGGAACGATTTCGAAGTAAAAATCCTGTAAATGAATGGGTTAAAAATGATTTTTCAGGAAAGCTTAAAATAGTTTTTCCGGAATTAAAATGCAAGGTTTTTGAAAATAATTGCGAATAATTTACAGGTGATTCTTCTATCTGAGTTTTTTAAAAGAAGAAGATTTTCTTTTTCCGCTTAAAACTCCAAGAATTGTAACGTGATAGTTTCTAACTTTAAATATAATTAGCCAAGTTTTGTAGGTTGCTTCTCTGTAAATTTTAGATTTTGTTGGAAGATTTTCGCACTCGGAATAAATTAAAGGATTTTCAATGATTTTACTCATTGTTTTGTTTATTCCGTTACCAACTTTAATTGCATTTAAAGGTTGATGTTTTTCGAAAGCAATATAATCAACAATGTTTTCTAAGGTTTGAAAGTAATTTTCAGAAATATCTAACGTATATTGTTTTGGATCTTCAGCTTTTTTTCTTCCCATTTCTCATTAAACTTTTCTAAGGACATTGTTTGGGATTTTTCAGCATTCTCGATCCACTTTACAAAGTCTTCTTTGGATAAATCACTTTTTATTTGATCAACTTCATTTTCAAAATCAATCGAAACTTTCAATGATTTTCCAACATAATGTTTTGGAATCTCAAAAGAAAGATTGACAATTTTATCCTTAGGAGTAATGGTTTTGTGTATCATTGTATTTGTAATTTAATGAACCTTACAAAAATACAATAAATAAGTTCATCAAGAGCAATATGAGTTTTTTTAACAATCTTAGAACTGATACTTCTTGTCAAAATAATTTTTCAAAATTTCAACTTGAACAAAGATCGTGATAGAACAATTAAAAAAGGTATACAAAATGGTTTTCTTTCTCCTTTTTTAAAAGATCAAGAACAGTAAGTGGATATTTTTTATCAATGATTGTTTAGTCTGTCTATATTTTTAATCCAGTTTATCGCATCCATCATAGGTTCTTCAGAATTTGAAAAAGCGGTATTATGTCCCAAAGCTGGAAATAACTTATAATTATAGTGTTTTCCTTTAGATTTTAATGCATCAAGATATTCGATTGATAATTTTACAGGAACTTGTATGTCTCTGCCTCCAAAAATCCAGAATCCCGGAATCGATAATTTAGAAAGCGCATCGTTAGGATTTGTATCCACAAACTCATATTTATCCGGATCATTGAATACATGTTTTCTTGCTTCTTCTTCGGAGTGTGTATCCCAAAAATTTTGATTTCCATTAGTGTAAAATTGAAATCTCAATTGTTCTTTAACCGTTATAAGAGCTCCGCTAAATATGGTCATAAATTTAACTTTTTTATTTTTTTCTGCTGCTAACGGAATGATCCATCCGGCCTGACTGCCGCCTATTAAACCTATTGGTATTTTATTGTTGGATAAAGATTTAGATAAGGTATTTACGGCAGCACTTGCGTCTAAAGACAAAAGAGTTAAATTGGAGCAATCAACATTGTTCGTTCCTACCTCAGGCCCGGCATACACGCCAGCTGATGTTCCTACTCCGCGTTTATCATATGTTAAAACGGCAATTCCATTGCTGGCCAGGGTAGCAGCAAAGTCTGTCATTCTTTTTTCTTGTCCGGATCCGTGAACAATCACAACGGCAGCTTCTGTTTTATTAGGTATAAAAAGAGTTCCGGCAAGAGAAACGCCCTCACTGTCAAATTTGATTTCCTTAGTAGTAAAGTTTGATGAAATTGCTGATACGTTATTAGTAACAAACAACATCATCATCAAGATAAAACAGGTGTATGTTTTTTTGACCATTAGGGAATGTTTAAAAATTACAGTTGTATGTTTCATTTTTAGATCTATAATTGATACTTTTTATCAAAATAATTTTTCAAAACACCAACCTGAACTAAAATCATAAAAGGAACAATTAAGATGGCGTACAGGATATTTTTAGATAAATGAATTCCTGAAAATGCGGTTAACATTCTGTCAGAGTACAATTTTCCAACTTCATCAATTTTGAAATCAGTTTCAGAAACGGAGAATAGAGAAACATAAATCACTAATGCCGCCACAGCCAAGCCCATCGAAATCCAGATAGGTTTAGAAATTAAAGGTTTGTAAGCTTTGAGTTTTTTCTCTTCTAAAACCTGAACTTCAGCCATTATTTTAGAAGTAAAATCCAATGATGGTGACTGTAGTTTGTCATCAGCCATCATTTTTTCAATAAGTTGTTCTATATTTTTATCGCTCTCTTTCATATGAAGATACTATTTGTTTTTTATCGGAATAGGTTATCGGCACTCTTCATTTTGTTTTTGTTTTGGAATCTTGCCGATTTCATAACATTCTATTATTTCCGGTTCTAACTGCTGTCTCAAAATTACGGCTAATTTCTGTCGGCTCCTAAACAATTTTACTTTGGCATTATTGGCCGAGATATTCATGATTTTTCCAATTTCTTCTAAATTCTGATCCTCAAAATAAAATAAAGTCAGAAGGAAATTTTCATCACCAGGCAATAAGTTTAAGCATTTCTGAATGGTCAGCTTTCGTTCCTGATCTTCCAGGGCACTCAAAGCATTGTCCATTGTTTTAATCAAATGCGATGAGAAATCATCTATGGAAATATTCAAATCGTCTTTTTTGCTTTTCTTCAAGCGGTCCAGACACGTATTGTAAGCAATTTTGTAAATCCAGGTCGAAAATTTGGAATCACCTTTAAATTTATTCAGCGAATTGTAAATCTTAATAAACGTGTCCTGAGCAACTTCTTCGGCTTCCTCTCGGTTTTTTACCATTTTAAGAGCCAGAGTAAAAACCATATCCTTATAACGATCTACCAGAACGGCAAATGAATGCGTCTCGCCCTGAAGAACTTTATCGATATAATGCTGGTCATTTATTTTGCTCATGTTGTATAGGACGACAGTTTGTTGTTTTAGGTTACAAGAATTTGAAAAATAAATTCCAAAAAAATAAATCCCCAAATTCCTATTTAAATTGGAATTTGAACTATACATATATAATAGTATAGTTTTTTCAAAGTTTTGTAATGCTAAAATTAGTTGATAATCAGTTAGTTTTGGAATTTGGTCCCGAAGCTTCGGGATAAAAATTGAATTTTTTTTGTAAAAACTTGTAACCTGATTTAAAAACCTCTCGTCATATGGGGTATATCAATCAATTAAAAACGTTAAATATCATGGACGACAAAATTTTAATTCCAATCAGCTTTTTCTTAATGATCTTCGGGATCGTTTATTTAGTTTATTCAACGAGAAACAGAGAGCGTCTGGCTCTTATCGAAAAAGGTGTAGATGCCAGTATTTTTATTCAGGGAAAAGGAAACGGAGTTCCGGCCTGGAAAATCTTTGTAGTAAATCTGGCTTTCTTATTAATAGGAAGCGGTGTTGGAATTTTTCTTGCGCTATTAATTACGACTTACACTTCTCTAAATGACGGGGCGGTTTATCCTTCAATTATTTTCATAATGGCAGGAATCGGACTTTTGACCGGATTTAAAACGGCAAAAGATTTAGATAAAGAGTAATTAAGTAAGAGTTTAAGTTAGTACAAAAAACGCATCATTCATATAGACTGCACCCAAAAGTTTAGACGAATTTATAATTAAATTTGATAATAATGAG